>CAYYHB010000052.1:0-24787 GCA_964471395.1 uncultured Burkholderiales bacterium | reverse complement strand
GTCATCGTCGGCAACGGTTCTGAGGGCATCATGGCCTGCATCGTGCGGGCCTTTCTGCACGGTGCCGACGAGGTGATCACGGCCCGGGGCACTTTCATGGGGTTTACCGTGCTGTGTCGCACCCGTGGCATCGAGCCCATCATGGTCCCCCTCAATGACTACCGCTTCGACCTGGAGGCGATGGCCGACCAGATCACCCCTCGCACCAAGCTCATCTACCTGTGCAACCCCAACAACCCGACCGGCACCATCTTCACTCGCGATGAGTTCGACAGCTTCATGGCCCGGGTGCCCGAGCGGGTGCTGGTGATCTTGGATGAGGCCTATTACGAGTTCGCCAGTCACCGGCTCGATTTTCCCGATTCGATGGACTATCGTCACGACAACGTGATCACCCTGCGGACCTTCTCGAAGGCTTACGGACTGGCCGGTTTTCGGGTCGGCTACGGGTTCGGCCACGACCATTTGATCCGCCATCTGTGGAAGGTCAAGCTGCCCTTCGAGCCGGCCGTGCTCGGCCAGAGGGCAGGCATCGCGGCCCTGGGTGACACCGAGTTCCTCAAGCGCACGGTCGAGTTGACCCACGGCGGGCTGAGCTATCTCTACGGCGAGTTGGAAAGCATGGGCTTGTTCTATGTTCCCTCGGTGGCCAACTTCGTGCTGGTGCAGTTGGCCTCGCCCGAGGCCGTTCGGCACGTCTTTCAGAAGCTGCTCGAACGGGGCATCATCGTGCGCCCCCTGACCCAGTACAGTATGTCCGACTGCCTGAGGATCACGGTGGGCCTTCCCGAGGAGAACGAGCTCTGCATGCGGGCTCTGCGCCAGGTGCTGGAAAACGAAAAAGCACCCTGACGGGTGCTTGATGCAACCTCAAAACAGGGTTCTCAGGCGGTGACGAGCTCCTCGACGCGGCAAGCGTTGTCGATGGAGAGCTCCATCTCTTCGGCGCTCTTGCTCAACACCTGGCTCATCTCCGAGGAGAGGATGCCGCGTGCCTGCTTGAGCATCGCCAGCTCTTTCGGGGAGAGCTTCTTGACGCGAGACAGGTCCATCAGGTCCTTGACCACCTCGGCGAGTTGGAAAACGTCCGCGCTCTTGACCTTGCGAAGGTTGATGGCGTAACGCTCGGCCGACTTGGAGGGCATCTCGCAGGTGAAGCTGCTCATGTATTCCATGATTTTCGGCACATCCGAAGCCTCGGTCAGGGGGCGGATCATGTTGTTCCGCTGGTCCACATTGACCATGATCTTGAGGCGGTCATTCTGGAACGAGATGACGGAAAAACGGGCGATCTGCCCGAGGATATCTTTCTCTTCGATGGTCTCGACGGTTCCCAGACCGTGCAGAGCGTGAATCACCTTGCTGCCAACGCTATACATCCTTACTCCTTCGCACCACTAGAATCGCTTGTGGGCTTTACCTCTATCTGTCGACCTCATCTTAGTGCCCGGGCAGGTCGAGTGTGTTACAACGCTGTGACAGTCCAACCATGCCTGAAAGGCTTCTGAAAAAGCTGGAAAAATTCCATTGTGGGACCAGTCTGGCTTATCCCCGTCGGCGCTGCAGGCCCTGCCTCGAGCAGAACTGCATGAGCAAGAGTTGCATGACCAGCCGCCCGTCTGTCCCGGTCTTGAGGCGCAGATCGGCCTTCAGTAAAGACTCGAATGCCGTGCTCAGGTCACGGGGCGACCAGGTGGCCGCCTCCTGGACCTGTTTCTTGAGCTGGAACTCTTTCTTGGCCGGGAAGGCGGCTTTGAGGGCCGCCTGGCTGTGGGAGAGATGGCCGACCTGGGCCATCGAGTTGCAATAGCTGTTGAGGTAGCTCAGCAGGCCGATGGGGCTATCGTCTTCGGCCATCAACCGGTCGAGCACCTCGATGGCTTCTTTGAGGTTTCCCTGCCCGATCGCCGCCGTGAGTCGCCAGATCTGCACGCTGGCTGAGAAGGGAACCAGCTCCTTGACCATGGAGCGAGTCACTGGCTCGGCTCCGGCGTAGAGGGCCAGGCGGGTGAGGTGGGTTTCCAGAAGTCTGAGCTCGTCTCCCACGCGGGTCAAAAGCTCTTGCTGGGCGTCGCCCTCGAATTTCGCTTTGTGGTGCTTGAGGCGGGCGCGCAGCCAGGCGGGTCGCTCCGATTCGCCCACCTCGGCCTGAATGGTCACCCCGAGCCGGGCGGCCGCGGGGACGAGACCATCTTTCTTAGGTAGACTGGCCGCCGTCAAGACCGTGACCACGCCCGGATCGCGGGCCGCCTGCTCGAGCCCGGCCACGGCTGCCTGCGCCACGGGCGCGACCAGCTCGTCTGCAGAGCGGAGCTCGAGCAGACGGACCGAGGCCAGCATCGGGAGCTCGGCCAGGGCGTCCACCACGACTCCTGACTTCATGGTCTTGGAGCAGCGCAGCACGCGATGATTGAACTCGGCCAGCCCCGGCTCGAGGGTATGGGAGCGCAAATGATCCAGTGCCAGGTCGACCAGGAACTCGTCCTTGCCCACCACCACGTAGACCGGGCTGCGGGGCGGCGCGCCCTCCAGGAGCTCGAGCAGCTTCAAGGTCGGCCTGCCACCCGTGCCAGGACGGGAGAGAAGGGAGGGCGATGGATTCCCTGCTCGGTGATGATGGCCGTGACGAGCTCGGCCGGGGTCACGTCGAAGGCGGGGTTGAAGACCTCCACGCCGGTCGCGGCCACGGGTTGTCCGAAAAGATGCGTGACCTCGCGGCCGTCGCGCTGCTCGATGGGGATATCGCGGCCCGATTCGATCGACAGGTCGATCGTGGATCGGGGTGCGGCCACGTAGAAAGGGATGTCGTGCTGGCGGCAGAGGACGGCCAGGGTGTAAGTGCCAATCTTATTGGCCACGTCTCCCCGCGAGGTGATTCGATCCGAGCCGACCACCACCAGGTCGACCTTGCCCTGCTGCATGAGGTGCCCGGCCGCGTTGTCGCAAAGCAGCGTGGCCGGAATACCCTCGTGGGCCAGCTCCCAGGCCGTCAGGCGGGCACCCTGCAAGAACGGACGGGTTTCGTCCACCCAGACGTGGATCGCCTTGCCCTGCTCGTGGGCCGCTCGGATCACGCCCAGGGCCGTGCCGTAGTCGCCTGTGGCCAGCGCTCCAGCGTTGCAGTGGGTGAGGATGCGAGCGCCGGACGGCACCAGCTCGGCCCCATGTCGGCCCATGGCCCGGCACATGGCTTCGTCCTCGGCGGCGATGGTCTCAGCCTCCGCGACGAGTTGCTCGCGTAGCTCGGCCGGGCTGCTTGCTCTCTCGCTCACATGATTCATGCGCTGGATGGCCCAGAAAAGGTTCACCGCCGTAGGGCGCGTGGCCCCCAGCTCCCGCGCCACCTCGGCCAGCTCTGCTCGCATGGCCTCCAGGGAATCTCGAGTCGAGTGCAGAGCCGACAGGGCCAGCCCGTAAGCGGCTGTGATGCCGATGGCGGGGGCGCCGCGAATCTGCATGCTGCGGATGGCTTCGGCCGCCTCGGGACCGCTGCGAATCTCGAGCCAGACCTCCTCGCGGGGAAGTCTGGTCTGGTCGATCAGGCGGGCGCTCTGGCCCTCAAAAACAATTGGCTTCACAGTTCGATTCCGATGCTGGTCAGGGCTCGTCGAGCTCGCGGTCGAGCAAACCGAGCAAGCTGACGTCCCACCACTTTCCTTCTGCATAGTGAGACTCGCGCTCGACTCCCTCGTTCTTGAAGCCCACCTTCTCGAAAATGCGGCGAGCCCGATCGTTGTGCGCGAGCACGCGGGCCTCCAGGCGATGCATCCTGAGCTCCTCAAAGGCGAACCTGCAGAGGGTGTAGACGGCATCGCTGCCGATGCCCTTGCCCCAGAAGGACCGTTCGCCGATCAGAACGCCGATTTCGGCGCGTCCCACCCGCACTTCCATGTCGGAAAGCTCGATGTTTCCCAGATATTCGCCATCCAGACTCTTGATGGCGAATATCTGAGTGCTGGGGCTGGTGGTGGCGGTCTCATACCAGCGCTCGACCTCCCAGACCGACTTTGGCAGCGGGTTCATGCCTGCCAGGCGGATCAGCTCCCGGTCGTTTGCCCACTGGTAGTTCTTCAAGAGGTCGTGACGCTCCACGCTCCAGAGGCGGATCTGCTTGCCTTGAATCACCCACGGCCTTTCGAGCACACCACCCAAAGGCCTCCAGAGCTTGAAGGGCAGGAGGATCATGAACTTTCATGGAAACAGGCAGAGCGTTGGAGGCGCGCGGTTTGAAGGCAGGAAGGGATCCGTCGGACTCGAAACTGGCGACACGGATGCGATCGACTCCAGAGCCCCGGTTCGAGGATTGAGCCGAGTCAGGGCTCATTCGTAGTTTCCCGCAATCTAAAGGAGAGAGCAGAAAAGCGGAACAATGGCGGAGACCACCACCACCCAGTACCAGGTCCAGAAGTACCTGACCCTGGTCAAGCTCCACCCGGACAGTGCCGAAGCACATTTCGGGCTGGGGATGGCTTATGAGGAAGCTGGTCAGACCGCCGACGCCAACAAAGAATACGAGCAAGCCATCAAGCTCGATTCCAAGCACTCCAAGTCTTACCTGCACCGGGGCTTTCTGTTGGCCCGCGGAGCCGAGCTGAAGCTGGCCCTGGAAGAGTGGCGCAAAGCCTTCAAGCACGACCCCAATCTCCACATGCTGTTCAGCGACCCGGACACGGCCGCGATGTACAAGAAGAAGATTGGCTCGGCCATCCAGCAGTTCGAGCGTCCCATCGTGGTCAATCCCAAGGACTCGTTTGCGCATTATCAGCTGGGCTCGGCCTACAAGCTGTTCGGCCGCCTGGAGCTGGCTCTGCAGAGCCTCAAGCGCGCCCTCGACGTCAATCCCCGTCTCTGGGAAGCCTACGAGCAGTGCGGCGAGATCTATACCAAGCTCAGCCAGAATAAGCTGGCGATCGACAACTTCAAGAAGGCTGTCGAAGCCAATCCGCGGTATGCCGACGCCCACTTCCAGCTCGGTGAGGTGTATGCTCGCGAGAACATGGGAGCGCTGGCGGTGCGGCACCTCGACCGGGCCATCGAGCTCGATCCCGAGCAACCCCGCTTCTACTTTGCTCTCGGGCGTGTCTACTTCAACCAGGCCAAGTTCAAGAACGCCATGCAGCAGTTCCAGAAGGCGCTCGACCTCAGCCCCACCACGCCGGAGATCCACTTCCACCTGGCCGAGTGCTGCAAGAGCATGTATCGTCCCGACCTGGCCATTCAGTGCTACGAGAGAGCCATCGAGCTCAATCCTCGCTATGGCGAGGCGGTGCGCGAGCTGGGCCAGATTGCGATGCAGCTCGGCGACATGCCCAAAGCCATCGAGACCTTCGTCAAATCCTTGGAAGAGAACCCATCCGACCCCGAGATGCACTATAGCCTGGCCCAGGCCTACCAGCGCACCGGGCAACTCGACAAGGCGGCCGAGCACTACCAGCAGTCGATCTCGCTCAGCCCTAAGGATGCCTACGCCACCTACACCCTGGGAACGGTCTACCAGACCCTGAACAAGTATGAAGACGCCGTGCAGGCCTTCCGGCTGGCGGTCGACCTCAAGCCTAATGACGCTCAGTATCATCTTAGCCTGGCCAAAGCTTTGCTGAAGCTCAGCCGCAACCAGGAGGCTATCGACGAGCTGCGCGATGCCATCAAGCTCAATCCCAACGATCTCGAGACCAACGTGATGCTGGCCGAGGCCAATTTCACCGCTGGCCGCTTCGACGAAGCCATCGACATCTACAAACGGCTGACCCAGATGAAGCCCGATTCGGTGGATGCGCATTTCCAACTCGCCGAAGCCTTCATGAAGCTCAATCTGGGCGAGTACGCCTTCGAGTCGTATCAGAACGCCGTCAAGCTCTCGCCCAAGCACATCGGCGCCCTGCACGGGCTGGGCATGATCTATCTGCACACCAAGGGCAAGCCCAGCATCGCGGTCGACTTCTTGCGCCAGGCACTGGATATCGACGCGGGACACATTCCTTCCATTGTGGCCCTGGGTGATGCCTACGTCCAGCTCAACCAGCCCGAGCGGGCCCTGGACAGCTTCAAGAAGAGCCTCGACATTGAGAAGAATAACCCTCAGCTTCTGGTCAGCTACGCCGACGCGCTGGCCCGTGCCGGCATGTCCGAGCAAGCCATGGAGGAGATGGGCCGGGCGATTCAACTGGCTCCGGAGGACCTCGACATTCGTGTCCGGGCAGCCAAGATCTACATCGTGCAGGGCCGCCTGAACGAGGCGCTCGACCAGTACGAGCGCATGGCCGAGATGGCTCGCGACCGCGAAGACCTTTGGAACGACCTGGGCAAGATGTACGAGCAGGCCGGTCGGCTGGAAGACGCCAAGAAGGCTTTTACCCGCGTGCTCGAGCTCGATCCTGACCACCACGAGGCCACTCAGCACCTCGACGCGCTGTTCGAGGGGCGGGTCATCCAGACCCAGCCGGCGACTCCGGTGGTCAAAGCTCGTCCCACACCCACTCCTCGTCCCGAGCCGGTGGCCAAACCCACCCCCGAGCCCGCGAAGCCCATTGCCGAGCCTGTCCCCGAGCCCGTGGCGGTCGAGCCCGAGCCTGAACCTGAACCTGAGCCGGTCCCGGAGCCCGAGCCAGAACCTGTGGCCGTCGTGCCCGAGGCCGTGGTGCCCGAGCCTGAGCCCGAACCTGTTCCGGAGCCCGAGCCCGAACCGGTTCCGGAGCCCGAGCCCGAGCCCGAGCCGGTCAACCCGGTTTTGGCCCAGGTCGAGGCCCTCGCTCGCCAGGCCGACGATGCGCGAGCCAGTGGCAAGCTCGGCGAAGCCAAGCAATACCTGACCGAGCTTCTGGCCGTGCAGCCCGATCACTACCAGAGCTACTACCAGTTGGCCCAGATCGCTCAGGAAGAGGGAGATGCCTCGCAGCGCACGGTGCTGATCAACTACGGTAGAGTGCTGGCTGAAACGGCTGGTGATGCGGGTTACGTTGAGCTTTTCGACGCCGAGGCGGCAGCCGTGGCTGCCCCCGCGCCAGAACCGGTGGTGGTCGAGCCCGAGCCTGAGAAGGCGAAGCCCCCGGCCAGGCCTGAGCCCGAGAAGGCCAAAGTTGAGCCTGTTAAGCCCAGGGCCGAGCCCGCTCGCCCGGCTCCTGGAGTGGAGCGGGTCAAGACGGCCAGCGACGAGGAGATTGCTGAAGTCTACGAGATGGCCACCGACTTTCTCGAGCTGGGTAAGACGGACAAAGCCCAGAGCAAGCTTGAGGCCGTCCTGCGGATGGATTCCGGGCACACCGAGGCCATGGGCAAGTTGGCCGGGCTGTTGCTCGAGGCCAACCAGGGCGAGGCGGCCCTCAGTTGGCTCGAGAAAGCCACGCTGCTCGAGCCCAACGCAGAATCGGTGGCCCGACTTGTCGAGGTATCAGGGCAGCTGGGTAAGCCCGAGGTGGCTGTGGGAGCGATCGAAAGTGCCCTGGCGACCAACCCCGACAGTGCCGAGTTGCGGGCGACCTTCGACAGGTTCGTGCTCGAAGAGGCTCGGGCCCACGAGCAGGCCGGTCGTTACGACGAGGCCCTGGCCAGTTACCAGAAGCTGGCGCCGGATGCCGCCCAGTCCGAATCGGCTCGTCTCTTCACTGCCTGGGCCGAGCAGCTTAAAGCTGCCGGGGAGCACGAGGAGGCGATCGCCGTCTACGACCGGCAGGCAACCCAGGGTATCGAGCCCGAGCAAGCACGGACCCGAGCTGCAGAGGTCTACGCCGCCTGGGCCGCGGCCTTGGAGGAGGCAGGCAGCTACGACGACGCGATCGACGTCTACGAGCGCCTGCGCGAAGCTCAACCCGATAGCGGCCAGGTGGTGCCGGAGGTGATTCGCCTGTCCGGCGTCTGGGCCGAGAAGTTTGAGCGGGATCGACTTTTTGAGAGAGCCCTCGAGATATTTGATCGCCTGGCCGCGCGAGTCGGGGAGCTGCCCGAGGTCTCCCAACAGATTGCCCGGCTCTACCAGGCCTGGGCCGGCCACCTGGAAGAGCAGGGTGAGCCAGCTCGGGCCAAGGACGTACTGGCCAATCTGGCTGCCCGTCAGCCGGATAACCCTGAGGTCGCCAAGATGATGGGCCGGCTGTACCGGGCCCAGTCCGAGAAGCTCGAGTCGGAAGGCAACTTCGAGGAAGCAATCACGCTCTTTGCCGGTCAGCTTCAACAGACGCCCGATGATCCTCAGTTGCTGGTGGAGATCGCCCGGCTTTACAAGGCCTGGGCCGAGCAGTTCGAGGCGGCCGGCGACTACGAAAAGGCTATCGAGATCTTCCAGACCATGGGCGGGCGCTTCCCCGATAGTGGAGTTCCTGGCACCGAGATTCGTCGGCTCCACCGCGACTGGGCGATGCACCACTATACCGATGGTGCTTACGATTATTCCATCGCGATCTTTATTCGGGCGCTGGAGGCCAATCCCGGTGATGAAGAGCTTACCAAAGACATGCGCCGGGTCTACCGAGAGTGGTCCTCGCGCTTTGAGTCCGACGGCGACTATGAGAACGCGATCGACATCGTGAACCGGATGCTTGCCAGCGGAGTCGGCGAGGAGAAAGACAGCGAACGGGTGGTGGACCTCTACGTCAACTGGTCTCGCCATCTTGGTCAAGACGAGCAGCGCGAGGCTGCCATGGACGTGCTGCGGCGGCTTCTGGCCGAGCAACCAGGTAACACCCGCGTCCAGGAAGAGATGGTCAGTCTCTTCGGTTCCAAGGCGGCCGACCACGAAGCCTCCGGGAACTACCCCGAGGCCATCGCCGTCTACAACGACCTGGTGGTCGAGAACCCCGACTTGCCTGGCATCCCCCAGAAGATCGCTCAGGTCTATCGCACCTGGTCGAAGGCCCTGGAGGCAGAAGGCCAGCCCGAAGCAGCTGTGGAGAAACTCCAGGAGCTGGCCAGCCTGCAACCTGAGGCCGAGGTTGTCGAGGAGATCGAGCGCATCTATACAGGCTGGGCCAAGGCTCTCGAGGAGAGTGGCGAGGTCGAGCAGTCGGTGGCAGTGCTGGAGAGGTTGCGAGGTGTCCAACCAGGGGAGGCCGGGGCCGACGATGAGATCTTCCGGCTTTATTCTTCCCAGGCCCAGTCTCAAGAGGCTCAAGGCGACTACGAGGAAGCTATCGCCACCATGAGTAAGGTCCTGGAACGTAGCCCTGACAATCAGCAGGCGCTGGACGAGCGCCGGCGCTTGCATAAGGCCTGGATTGACGCCCTCGAAGCCGAGGGATTGTTCGAGGCTGCGCTGCAGGTGGGACAGTCCTGGCAGGCGCTCGAGCCCGAATGGCCTCAGGCGGTTTCCGAGCAGGCTCGGAGCATGCAGGCCTGGGCGGCCGCCCTGGAGGAGCAGGGCAGTTTTGCCGAGGCGGTGGCCACTCTCGAGCGTCTGATCGAGTCCACGCCTGAGAGCAAGGAGGCGGCCAGTTCCCTGGGTCGGCTCTACCTGGCCTGGGCAGAGGCCAGCGCGGCAAACAACCAGTATGAAGAGGCTCTGGAGATCTTGACCCGCCTGTTCACCAGTCAACCCGAGTATCCAGGTGCTCTTGACAAATCCTATGAGCTCTATGAGAGCTGGGCGGGCTATGAGGTCTCCGAAGGTCGCTATGAAGAGGGGATCGGCGTTATGGACCGACTGGTGGGCCTGGTTCCCGACCGGCCCGGTCTTCCCGAGCGCATCATTGAGCTTTACTACGAGTGGGCCGACCACCTCGACGAGGCGGGGGCTCTGGCTGTCTATCACAGCCTGCTCGAGCGCGACCCCAACCAGGAGCGGGCCCGCTCGAAGGTTTCCGGACTCAATGTGGACGTGGCCCGTCAACTCGAGGAAGAGGGTAACTACATCGAGGCCCTCAAGATGTATCAGGAGATGGGAGCCGGCTTCGAGGACGTTATTCGCTGTCAGTTCGGCGTGGCCCAGACCCATGAGGCCAATGGCGACCCCGCCGCGGCCATCGCGGTCTACGAGGCCATTTTGGAGCAGCAGCCCGAGAACGAGTATGCTCTGGCCGCTCTTGCCGAGCGGCGTATCGACCAGGCTGACAAATGGGCAGCCGAGGGCAAGGTGGAGGAAGCGGTCGGATTTTATCGCCAAACCCTGCTGGGCGACCCGGAGAATCCTCGTTGTCACGAGAGCATCTACAGGCTCTACGGGGAGCCTGACCAGGCTCGCGAGCTGATCGAGTTCTATCGAGACCTGCAGAAGGATACTCCCGAGCACCCCACCTTCCTGCTCTACCTGGCGCGGGCATACTGCCACGTGGGAAAAGACACACTGGCCGTGGTCCAGTACCGCAAACTGCTCCAGACCCATCCCTCTGCCGAGGTGCATGTCGATCTGGCGCGCACCTACAACCGCCTGAAGAAATCCCGGGAGGCCGTGCAAGCCGTGGAAAAAGCGCTCGAAGCCGATCCCAACTACATCCCTGCCCACCGCGAACGGGTGCGCACGCACATTCTCGCCGAGGAATATGCAGAGGCTCTGGCGGCCGCCAAAGCTGCCCTGGCCACGGGGGCCATGGATGAGGTGACCGTGGATTGGCTCAATGCCATGATGCCCGCCCTCGAGGGAGGCACCGCACCCGAGCAGGAACTGGTCGATCAGCCATATGTCGTTACCGAGGAAGTGGTGGTGATCGAGGCCGCGCCGGGCGACGAGAGCGCTTCCTCGTCCAACGCTGATGACGGCGGCATGGTGGGAATGCTGTAGAGCTGGTTGAAACGCTGCCTGAGCAGCAGCAGGGGAGCGATCCGCTCCCACGGGTCATCACGCACAATGTCTCGATTCATCACCGGAACTCGCGTCTGATGAAAAACCTTAAATCATGCTTTCTGACCCAACGAGAGTCTCCGCGCTCTCTGCTGTTTCTCCGAGGCGGAGAGGGATCTGAGTGTCAACCGACTCTAAATTGGCCTAGGTAAAGTCGAAGAGCAAGCTGGAGCCGGTGTCCCTGCGCAAGCAGCGCACCTTCGCCTGCAGCTGGCCCTGACGGCCCCGCAGGTAGTAGCTGGCCCCTTCTTCCCCCACACTGGCGAAGTCGGGCGCGCCGTTCACCGCGACGGGCTCGAGCAGATCGGCGGCCGGCTTGCCCTGGGCTTCGGTCGGGCTCCACCCGGTGTTCTGGGCCAGCGTCTGGTTCCAGCGCTCGATGCGGCCTGAGGAGTCGAGCATGGCAACGCCCACAGGAACCTGATCGAGCACGCTTTCGCAGCGAGCGAGATTCTGCTTGAGGGCATCGTGGCGAGACTTGAGGCGTAGCAGAGAGCGGATTCGGGCCAGTAGCTCCTGGGGCTTGAAAGGCTTGGTGATGTAAGCGTGGGCTCCGGCGTCAAGGCCATTGACCACGTCCTGGATCTCGCACTGGACCGTCAGAAAGATGACCGGGATGTCGCTGAGGTCGGGGTCGGCCTTCAACTGGCGGCAGACCTCGTAGCCGGACATCAAGGGCATGACGGCGTCCAGGACGATGAGATCAGGACCATGTCGACGGGCCATCTCGAGGCCCTCTTCCCCGTTTTTCGCTTGCAGCACGCTGCAGCTTTCCAGGGTCTCGATCCAGCCGGTCAGAAGCTCCCGAATGTGCTCTTCGTCGTCAACAATCAAGACGGTAAAAGAGTGGCTTTCTTGCATGACCGGTGCTGCTCGCTTCGGGCCACCCGGCGCCTGTCCCTGCCCGGAAGGCCTGGAGGGCCTCGAGGTTGAACTTTATTCCATGCCCAGCAAGACCGGAAAACGCTCCCCCCGTAACCAGCTCAACGAACTCACCGGAACCGAGTGGATTCGCTTTACCCGCTCCTGGTTCGTGGTCAACCCGCCCCGCCGTTCCAAGGCCGAGGTTCAGCACCCGGCCAAGTTTCCCGAGCAACTGGTCGAGTCGTTCATCAGCTTTTTCACCCGCCCGGGACAGTGGGTACTCGACCCCTTCGCGGGAGTCGGCTCCAGCCTGGTGGCGGCCCGAAGTCTGGGCCGCCGAGCCCTGGGCGTCGAGCTCAGCCCCCGCTACTTCTCGTTGGCCCGCGAGCAACTCGGGGCCGATGGCTCTGATCTGAGATTGGTCCACGGAGACGCCCGCAGCATCCCCGAGCTCGGCTTCCCCACGGTCGACTTCGTGATTACCTCGCCGCCCTACTGGGATATGCTGGCTCACAGCCGGGGGAACGTCCTGAGCGTGCACAAGCGCCGTCAGGCCGCCGGACTGGATATCACCTACTCCGAGCGCCCCGAAGACCTGGGCAATCTTACCGATTACGACGGATTTCTCAAGCAACTCACGGGAATCTTCCAGGGGGTTGCCTCGGTGCTCAAGAAGGGGGGCTACCTGGTGGTCGTGCTCCAGAATTTGCGCTCACCCGAAGGGCGCATGGTTCCTCTGGCGTGGGACCTGGCCCGCGAGTTGGACCGCTTTCTGGTGTTCAAGGGCGAGCGGGTCTGGTGCCAGGACAATAAACCGCTCGGGATCTGGGGCTACCCCTCCGAGTTCGTGAGCAACGTGCATCACCACTACTGCCTGATCTTCAAGAAGTGGGACTGACGGACGATCTCTGCCTGATCTTCGTGGCCGCTGTGGTGGGCGGTCTGATTGCCCGTGCCGTGCGAGCCCCCCTGGTGCTGGGCTACATCCTGGCCGGGCTGCTGGTAAGTCCTCATACCCCGGGACCGAAGGTGCTCGAGCTCGAGCAGATCGATGACCTGGCCGAGATGGGGGTCGCCCTGTTGATGTTTGGCATCGGCCTGGAGTTCTCGCTCTCGCGGTTAAGCGATCTGAAGAAGGTCGCCCTCTACGGCACGGCCCTGCAGATGGCTCTTACGGCGCTGGTAGGAATGCTCTTGGTCCGCTTGCTCGATTATAGCTGGACGGAAGGGCTGTGGGTGGGATCCGCCCTGTCGCTGTCGAGCACCATGGTCGCCCTCAAGGTGCTGCAGGCCCAGGGATACCAGGATGCCCTGTCGGGACGCATCATGCTGGCCATGCTGGTGGTGCAGGACCTGGCCATCATCCCGATCATGATCTTGCTGCCCCAACTGGGCGACCTGACTTCTGGCATGTGGAGCGTACTTCGCCTGCTCGTTCGAGGTACCCTGATGATCGGTGTGGTCTGGTTGCTGGGGCGCAAGCTCTTGCCTCGACTCTTCACCCTGGTCGCAAGTCACGCTCCGCGCGAGCTCTTCACGCTACTGGTGGTGGCCGTTGGCCTGGGGGTGGGATACGCCAGCTATGTGGCCGGTCTCTCCTTTGCCTTCGGAGCCTTCCTTGCCGGCCTGGTGCTGAGCGAGTCGGACTACAGCCATCACGTTCTCAACGAGGTGGGCCCCCTGCGCGACCTCTTCGGGATGCTGTTCTTCGTTTCGGTCGGATTGCTGATCAATCCCCCGGTCGTGATCCAGAACCTGGACGTCATTCTGGCCCTGGTCCTGTTCACCATTCTGGCCAAAGCGTTCATTTTTGCCTGGGTGACCCGCCTGTTTGGCTATCGCAACATCGTACCCTTCGCTGTGGGCTTGACCCTGTGCCAGATCGGCGAGTTCTCGTTTGTGCTCGCGCAGGTCGGCCAGCGCACCGGCAATCTGTCCACCGAGCTCTACAATCTGGTGATGGTGACGGCCGTGCTGACCATGGTGGTCACTCCGGCCACCTCCTCCATGGCCCCGCGGGTTCGCAGGATCTGGTCGCACTGGTTCCCACCCGCGCACCCTTCGCACGTTCAGGAAGAATCGCTGACGCCGGAGGGCCTGGCGGGTCACGTGTTGATCGGTGGCTACGGACGGGTGGGACGTGTGCTGGCCCACGCCCTGAGCAAAGCAGGCGTGCCCTTTCTGGCCGTGGACCCGAATCCGAACGTGGTCTTGCGGGCCCGGGCAGCGGGCCACCCGATCCTGCTGGGCGATCTGAGCGCCGATACCATTCTGGAGGTTGCCCAGGCGCACAAGGCACGCCTGGTCATGTTGACTCTCACCGATCCGGTGGCCTCGGTGCGCTCGGCTGAGTCCATTCGCAAACTGCAGCCTGAGATTCCCGTGCTGGCCCGGGCCGTCTCCAACCAGCATCGGCTGGACCTCCTTGCGCACGGAGCCAGGATGGCCCTCTGGCCCGAGTTGGAGACCGGCCTCGAGCTGACCCGCCGTGGTCTGATCAAGCTCGAGCTGGAGTCCGACGCTGAGGAGCTGCGTCGCGAGTTGGAGGAGGGGTCGGAGTGAGCTCGAGCCCGTTCCGGCGCCTCCGGTTTACCGTCGGACTGGCTGTCTTGCTTCTCTGCTTGGGGGTTCTGGGTTTTCACTTCATCGCCGGGCTCGGGCCCCTCGACGCCCTCTACATGGCCGTCACCACCATGAGCACGGTGGGCTACCGCGAGGTGGGCGGCGAGCCTGATACCGCCACCAAGCTCTTTACTATCTGCTTCATCCTGTCCGGGGTTGGCGTCCTGTTCTACGCCGCCGCGGTGGTCATGGAAGTGGCCCTGGACGAAAGAACCCGCCACTTCTTCCGCATGCGCACCAATACCAGAAAGGCAAGGGCAATGAAGAATCATTCCATTATTTGCGGCCTCGGCCGGGTGGGACGGGCCGTGGCCGAAGAGCTGACCCGCTCCGACGAGGAGTTCGTCGTGGTGGACAACGATCCCGAGCGACTCGCTCTGGCCAGTAACAGGGGCTGGACATGTGTTCAGGGGGACGCCTCCGAGGACGCCACCCTGCACGGGGTCGATGTCAGCGCGGCCCGAGCCCTGTTCGCCTGCGTGGATACCGACACCACCAACCTGTTCATCGTGATCTCGGCCAAAGGCGTGAATACCAACCTGGAGATCTGCGCCCGGGTGGTGGATGAGCGCAACCTGGATAAGTTTCGCCGGGCGGGTGCGAGCCACGTGTATTCCCCTTACTCACTGTTGGGCCGCCGGATGGCCCGCAGCGTCACCCGACCCCGCGCCACGGAGCTACTGGATCTGGCTCTGGAGCAGACCAGCTACGATCTCACCGTGGACGAGTGCCGTATCCCGGATGGCTCGAGATTGGACGGTAAGTCTCTGGCCGAGTCGGAGTTTCGCAACAAGACCGGCTGCGTCATCCTGGCCATCATTCGCTCGAGCGGCGAGATCTTCCATAATCCCTCACCCACCGCCAAGCTGAACAGCGCAGATGTGCTGGTGACACTGGGAACTCCCCAGCAGCTGGAGAAGGCCCGGATCGAGCTGGCCCCGGGTCCCAAGTAGGAAGCAGGCGCGCGGCGTAGTAAATGCAAGCGAAGCGCGCAGCGAGCTTGCGGGGGGAGCATGCGGCATTGAAAGGGATCAGCGATGACACTGGTAGCGCCCCGGCACCGGGTTCGGCCCGAGGTTCAGGCCGTCATGGACGATGTGATCCGTCTGCGGCGCGATCTGCACCGCTTTCCTGAGCTTGGCTTTCAAGAGCACCGCACCGCCCGCGTGGTAGCCGACTACCTGGAGCAGCTCGGTCTGCCCATGCGCAAGGGCGTGGCCAAGACCGGGGTCGTTGCCCTGGTGGAGGGTGCTCAGCCCGGTCCGACCCTGCTTCTGCGAGCCGACATGGACGCTCTGCCGGTGCATGAGGCCACCGGCCTGGATTATGCCTCCACGACTCCCGGCAAGATGCATGCCTGCGGCCACGACGGCCACACCGCAATCCTGCTGGGGGCGGCCCGGGTGCTGGCAGGCATGAAGGACCGCTTGAGCGGCACCGTCAAGCTCGTCTTCCAGCCGGCCGAGGAAGGCCCCGGGGGAGCACAGCCCATGATCGAGGAGGGGGTGCTCAACGACCCGCCCGTGGACGCCGCCGTGGGCCTGCACCTCTGGAGCGACCTGCCGGTGGGCCAGGTAGGCGTGCAGTCGGGCCCCTTCATGGCCGCCTCCGATACCTTCGACATCATCGTCAAAGGCCGCGGTGGGCACGCTGCCAAGCCCGATCAGACCGTCGACCCGGTGGTGGTAGCCGCCCACCTGGTGGTGGCCCTGCAGACAGTCGTCAGCCGCACCGTCGACCCGCTGGAGTCCGCAGTGGTCACGGTGACCCGCATGCACGGGGGGGAGGCTTACAACGTCATCCCCGACCAGGTCGAGCTGGGGGGAACCATCCGGACCTTCCGTCCCGAGATTCGCCAACTGGTGCAAGACCGGGTCAGGGGTCTGGTGGAAGGCGTGGCGGCGGGCTTCGGGGCGGAGGCAGAGTTCCGCTTCGAGGAAGGCTATCCGCCGGTCATCAACAACCCGGCCATGACCGAGCTTGTGGCCGGGTGCTGCCGTTCTTTGCTGGGTCTGGAGGGCGAGCTGCCCGACAGCCGCACGCTGGGAGGCGAGGACATGGCTTACTTCCTGAACGCCGTGCCAGGCTGCTACTTCTTCCTGGGGGCTCGCAACGACGAGACCGCCTGCAATTATCCCCATCACCACCCGCGCTTCAACATCTGCGAGGAGGCCTTTCCTCTGGGCGTGGAGCTGTTCGTGCGCGTGGTGGAGAGCTTCTTTGACTCCCCACCAGCTCGAGCGGTATGAGCGCCACCTGGCCCTGCCCGAGATCGGGGTAGCCGGCCAGGAGAAACTGCTCGCTTCCAGCGTGTTGATCGTCGGGGCCGGCGGCCTGGGCTCACCAGCCTCGATGTACCTGGCCGCAGCCGGCGTGGGTCGGATCGGCCTGGTGGATGGCGACCGGGTGGACCGCTCCAACCTGCAGCGCCAGATCCTTCACGAGGACGCTTCCGTGGGCCGGCTCAAGACCGCTTCGGGCGCCCGGACGCTGCGGCGAGTGAACCCCGAGGTCGTGGTGGACGAGCATCCCGTGCGCCTGGTCGGTGCCAACGCCCGCTCCATTCTGGATGGCTACGACCTGGTGGTGAACGGGGTGGACAACTTCCCCACCCGCTATCTCCTCAACGACGTCTGCGTCTGGCTGGCCAAGCCCCTGGTGGATGCCAGCATCCTGCGCTTCGAGGCTCAGGCCACGGTCTACTTACCGGGCCAGGGCTGCTACCGCTGCCTCTTCCCCCAACCCCCCCCGCCAGGCCTGGTGCCCTCCTGCGCCGAGGGGGGCATCCTCGGAGCCCTGGCCGGAACGCTGGGGGCCCTGCAGGCGGTGGAGGCGGTGAAGACCTTGCTGGGGGTCGGCCGACCCCTCAGCGACCGCCTGCTGCTTTACGACGCGTTGAGGGGAGAATGGCGCAGCCTGCGCCGGGGGCGTGACCCCGACTGCCCGGTGTGCGGCACCGCACCCACCATTTTAGAGCCCATCGATTACGAGCACTTCTGTGGCTTGAAGGAGGAAAGCATGGTCAAGGAAGTCCTGCCCGACGAGGCCCATCAGATGTTGCAGGGAAACCCCGCCATCCAGTTCGTGGATGTGCGCGAGCCCTGGGAATATGACAAGGTCCACGCCACCGGCGTCAAGCTGATCCCGCTGGGCGAGGTGCCCGATCGGATCGGAGAGCTGGACAAGGGTCGCCCGTTGCTGTGCATCTGCGCCAAGGGTGGACGCTCCATGAAGGCCTGCAACTACCTGCTCAGCCAGGGCTTCAGCGACCTCACCAACGTGGCCGAGGGAACCAAAGGCTGGGTGGAGCGGGGATTGCCGACCGGGGACTGATCCTCGTTCATCTTTTGTTTCGAACGCGGCAAACGCTGGTTCACGTCCTGGCAGCACGGCGTTCACATCCGGATGGCACGATCGGGGTATGAGCAAGCCAACCTTCGGCGCGTTCCTGCGCCAGATCCGAAAGCAGTCCGGGCTGACTCAGGCCCAGCTGGCCGAGCGCGGCCGCTCGACCCAGCAACGAATCTCCAGGCTGGAGAGCAACTTCGCCCTGGCGGGCAGGGAAGAGTGCGTGCGCCTGGCTGATGTGCTGCAGGTTGAGGCAGGGGAGCTGCTGGCAAGCTTCGTCGGGTCGGTTCGCGTTCCCCGCTCAACAGCCTCGTGACCGATGACCGGGCTTGTTACACTCCGCCCAGCGACAAGTCCGGTATCGAGCGGTACCGTGCCGGGATGGCCCGTTGCCCGGACCTGCTCGCGCCCCTGTGGCAAAGCTTCGACCTCTTGCAGCGCACATGGCTCGAGACCGCTCCGACCGACTCGCTGGAAGAGTGGATGTTGCTGGCTCACCGGGTCGCTGCCGGTCAACGGCCGTCTTACTGCCCGCCGCTGAAACTGGGGATTCGCATCCACCCGGTGGTGGACTGGCATGCCGGCGAGGCCACCGGCGATCTGGCCTATCCGGCCCTGGTTGGCGAGGCAGCCGGAATGCGCCAGGCGCTGATTCCCCAACTCTGTCTGCGCCCCCTCAAGACCGCATACCGCCTCGACTTTGCCCTGGTGGTGCTGGCCGACCGCCGCCGCTTCGTCATCGACGGCGAGGTGGACGGAACCGGACACCGCCCCGACCTCGACCGTTTCCGAGCCAGCGAGCTGCGCTTGCTCGAGCTGCGTTTTGCTCCGAACCTTGTGTTCCAGCCAGACTTCAACGAGCTCTTCGATGTTCGCCTGCGCCGCCTTCTGCCACTCCGCCAGCCCTGACCGATCACAGTTTCGCCCAGGCATTTGTTTCACTGTGCCTTGGTACCGGGAGATTACCCGGTACCGGGCTGACTCCGGGGTATACGCTGGAGCGAGGGCGGTACCGGGAAATTTCCACGTAATCGAGGGCTCGGACCGGCCCGACCCGCACTCGTTCCGCTGGGAAGGTGGTACCGGGAGTTTACCCGGTACCTGGCTGATTCCGGGGTATACGCTGGAGCGAGGGCGGTACGGGAAGCTTCCGCACTATCGGGGACCGGAGAGGGAGCGAGCTCCGAGGACCCTGACCGGGAGGACCGAACTCGCCGCCCATGCGAGCGCCCGGTCCGGTCGAATACGGTCTGCTCCTGATCTTGTGCCTGGCCTGGGCCAGCATCTATCCGCTGGTCAAGATCATCGAGCACGACTTCGAGCCCATCGAGATGATGGCGGCGCGCGCTCTGATTGCCTGCCTGAGCGTGCTGGCGGTGGCGCTGGTGACGCGCCGCTCGCTGCGCGTCAGTGGCGCGCAGCACGGACTGCTCGTGGTCCTCAGCTTTCTCAACGTCACGTTGATCTGGATCGCCATCTCGCTGGCTGAAGAGCGGCTCTCCTCGGGGCTGACGGCGCTTCTGACGGCGCTGGTGCCCATCGGCACCTTTCTCCTGAACGCCTTCGTCCTGCGCAGTGAGAAGCCGGAGGCTCGGCGCATGCTCGGGCTCGCGCTGGCGCTGGTGGGGCTGGTGGTGGTGATCGGTCCGTCCAGCATTGTCGGGCGTGGGGCCGATCTGGGGGATCTGGCGTTGATGGCGGCGGGCTGTCTCGGCTACGCCTCGGGCGGCCTGCTGGCGGCGGCCCGCGGCAAGGGCCTGCACCCGCTGGTCACGACGGTCTGGAGCCTGGCCTACGCCAGCGCGACCCTGACGGCGCTCAGCTTCGCCCTCGAGAGCCCCCTGGCCCGACATCCTCAGCGCGCGGCCTGGCTGGCGGTGCTGGCCGCAGGCGTTCTGGCCACGGCCCTGCCTAACCTGATCTACTACCACCTGATCCAGAAGTCCGGAGCTCAATTCGCCTCGCTCTTCGGCTACCTGGTGCCGATCTTCGGGGTCTTGATGGGCCTCTTCTGGATGCACGAGCCGCTGACCGCGGGGCTCCTGCCGGGGATAGCGCTCACGCTGGCCGGGGTGGCCCTGGTGCGCAGGTAAGGGTCGGAAGGCCTGCAACCTCGCCTGGCGCTGGGCAGCTTCGGCATCTGGGTCTGGCACTATCTGGGAACGCTGCGCCTGCGTTGAAGGCCTTCCGCCCTCAACCGAGAAACCGATGGTATGGATGAACTAGAAAAACTCTTCGCGGAAGCTTCAGCCTCCGTCAAGAAAGCCACCGCGCGCCCAACCGAGGCGCCCGCAGCCGAGCCTCCGGCCGTTGAGCCGGCACCGCCGCCCGAGATCCCCGTGATGGCCGAGCCCCAGGCCCCGCCTCCTCCCCTCGTGCAGCAGCAAGCCCCCAGACCGCCTGCTCCCGCCCCGAGCGGACCGGCGGGCGGGCCGATTCACCTGCCGGGCGGCCAGCAGGGCCCCAACGGTTTCGTGGTGCAGAGCCCCAACGGCCCGGTCGAGATCGCCTGGAACCGAATCGAGTCGCTCCACCTCGGACGGGCCGAGAACCGCCAGTTCCTGGCCTTCCGCTTCAACCGCAACCTGTTTTTCTTTCGTGACGACAACGTGGCCTACAAAGGCCTGTTGAGCCAGATGCAGCCTTCGGCCACGGCCAACTGGCGCGCCCTGGTGGTGGAGTTTGCCCAGAAGTCCGGTCAGGGCGACGAGGGCGTGCAGGCTGTCATCAGCGGCGGCGGCATCGTGCCGAAGTTCAACACTGTTGCGGAGTTTTTTGCCCGACTCGGCTGAGTTGCCCGTCTCCAGAGGGAGGCTCTGGCTCGGCGGGGGGATAATTCTTGCGGGCCAGTTCGGCCTGGCCTTCATCCCGCTGGTCACCAGCTCCAACCTGTCCACAGACTGGAAGACCGTTTTCACGGGCCTTTTCCTGATTTTTCCCGAGCTCGGCCTGCTGGCCGGGGTTTCCGTGCTCGGGCGTCCCGGGTTCGACTGGCTCAAAGGCCGGCTCTTCGGTCTCTGGAAAGCGCCCGTGGGACCGCAGCGGCACAGCCTCGGCATCACCCTCTTTCTGCTCTCCGGGTTGCTCGCCTGGCTCGCTCCCTACGCCGCCTTCCTATTCGAGCTTCCGCTGAAGACGCTGCTGATCTGCGCCCTGACCGCAGATTTGATATTCATCCTCTCCATGCTGTTGTTGGGAGGGGAGTTCTGGGACAAGCTGCAAGCGCTGCTCAAGCGCGGGGAAAAGAAGGAACCCGGCCCATCAGAGCCAGGTGGTACTGGGGAGGTATGATGATTCTGGAGGGTTTCCGAGTCGAGAGGCAGCTTCGAGCAGGGGACACCACCTTCAGCCGTTCTCTCGAGAGGAAGCAAGCGGCGGATTCGAGGGGTTCTCTCTTCCGGGGCGACTTCCTGAGCTCAGAATAGACCCTCGAACGGGATCCATCCAAGATCCGGCCGGGATCTCCATGGGTGAAGTCGAAGGCCTCCAGGATGCTCCCCCGTCGCGCTACCCACTTCATCGGTCGAGAGGCCGAGAAGCGCCGCATCCTGCAAGACCTCGACTCGCAGAACCTGGTGCTGCTCGAGGGACCGCGCGGCATCGGCAAAACCGCCCTGGCCCTCGAGCTGGCCCACCAGCTGCAGGCCGATCGCCGGGTGGTGTGGCTGAGCGAGCTGACGGGCCCTGAGAGCCTGCTTCACGCACTCACCCAGGTGCTGGGAGAAGGGCTGCGAAACGACTGGCTCCAGGCCGTGGGCCCCAGCGACGACAAGCTGCTGCTCTTGATCCAGGCGCTGGATGCGCGCCAGGTGCTGCTCTTTCTGGACGACTGCCACGAGCTGCTCGACTTCCTGCGCCTCAGCCAGCGCTATCTCAGCGGCGGCACGGTGCTCGTCACCAGCCAGGAGCGGGTCAAGCTGACCGCGGCCGAGCGAGCCGACGGCCTGGTGGTGCGGCTCAAGGGGCTGACCGATCGCGAGAGCGAGGAGCTTCTCTCCCGCCTGCTCGACCAGGAGGGCCCCTTCGACAACCTTATCCAGCTGAGCCGGGGCCATCCGCTGGCGCTCAAGCTATGTGCCTCGCTGGTGCGAGAGCACCGGCTGACCCCCCAGTCGCAGTCCCCCCGGGCCCTGATCGAGGAGTGGGCCCGCGAGCTCGAGCTCAGCCTGAGCGAGAGCGAGCGCGAGGTGATGCAACTCCTGGCCGTGGCCCGCGCCCCGCTGCCGGTGCACGCCTTCCCCCCCGAGGTGCTGCGCGGCTTGGAGGAGCGCTTCCTGGTGGAGGTCTCCGACGCCCACGCGCGGGTGTTCGACCTCTTGGCCCACAGCCTGCGGCGCGAGCTCTCCGAGGAAGAGGCCCGGGCGCTTCACCGGCGCTGCGGTGAGCTGCTGGCTGGCGATGCCGGGCTGGACGCCGCTGTCCACGCCGTGGAGCACCTTCTGGCCGCCGACGACACCGACCGGGCGGTGGAGTTGCTGATGCAGGTCAAGATGCCCCTCTACCAGGCGGGTCGCTTCGAGGCTATGCTGGGGCTGATCCAGCGGTTGGGCCCGGGCTGGCCCATCCTGGAGATTTCGAAAGCCGATACCCTGGCCAGTCTTGGGCGGCTCGAGGAGGGGCTGGACGTGCTCGAGCGGGTCGAACGCCAGGCAGACCCCCAGACCCGGCTCAAGTCGCTCAACTCGCGTTGCCACATGCTGCTCGATCTGGGGCGCTTCGAGGAGGCCGAGTGCATCGCCAAACAGGCCATCGAGCTGGCCGACAGCCTGCCCGGTCGCCAGCCCGGACGGGTCAAAGCCCTCAACGGCCTGGGTCGGCTCCAGGTGCTCAGGGCCCAGGGCGCGGCCGGACAGGCCACCGCCGAGCATGCCATGGCCATCGCCAAAGAGATCGACGACCCTAAGGGCGTGGCTTACTCAGGCTTCGTGCGCGCCCGCGCCCTGGGTCAGCAAGAGGCCTGGGCCGAATGCCTGCAGCAGTGCCAGCGCAGCCTCGAGCAGGCGCGTGCCGTGCACGAGGAGCGCCTGGCCTTCCTGGTGCGCTTTCTGGCCGGTGAGGCGCTGCTCAAGCTCGGCCGCGGCGAGGAGGCCGCCCGCCACATCGAGGACACCTGGCGCGATAGCCGAGGGTTTCCCGACGTGCAGCTGCGCGGCATGGCCGAGCTGATGCAGGCCAAGCAGCTGCGTGCTCAGGGGCGCAACGAGCAGGCCGAGGTGCACCTTGCCGAGGTGGATCGCCTCTGCCAGCGCCTGGGGAACCCTGCCCTGGCCCTGCAGGTCTTACTCATGCGCGATCAGGCGGCCGAGGCCGGAGCCCTGGCGAAAGGGGTGGGAGCGGCCCAGATGCAGGCCGAGGTGGCCCGCAAGGCTCCCTACCGGGCCCTGACGACCGAGGGCGAGCGGGCGCTGAGCCCGGGCGACTATGAAGAGCTGCAAAAGCGCGAGGGCGAGTTTGACATCTTCCTGGACCTGCCCGCCGGTCGGGCCGTGGAACGTTCCCGTGGGCCCTTCAACCTGTTGAGCCGGAAGATTCTGACCCGCATCCTGCTGGCCCTGATCCGTGCCCGAGGGGCCCCCCTGAGCCAGGAGGAGCTGTTTGCCCAGGTCTGGGAGTACCCGTTCGAGGGCGAGTCGAGCGCCGCCCAGGTGCGCAAGAACGTCTCCGTGCTGCGCGACCTGCTCGAGCCCGACCGCACCAGCCCGGTCTATCTCAGGCAGGCCGAGCACGCCTTCGGACGCAAAGGGGGATACTACTTCAACGTCGAGACCCGATTCTGCGTGATTGAAGGTTAGAGCGCAGCCAGCTCCACCCGACCTGGCTCCTCAGCCGGCAGGAAGAGCGACTCCACCGGCGCCCCACCATCGAGGTAGCTCTGCAGGCGGGTCACTCGCACAACCACCTGGTCAGCCTCGCTCACCCCCATCAGCTCGACCAGCTCGCGCGGCTTGGCCGCAAGACCGTCCACGTTGCTCAGGCCGACCCGGTAGCCTACCCACTCCGCGCCCGCCTCTTCCAGCTCGAAGAAGCGGATCAGCGGGCGGATGTCCACCGGCTTGACATCCCCCTTCTTGGTGCGGCGCTGCACCACGATCTCTTCGCGGGCCATCAGCTCGGCAGGGTCGAACACCGCGCTCATACAAGAGCGGGGCACCTCGATGAGGTAGTCGGCGGCGCTGATGGCTGACATCAGCGAGGGGGCAGACAGGGGCACCTCGCCGCAGTCGAGCACCTTGAAGCCGGGCGGCAGCACCTGGTTGACCCGCAGCTTGAATTCGAGCGGCGGCAACGCAAAGAGCAGCAGCACGTCCACGTAATCGGCCACCGTGGCCATGCCCACCGGAAGGCCGGTGGAGAACGCCAGGCGCGGCTGGGGGTGGAAACCTTCCGAGTAGCACATGCGAAGACCCGCCCGCCGCAGGGCGCGGGTCCAGACGTTGGCGGTCTCGAGCTGGCTCAAGAGGCGCATCTTGCCGCTGCGCTCAAAGCGCGCCACCATGCGCTGGGCCGGGGTCTGGGGCGGCAGCTTGGGCAGCTCGGGGCGCTCCCAGGTCTTCTCCTCCTTGATTCCCTTCTTCTGGCGCGAGAGCATCTCCACGCAGGAGTCTTTCTCCTCGGTGATCACGCCGCAGGTCGAGCAGCCGGTGTAGCGGCAGTCGCGGTTGAGCATCTCGGCGCGCGACTTGAGGTATTCTTTGACGTGGTACTGCTTGGTTACCAGGGTGTCGATGTGGTCCCAGGGCAACGGCTCGTCCAGGGGACGCTCGCGCAGGTAGGCGAGGGCGTCAATCCCGGTCTGGTCGGCGGCCTTCTCCCAGCGGCGAAGGTCGAGGTGCTCGTTCCAGCCGTCGAACTTGCAGCCGTTGCGATAGGCCTGCAAGAGCAGCTTGCCCAACCGCCGATCGCCACGCGACAGGATGCCCTCGAGCAAGCTCTGCTCGGCCTCGTGACGTCCGAACTTGAGCCCGAAGGCCCGGGTGCGGTCGCGTAGCAGATTTTGCTTGTGGAGCGTCTCGGGGATGTCGATCTGGCGGTCCCACTGAAACGGCGTGTGGGGCTTGGGCACGAAGGTGGAGACGCCGATGCGCAGGGCGGCCCGCCGGTTGACCGCCTTGCCGCGGCGCAGCACCTCCTGGGCCAGGTAGGCGATGCGCAGCACGTCCTCGTCGCGCTCGGTGGGCAGGCCGATCA
>CAYYHB010000051.1:0-24827 GCA_964471395.1 uncultured Burkholderiales bacterium | reverse complement strand
GGTGCGCTCGGATCGCTTGCTTTCGCGCGAGTCGGCCCGGGTGAGCCCGGCCATGGCGGGGGCTCTTGAGCGCAGCGGCATCCGGGTGCTCTTCAACACCCGTCCCTTCCTCTACGCCGACGGTCTGCTGAAGCTGCGCCCCGAGGGCGAGCTGAGCGGGGTGGACGCGGTGCTGCTGGCAGTGGGCCGCCTCCCCCGGCTGGAGGGTCTGGATATCGACCGGGCCGGCCTCGTCCCCGGCCCCGAGGGGCTGGCGGTGGACGATTGGTGTCGCACCGACATCAAGGGGATCTTTGCCGTGGGCGACGTGACCGCGCCCAGCCGCTTCACCCACTCGGCCAACGCCCAGGGCCGGCGGGTGGTGCAAAAGCTCGCCCTGGGCTGGCTCCCCCTGGGGCCCCCGGCCTGGGTCATCCCCTCGGCCGTCTTCAGCGAGCCCGAGGTCGCCAGTGTGCGCTTGGCCCGCCCCGCTTCGGGCTATCGCACGCTCTGCCTCGAGCTCAATGAGCTGGATCGAGGCTATACCGACGATCTGGTCGAGGGCTTTTTGGAGCTGGAGGTGGAGCCCTGGACGGGACGCCTGCAAGCGGCCACCCTGGTGGCTCCGCACGCTTCGGAGATGATCTCGCTCTTCACCCTGGTCCTGGCCGAGCGGGTCAGCCTCTATCGCTTGCAGCGGCTGGTCTATCCCTATCCCACCCTGAGCGAGGCCACCCTCCGGCTGGCCGACGAATTCGTGCGAGAAAGGGCGAAACGCTGGTTTAAGGTTTAGAGAAATTTCTGCCCTCTGTCTTACCCTCAAGACAGGAGGCTGCCATGGACATCACACTCAACCCCAGCATCAACGGAAGCTACCTCTTCAAAGGCATCTCGGGTCGCGCCGACATCGACCGCGTGGCCCAGACCCTCTCCACCGGGGTGGCCGAGCGTTTCGAAGCCAGCGCCCAGACCGAGCTCGAGGCTCCCGTGGCTGCGCTGCAGAGCAAGTTCGCCGCTCAGGGGTTGACGCCCGCCCAGACCGCTTCCGCCCTCTTCCTGTCCGGTGCCCTGCTGGGGGGGTCGCTGGGTCCGATCACGGCCCGAGCCGCCCGAGAAGCCCTCACGCAGCCGCAGGTGGCTGACAATGTTGCCGATCAGGCCACCGCTCTGGTCAAGAATCAACACTCCGACACCCTGGATACCGTGGCCATGGCCTTCGCCGACGCCCCCGTTGGCCTGCTGCTGGCCGGCGCTCTGCGAGAAGAGACGGTCACCCGGGAGCTGGCCGACTGGGCCACCTCGCCGAGCAACCCTCAGTCCGGTCTGGCCTGCGGCTCCTTTTTGCGGCCCGATCCCCTCTTCAGCGGGCGCACCCAGCTGGTGGTCAACACCTTCAGGAGCCCGGGCAACCCCGACGGCCTGGAAGAGGTGGCGGCCGGCAAGGCCAACATCATCAACATTCGCCAGCTCTTCTCGGGCAACGACGAGATGGCCATCGGCTTCGGCAAGCCCAACGTCTTTACCGTGATTCCCGGAGTCAAAGGCAAGTATGAGAAGCTGGACGCCTTCATGTTCTTCCGCAAGAAGGCCCGCGTAGCCTCAGCCGAGGTGGTGCAGTCGGGCGTCTTCATCCGTCCCCGCAACCTCCCGCCGGATGCCATCCCGGCCTTCCGTGACGCCATGCAGACCGTGCTGGACAAGCGCAGTATGAGCTGCGCGCGGGCCAACGCCAAAGCGCTGGACGCGGCCGGCTTCACTTCCGGCGGCAAGTCACTCAAGAGGCAGTATCGCCCCTTCCACCTCTTCCTCCAGATCGCCAAGAACGGCCTGGAGTACAAGGGCCAGAAGGTCCAGTTCGACATCGTCAACACCACCGGACAGACCATCGAGGATCACTTCTGGGACGTGCACAACAAAGAGGTCTCCAGCCCCGTGCGCGCCATTAAGAAGACCTGCGGCGGCGAGGAGGGCTCAGGCTCGGACCTTTCCGGCGTCAAGCAGGCGCTCAAGCTCGCTCCCGTGGCCGACCCCACCAGCGCGTCCCCCACGGGCCCGCTGGTGCACCTGCGCAATTCGCGTCCCTCGGCCCTGGTTGCTCCCCTGCGCCGACTCTGGAACGCCCACGTGCTGTGGGAGGCCCTGCCCGACAACAGCCGCGTGAACATCAACAACTACCTGCCCGACACGCTGGTGGACAAGTTCACGGTCGAGAAGGCGGCCGGCCGCGAGATGTCCCTGGTGGACAAAGCCAAGAGCCTGGCCTTCTCCCGGCCCATGATCGCAGGCCTGCGGGCCGGCCTGGCGGCCACCTTCGACGACGCGGGGGCCTACTCGGCCGACCAGCTGGGCGCCATGCTCAGAACCCCCGGACCGGGCGAGGAGATCGAGCCCGACGCCCAGGGCCGCATCCTCTACAACTTCGTCATCTGCGGCGACAAGAGCGAGAACCGCGTCACCATCGCCCGCCTCGACGTGGGCAAGAAAGCCCCCGACTGGGTGATGGCCAAGCACGTGCTCATCTCAGGCTACGACGACGACGTGCGCTGCGCCGGCGAGTGCTGGGGCGAGCGCATCGTCAAGAGCGACGGCAAGCCGGGCATCCGCCTTCACATCAACAACAACTCGGGCACCTATCGTCCGACCGACGCCCAGATCAAGTCCGCGGCCAAGTATCTGGCCGCCCTGTTTGACTGCGAAGTGGTCTGCCACCCGGTGGGCGAGGAGCCGGCTTCCCTCAAGACCGACGACCAGAAGACCTACGAGGTTCCGGCCGCCAAGTTCGACGCTCTGAAGGCCAGTCTACACGGCCAGAGGTTCACCCTCAAGGACGCTCAGGGCAATCCCCAGGAGTTCGTGGCCCGGCGCTTTGGCTCGCGCACCCTGGACACCGAGTATTTCGATACCCCCCAGCGCGACTTGCTCCAGGGCGACGGCATGCTGCGCGCTCGCTCCACCATCAAGGACGGCGAGGTCAAGGAGGTCGAGGTGGAGTCCAAGGTGCGCGACGCGCAGGGCACCACCTGGCGGGCCAAGGGCCAGAGGGCCGACAGCGCCAAGTGGGATACCAAGCGGGCCAAGGTGCTGGGGGTCGGCTCGGCCGACCCGGCCGTGGTGCACGCCCGCACCGTGACCGGCCTGAGCTCGTCGTTCCAGCCCACGGCCTGGAAGAACGTGGAGCGAGAGCTCTTCCTGGTGTCGCCCACGGGCCTCTTCGGGCGCCTCAAGCCGAGCTTCGTCATCAGCCTGGACACCAACTCGGTGCGCGACACCGCCGCCGGTCCGGGCGGCCCGAAGTATCACTCGGTCGACCCCCAGATCTTCACCAAAGTGCCCTGGATGAAGGAGATAGACGAGGACCGCAAGGCCCAGTTCGGCGACCTGTGCGCCCAGCTCTCGGGTCAGAACGGGCTTACCGAAGTCACCCAGACCGCCTACCAGGAGACCATGGAGCACCTGAAGACCCAGCAGGGCAAGTAACAGTCGGGTTCTCGGCTCAGGCTGCGCCGTGGTAGCGCCCTCCAAGCTCACGGTAGATGGCCATCCGAGAGTGACCTCGATTTCCAGCGCCAGATCGTGTGCCGGCCCGAGCTCGGGGTTATAGCGCTCCGGGTCGGGGAAGTGACTGAACCGCGCTTCTGGTTCTATACGGACGCCGGAGGGTCGGCAAGACAGAGCTACTAAAACACTATTACCGAAATCGCCCCATGTCTAGTACCAGGGCAATCTGGGTTCGTCGACAGGCCATGTCAATGCGTTGAGCGCCCGCCTGGGTGAGCATCTCAAGGATGATTTCCTTCGCTCACTGTCTGTCACAGACTGGCGTGGACTGCTCGAATATCTGCGGACCCGGCAAGCGTGCGTCGGGAGAAGAAACCCGTATGGCCGCGGCGAATAGAATCAACATGCTGGAGCTTGAACCTGAGCAGCGCATCGTGTTTCCCTCGTGCAGTTGGGATACCTACGAGAGGATTCTGATCGATCATGTGGACCAGAGCGCCCCTCGCTTGACCTATGACAGTGGAGTTTTGGAGATCATGAGCCCCTCGCCCGAGCACGAGAATGCTGGTGAACGAATCAAAGAGATCATACTGAGCGCATGCGTGGAGTTCGGTATCAAGGTTCGCTTGCTGGGCTCGGCAACCCAAAAGCGGGCAGAGTTGAAAAAAGGAGCCGAGCCGGACTCGTCCTACTCCTTTCAAGGCCTCAACGAGCCTGACCTGGTCGTCGAGGTCGAGGTGACCCGGTCCGCTCTCGACAAACTGGCGATTTTCGCGGCGCTGGGCGTCCGGGAGGTCTGGCGCTACGACCTGAGGCAACTGGCGATTTTCTTGCTGCAGGACGGCACCTATGTGAGGTCTGAGCGAAGCTCCTTTCTCCCCCTGAATGCCTCGGATCTGGCCAACCGGCTGTCGTTGCCCGGGGATGATGCCGACTGGACCCGTAACGTGCGCGAGTGGCTGAGAGGGCTGGCCGCCGAATAGCTCACGTGCGCGTCTCCGCCATCCGATGTAAGAAGGAGATGGCTTGCCTATCTGTTGCTGGCAGTAGATGTCTACCTGTTTGACAACCGAATGACTTGGCTAGCAGTCGTAGCATTGTTCGCTGGAGCTGCTGTGTCCTTGCCTGTCCGAGATAATCACGGCGAACCGCTCAGCAGCCGCGCCTGGTGGCGCCACAGCGAGGCCTTCTGGCGATCGCGAGCGGCCTCGAAATGGCGGGCCAGCTCTTCCGCGGCCCGGGCCGCCGAGACCCGGTCGCCGGCCGCCCGAGCTGTCTCGTAGCGGCGCCTGGCGGCCGTCTCGGGGGGCTCCACGAACTCGGGGATCTGCTCGGGCGGGGGAGCGGGAGGCTCCTGGGCCACCCGGGTAACCTGGGGCTGGGCCCGCTCGGGCGAGGGCGGGGCCGGCTCGGGGCGCAGAATCTCGGGGGGCGGGCCGGGAGGCGGAGCCACGGGCGGGGCAGGCGGGGGTGGCATCAGCTGGGGAGCCTGCACCTCGGCTGCCACCGGACCGGCCAGTCGTCCTGGAGCCAGCGGCTCGTCGGGCTCGGTGTGCTGGGCGGGGTGGACAGCGGGGGGCAACTGGGGCTGCACCCGGCCCGTCAGGGCCGGGCTGGGAGGCTTGACCACTCCGGGGGGACGAGCCGGCACGACCTCCGGAGCCACGTTCTCCGAGCTGGCCCGGGCCGCCGGAGCCACCGTGCGAGCGGGACCGCTGGTGGAGGTGCGGCCCCGCGGCGGAGCGTCCAGCTTGGCGGCCGCGGGGGGCCGGGGCGACTCCGTGGCCGGGGCCTGGGGTCCTTTCCGGGCAGGCGCCAGAGCCGGTTTCCCTGGCGTTGAAGCGGGCGGCTTGAGGGCTGGAGCGGGCGTCTTCTCCGACCGGGCCGGCTCGACCCGGGGAGCGGGCGGAGCCACCCCCTTCTTGCGCGCTCCCAGCACAGCTCGCTTGGCGGCCGGACTGAGAGCCAGCTCGGGAGCCAGCTCGGGGGGAGAGGCCGGGGTCGAGCGAGCCTTCCCGGCCGGAGGAGCTGACGGCTTCTTGCCCGGCTCGATTGGCGTGCGGCGCAAGAGCGTGCGGGCCTGGTCGGCCTGCTCGGCGCTTGGGCTCAGCTTGAGGGTGCGGTGGGCGGCCTCGCGGGCGGCCTGGTTGTGACCCCCGGCCGCCAGGGCCCGGGCCTTCAAGAGCACGGCGCGCACCAGCTCTCCCGCTAGATGGCCGTCCTCGGAGGTCAGGCGCTCGGCCTGGCCGCTCAGAAAGGCGGCGCACTCGAAGGAACCGGCTTCGAAATCACGCTCGGCTGCCAGCAGCAACTGCTCCACCGCGCGGGGGGCGTTCAAAGCCCGGGCGAAGAAACGCGCCGCTCGCTCGGGATCGACCCCGGTGGTCAGGTTGCCGGCCAGCAAGCAGAGCCGGCGCTGGCGCCGCTCGGGGATGCGGTGCAGGGCGACTCGCCAGATGGGCTCGTGGGCGAAGAGGAACTGCTGCACCCCGGCTTCCCACTGCTCGTCCAGCAGGCCGGCTCGCACCAGGCCGTCCAGCGTGTCCTCCAGCACCCGCTCTTCGTAAGTGACCACCGATTGCAGCAGGCCCAGCTCGAAGCGCTCTTCCAGGCTGGCGGCCATGGAGATGATGGCGCTGGCGTCGGGGCCCTGGCGCTCGAGCACCCAGTTGAGGAGGTCCGTCAGTGTGCGGGGCACGTCGCGCGGCTCTTCCCAGGTGGCCACCACGCCCGAGAGCTGCAGCGAGGTGCCCTCCAGCTGGCGCAGCAAGAGGCCCAGGTGCAGAGGGTTGCCGTGGGTCATGCGCATAAGCCAGGAAACGGCCGCGTCGGGGGGAGCCGCCCACAGGTGCTCCTCCACGTAGCGGGCGCAGAAGTCGCGCGTCAGGCCGCGCACCACCAGGCGGTGCTCGGCTTCGTTGAGCCACTGGGTGGTGCCCTCGAAGCGGGCCTTGCCGGGCCGGTCGATCAGGATCAAGAGCACGGGCGGCGCTCCGGCCAGCAGGGCGCGCAGCCGCTCGACCAGCTCGGGGGTGGCCTCGTGGGCCCACTCCACCACCAGGATGAGGGGGCCCTGGGCCAGACGCTGCTGCAGGCGCTCGGCCAGTGTCCCCTGGCCTCCCAGCGCCCTCTCCAGCAGCCCGCAATGAAGCGGCTGCATGGCGCTGGCCTGCACCTTGCAGTGGGCCACCGGACGGGCCCGGCGCAGGAACTCCTCCACCAGGCTGGTCTTGCCCGAGCCGGCCGTGCCGGTGACGCGCACCACGGTGCCCTTGCCCTGCTTGAGCTCCTGCAGGTGCTCTCTCAGCTGGCCCAGCTCTTCGTCGCGGCCGAGCAGATTGCGGCGTTTGCCGGCCGGCATGGGGTCGCTCTGGCGGCTTCCCTGGCGCTGCACCAGCCGGGCCACCTCGGCGGCCGAGGCGGGCCGGTCTTCGGGCTGGCGAGCCATCAGCCGCATGGTGAGGCGGGTCAGCCAGGCGGGGATGTCCCCCCGCAGACGGTGGGGCGATTGCGGGCTCTGGTTGAGAATGGCCAGCAGGAACTGGGCCGGGTCGCGGGCCTCCACCGGGGGGCGGCCGGTCAGCACGTGGTAGAGCACAGCCCCCAGCGAGTAGAGGTCGGAGCGGACCCCTCCTCGCTCGCCCATGGCCTGCTCGGGGCTGAGGTAAGCGAGATCGGCCATCATGGCCCCGGTATCGTCGGTGCGGGTCTGATCCTCCAGGCGGCCGGCCAGGCCGAAGTCGGTGATGTGCACCTGGCCGCCTTCGTCCACCATGATGTTGTCGGGCTTGAGGTCCTGGTGCACCAGGCGCTGTCCGTGAGCGTAGCTCAGGGCGTCCAGGATCTCCTCGAGCACCTCGGCCAGGGCCTCGAAGTCGCGCCGGGCGTGGGCCTCGAACCAGAGGTGGATAGGAGCCCCCTGCACCAGCTCCATCACCAGGTAAGGGAGGCCCTCATGCTGGCCTGTGTCCAGGCTGCGCACCACGGCTGGATGGTTTAGCCGCATACCGGTCAGAAGCTCGCGGCGAAAGCGGGCCATGAACTCGGGGTTGCGACCCTGCCAGGGATGGGGGATCTTGACCGCTACGTCCTGGCCCAGCTTGCGGTCATGGGCCAGCCAGACGGTGCCGATCCGGCCCGCGCCCAGGGGCTCGGTCAGCCGATAGCGTCCGGCCAGCATCTGGCCCGGCTCGAACTCGCTTGCCACGAGCATGCGCTTCGCAGGCGGCTGAGGCTGACCCTTTTGGATCAACGGTGGAATGCTGGAGGTTACGCCGACTGCTGGCTGCTCAGCTGGGAGAGCCAGCACTCGGGATGGGCCTGCCAGCTCTGCTCGGCTCCCTCGTGGGTGAGCTGGATGCTGACACAGCTGGACGAATCCACCGTCATGACCTTGCGGCAGAAGCAGCACACGGCTTGCAGCGGGGTGAGCTCGGCCAGGTCGGTGCGCACCCCCAGGTAGGAGGGAAAGCGTGGGATGCCGGCGTTAGAAAGCTCCTGGTAGCGGAAGGTGATCAGGCTGCCCACCGCCGGGGGAGTCTGGCGCTCGGCGTCCGAGAGGCCGGTGCCAACCGAGAAGCGCTTGCCGTCCGCCAGCTCGACCAGCAGAGCTCCCAGTCGCCCGGCATGGCGTCCGGCTCCGGGCTGGTGGCCCACCACCCGGGCCTCGCCGTCGAAGAAGCTCTTCACCTTGAGCAGGGTGTGCGAGCGTCCCACCTCGTAGCGCGAGCCGGGCTGGCGCAGCATCAGCCCCTCGCCTCCCAGCCCTTCGACTCGCCGGAGCTCGTCCTTGATGTGGTCCAGGCCCCGGCAGAGCTCCTGGGGGTGCAGCTCGAGGTGCTCAGGAGAGCCTTGCAGGCTTTGAGACAGCAGCTCCTGACGCTTTTCGAAAGGGCTGTCGTGCCCGGGAGCGTCGAAGACCACGAAGCGGATCTCGCGCCAGTGGGGTCCGCGGTCTTGCCGGCGCACGATGCTGACGGTGCGCTGGAACTGCCGCCGTCCCCCCCACAGCTCGCCATCCAGGGGGACGGAAGGCAGGCCCTCCAGGAACCAGTCGGGGGCCAGAAAGGGGTTGCCCAGGCGCGACCAGAGCTGTCGCCCGTCCCAGTAAGCCCGCACCCCGTCCAGCTTCTCGCTCATCCACCAACCGGTCAGGTCGGCCTGGTTGTCCCAGCTGTGGGCCAGCAGCAGGGGAGGAGCCTTGCTCTCTCCCTCCGGCTGCGCTTTGGCTTGAGGTGCGGGGGGAGCGCCGACGCGCGCTTCCTCCACCGCCGCCCCGCGCAGGGCCTTGAGGTGCTTGCAGGTGCGGCTCTCGGGCGGCCGGTTCTGGTTGCGCCAGGCCGGGCAGGTGCACGAGTAGGCCCCGCCCACGTTACGCAGCACGTAGGGGGTGACCGCCGAGCCTTTGACCTCGATGGATTCTCCGTCCGCGAGATCGCCCATGCTCGCCGGGTTTCGGGTCCGGGTGGGGGATCCCTCGTTGGCGGTGCTGTAAAAAGTTAACGAGAGCAGGGCTGCGCAGGCATCGTCCAGCGGGTTAACTGTTCCTCGTGCAGATCACCTCGCAAATCGCTGAAGGCCGCAACCTGGCCGACAAGATCAAGCAGCGCTCCACTCTGGTGGGGTTGGTGGAGCCGGCCGGCATCACGCTGGGGCTGGTCAGCAATCCCATGGAGAACCTCGAGTCGCTGCGCCTCATCGCCGACGCCGCCTTCCAGGGCGATCTCGCTGGGGCCGGACGCGAGGTCACCGAGCTGGTGGACCGGGCCATGGCTCCCGAGGGGGTGGCTGCCCTGGTCTACAAGAGCGGGCTGGGACTGCGGGCCGCCGTGGACGGCGTGGTGGGCGGCCTGGAGCTCTATCACGGCATCAAGAACAACGACCGCTATCTGCGCTTGATGGGCGTGGCCGACCTCACCTCGGGCGCCTCCACCGCGGCCATGGCCGCGGGCGCGCCTCTGGTGGGGCTGGGGTTGGGCCTGGCGGCAGCGGCCGGCAAGACCTACCTGGTGCTCAGGACCCCCGATGAGTACAGCCGCATTCAGAAGATGAAGACCCTGTTCGACGCCGCCGGGGCCGTCTCGAGCGGATTGCTTCGCTCCGGCGTGCTGATCGGGCCCGCTCTGGTGGCCAACGCCGTGCTCGGTCCCACCCAGATGCTCTACATGAACCACGAGGGCTTCCGCGCCCGAACCGACAAAGCCATCGACTGGATGCTGGACAAGCTGCCCTAGTCGGGCACCCGGCAGGGAGCCGAGATCAGCTCCAGGATGGTCCGCCCCCGAGCGTCCAGCAGCTGGTAGTGGCGCCAAGTGCCCGGGTGGCTTTCGGTCACGTGGCTGAGCCACTCCGACTGGCTGGCCGAGCGCAGGAAGCGGGACATCGGCCCCAGCACCGTGATGTGGTCGCGCACCGTCTGGCAGTGGGGGAACTCGAGCTGGTGCAGGCCCCCGTCCAGGGCCTGCAAGATCATCAGCAGCCGGCTGCCCGCAAGGTCCCACCAGACCCCCTTGACGACCGCTTCCAGGGGAATGTTGAATCCCTGCCGGCGTGAGGGGGGCGGGGCTTGCGGGGTCTCCTCCTCAGCCACCCGGGCGGCTGGATGCACCGGAGCCTGGTGTAGCCGCTTGGATTCCACCAGCAGCTTCTCCACCCCGGCCTGGGCCCGGTCCTCGAAAAAGTCGGCCACCCGGTCAAGCTCGCGCTGCATGGCCGGGTTGGAGGGAGCGAACTCCAGGCCGATCCGGTAGCGATCGCGAGCCGGGTCGTGGCGGCACCACACCACCCGGGCATCGCAGCTCAGGTCGGCCACATCGTGGCGGTCAAACTCCATCGTCAGGTCGAGCACCTGAGCGGGCTGCATCGGACCATCCGCCTCGAGTTGGACCCCCGAGCGGCTCAGGTCGATGGTGATGGCCCGGTAACCGGGCAGCCGGCGCGAGCGCACCCGTACTCCCACCGCGTAGCGCGGAGCGCGGCGCAGGGCCGGATCGCGCAGGTTGCCGGATACCTGCACGCCGCCGACATCGGCCAGCACCCGCGCGTTGTAGAGCAGCCCCCCTCCCTCCAGGGGGCGCGAGCTGACGATCTGCACCGGAAGCGTGGTGACCCGGCCCGAGCCGGGGGGAAGGGCTACCTTCACCTCCAGCTGCTTGCCGTCGGGGTAATTGCGGTTGGAGCGGAAGAGCAGCTGGTTGTTGCGCAGATCGACCAGCTCGACGACGGCATTCAGAAACGACAGCATGGCGGCTAGGTCGAAGGCTCCTTGTGGGCCCGCAAGCGGAGCATCTCCAGGTCATCCTGGGGAATGGCCAGACGCTCGGCCAGCTCCTGGAGCAGCTCCTCGTGGTCAAAGTCCTGCCCCACCAGCAGCTCCAGGGCATCTTGCCGGCTCTGCTCGTCCTCCAGCCGCATCTCGGGGTCGGAGTGGCCCAGACAGGCCTCGGTCAGGGCCACTCGCTCGGCCAGGGGCACTCCGCGGGCCTCCATCCACCGTGTGATCGCGTTCAACTCGTGGCTGGAGGCCCCATCGTCGGGCCAGGCCGTGCGGAACAGGCTGCCCAGGATCTCCAGCTGTCTGCCATCCATGGAGGGCGGTTTTTGTCGTGGCGTTTTCATCCCCTGCCCGTTCATAAAATGGTCATCCTCTAGCAAAGCTCTGTTCACTAAAGCCTGTACTACCGTCAACAGGTCGTGGGCCCGGCTTTCCTATCCTGGAGTCATCCCAACTCCAAAGGAGGACAATCCCATGGTAGGAATGCTCAACGCAGCATCACTGCAGCAGCTGGCTCTGTCGGACGCGCTCCAGGCGCAAACCAAGCAGGTGGAGATGTTCGCTGACGCTCAGAAGCATCAGGCCGAGCGCTGGAAGATCCTGCGCGAGGTGCAGACCAAGATCTTCGAGATCCAGCAAGAGGTCACCATCAACCAGGCCAAGGTGCAGGACAAGATGCACAACAAGTGGAGCGACTACATCCGTAGCTAGCCGTGGCGCGGTCGGACACCGTCCGGGTGTCTGACCGCGCTCTTGCGGGTAGCCGGCCTTGGTGGGCTCGTCGTCGGGGCTACCTGCGGGATGCCTGGGAGACCGCCCGGGTCTTTTCACAGTGCTCTTGCGGGCTCGCGCACTTCGCAGCTCTGGCCGCAGACCACTTCTCCATTCGGTGTTCGGCAGGAGTTTCGTCTCTGTGAAGTCCTTCACAGGTCGATTTGGCGCCGTTCCCAACGCCTGTTCGGCAGGTTTTCGTTTCCCCCGGGGAACGAATGCCTGTTCGCCAAGACGACCAGCGTATCGTCACGTCCGTCCTACCCCTTGAGTAGAACCGCAGAAAGCGCCGAGAACACGGAGAGGCCTTGTAGGAGTAGGCTTCTAGCGCCGGATGCGCGCCACCCGTCCCCGATTGGCTCGCACCAGCTCGTCCGAGGCCACGCGCACCAGCGAGCGCACCGAGCCCCCGCCCCCGTAGACTACCGGCATCTGGAGCACCCGCTCGTCCACCAGGAAGCGGGCCTCAAAGCCAAAAGGCGGCGTGCCGCCGCAGGGATAGCCGGTGAGCTCGAGCATCTCCACCAGACTGGCGGGACGGGGGCGACCCAGCTCGAGCAGCTTGCCCACTCGCGAGGTGCTGGCTTGATCCTCGCCCTTCACGACGGCCACCACCAGCTCGCCCAGCGGGGTCATCATGCAGATGCTCTTGATGAGTTCTTCGCGCTTCACTCCGGCCGCGTCAGCGGCCTCGGCTACCGAGTGGCACGACTGCTCGAAGACCAGGTGGTCGGCTTTAAAGCCGCCCTCGGTCAGCCAGTGGCGCAGCTTCTCCTCGTAGTCGGCGTCATTCATCGGGTAATCCATAGGTCTGGTTGCGATACGGGTTCAGGGGGCTCTTTCGGCGGATGCGCTCGCCGATCAGCGAGCGCAGGAACTCAAAGGCCCCAAGGGCGCGCTCCTTCCAGCCTCCTCCGTGGGCGGCCCGCAAGTAGCCGCGCAGCAGCTTGTAGTCGCTGGGGCCGGGCTCCTCCAGGTGATAGAGTGGCCCCGGGCCGCGGGTGAGGATGGCCTTGGGCACGGTCATCTCCAGGAAGCCCTCCGGCCCGCGGGTCAGGCCGTAGCCGCTCCAGCCCCGTCCGCCGAACGCCAGGCGCGGGTCGGCCGTGGGCACGATCAGGTCGTTGAGCGTGACCACGCCCACCGGCAGCTCCTCGGCGATGCGGCGGGCCCACTCCTCGGGACCAAAGACGGCCGCGCCCAGACCGTAGTGGCTCTCGCGCACGAGGCGCACCGCCTCGGCCTCGTCTTGCACGGGGATGATCCAGAGGATGGGCGCGAAGACCGCTGCGGGCGAGCTGGCCAGCTCGGTGGGGCAGGAGCTGAGCACCAGCGGGCCTATCACCTGCTCGCCCAGGGATCCCGTGATCAGGCGCGCCCCCTGGCTGTGGGCCGTGTCGAGCAGCTCGCGCAATTCGTTTCCGAGCGGCACAGGGCGGTCGTCGGCCAGGGCCCGGACCAGCAGGCCTTCCAACGCCTCCAGGCGCGTACGAGGCACGAACACGCGGCGCGGGGCCACGCAGGTGCGGCCCTGGTTGAGCCGGATGCCGAAGGCCAGGGCCCGGGCCACCCGGCGTAGATCGGCCGTGGGGGCAACCACCACGGCATCCTGGCCGGATAGCTCCAGGCTGACCGGAGTGAGCGAGTCAGCCGCTTGCTGCAGCACCGACCGTCCCGTGGCCACGCTGCCGGTCAGCACCACCTTGTCCACCCCCAGTTGCATGGCATGACGCGCGTTCTCGGGGTCTTCCTCCAGCACGGCAAACAGGTGCTCGTCCAGGCCGGCGGCCTTGAGGGCCCCGGCCAGGAAGCGGGCTGCCCGGGTGCCCCCGATACCCGGCTTGAGCAGCACGGCGTTGCCGGCCATGAGGGCCTGGATGGCCTGAATGCCGGGCAGGAAGAACGGATAGTTGGAGGGACCGATGACCAGCACCACCCCGTGGGGCTCGCGCAGCACCTCCAGCTCGATGGTGCCCATCCAGGGAGGCCGACCTGCCGGGCTGACCTTGCGCGGGGCCAGCAGTTGCTCGGCGTTCTGCTCCAGGAACCAGACGCCGTCCAGCCAGGGCAAGAGCTCCGAGCTGAGGATCTCGGCCGGACGGCCTTCCCGGGCGGCCCGAATGGCCTCCACCACCTCCTCGGTGCGGGCCGCCACGTAGGTGCGCAGGGCCCGCGCCACCTCCAGTCGCTGACGCACCAGGCGGCGGGCCCAGGCGGTCTGGGCCTCGCGGGCAGCAGATAGCAAGCTTTCGACGCTCATTCTTCCTCCAGGCAGGCTCGGGCTCGCTGCAACTGGCGGGCCACCGCTTGCGGTCCGGCCGCGCCCGGATGGGCCCGGCTCTGCAGGGCCTGCTCGACGGTCACCTCGGCCAGCAGCGGAGCCACTTGCTGCTCTTCCTCGGCGCTCAGCTCGCCCACCTGCGCCTTGCCGGCCAGCTCGTGGGCGACAGCGAAGCTGTGTCCGGCGCGCACCAGGGCGTCGGCCAGATCGGTGGCCAGCAGGGCCGGATCGGCGGCCGCCTCGGCCATGCGCTCGACGCGAAAGCTGCAAGCGCTCACCATGCCGGCCAGCACATCCAGGCAGGCTTCCAGCGTGTCGCAGGCATCGAAGGCGGCCGGCTTGTCCTCTTGCAGGTCGCGGTTGTAGGCGAGCGGCAGGGCTTTGAGCTGGGTGAGCAGGTTGACCAGGTCGCCCACCACCCGGCCCACCCGCCCGCGGGTCAGCTCGGCGGCGTCCGGGTTGCGCTTCTGGGGCATCAGGCTGGAGCCGGTGCTCCACGAGTCGTGCAGCTCCAGGTAGCCGAACTCGCTGCCCGACCAGAGCACCAGCTCTTCGGACAGTCGCGAGAGGTGGACCATCTCCAGGCTGGCGGCGCTCAGGAACTCGACCGCAAAATCACGGTCGGCCACGGCGTCGAGCGAGTTCTCGAAGCTGCGCGAGAAGCCGAGCAGCTCGGCGGTGCGGGCCGTGTTCATCGGCCAGGAGCTGCCGGCCAGGGCACCGGCCCCCAGAGGGCAGCAGTCGGCCTCGTCTCGCACCGCGTCCCAGCGTTTGGCGTCCCGCTCCAGGGCCCAGAAGTGGGCCAGCAGATGATGCGAGAGCAACACCGGCTGGGCCCGCTGCAGGTGGGTATAGCCGGGCAGATAGGCCTCGGGCAGCCGCTCGGCCTGCTTGAGCAGGGCCTCCTGCATCGCTCGGGTGCGCCGCCTGAGCAGCTCGCAGGCGTCCTTGACCCAGAGCCGGAAGTCGGTCACCACCAGGTCGTTGCGGCTGCGCCCGATGCGCAGGTTCGAGCTCTCCGGGCCGACCCGGCGCGAGAGCTCGGCTTCCACCCAGGAGTGCACGTCCTCGTGCTCGCCCTCCACCCGCAGCGTGCCCGCCGCCAGCTCTTGCTCCATCTGCTCCAGGGCGGTGATGAGCTGGCCGCCCTCGGTGATACCGGCTTGCGTCAGCATGGTGACGTGGGCCCGACAGACCCGCAGATCGAAGGGCGCCAACCGGGCATCCCAGTGTAACGAGCGCCCGAAGGCGTCCATGCGGGGATCGGTGGGCTGGCGAAAGCGTCCGCCCCAGAGCCGCCCCTGGCTCACTTGCTCCGGCTCTGGATCTTTTCCACGATGACCCGGTGGGCTTTGAGGCGGATGGCGTTGATCCGGATGAAGCCCTCCGAGTCGCGCGGATTGAAGCCGCCCTCGATCTCCATCGAGGAAAGATCGCGGTCATAGAGCGAGGTGGGGCTCTCGCGGCCCAGCACGGTCACGTGCCCGCGATACAAAGACAACCAGACCTTGCCATCGATGTACTCCTGGCTCTTGTCCACCGCCGCCATCAAGAAGTCCATCTCGGGAGAGAACCAGAAACCGTTGTAGACCAGCTCGGCGAACTTGGGGCTGAGCATGTCGCGCAGGCGCATTACCTCGCGGTCCATGGCCAGGCACTCGATGTCGCGGTGAGCCTCGCGCAAGATGGTACCGCCCGGGGTCTCGTAGACGCCGCGCGACTTGATGCCCACAAAGCGGTTCTCCACGATGTCGATGCGCCCCACGCCGTGCTTTTTGCCCAGCTCGTTCAGGTAGAGCATCATGTCCAGGGGTTTGGTGGCTACCCGCCCGCTGTCCAGGCTCTCCACCTTGATGGGGATTCCGTCCTTGAACTCGAGCAGCACCTTTTCGGGCTCGGCGGACGCCTTCTGCGCGTCCAGGGTCATCTGGAACATGTCCTCCGGAGGCGAGGAGGCCGGATCCTCGAGCACCCCGGACTCGTAGCTGATGTGGAAGAGGTTCTCGTCGGTGGAGTAGGGCCGCTGGGGGGTGGCCGTGACCGGGATGCCGTGCTCCTGGGCGTAGGCCATCAGGTCGGAGCGCCCCTGGAAGCGATTGAAGAACTCAGGCATACGCCAGGGAGCGATGATCTTCAGATCGGGCGACAGAGCGTAGCAGGCCAGCTCGAAGCGGACCTGGTCGTTGCCCTTGCCGGTGGCCCCGTGAGAGACGAACTTGCAGCCCTCGCGGTTGGCCACTTCGACCTGGCGACGGGCAAGACACGGGCGGGCCAGAGAGGTGCCCAGCAGGTAGCGCCCCTCGTAGACGGCGTTGGCCTTGATGGCCGGGAAGATGAAGTCGGTCACGAACTCTTCGCGCAGGTCCTCGATGAAGACCTTGCTCGCGCCGATCTTCAGCGCCTTGTCCCGGGCTGCTTCAAAGTCCTCGTCCTGGCCCACGTTGCCCATGAAGCAGATGACCTCATAGTCCTGGTCGATCAACCAGCGCAGAATGCAGGATGTGTCGAGCCCCCCGCTGTAGGCCAGAGCGACTTTCTTGCTCATGTTCGGCTCCTTGTCGTTAAGGCGCCGCGTCGGGCGCGGCGCCGTTCAACAGATTGTCTGCAGTTGTGGGCATTGATATCCTGATCTCATCAATGTCCGCAACAGTAGCTGAAAGGCCGCCGTTCGCGCCGACCGCGCCCGCTCCTTTTGCTCCGCGAATGTGTGCCAGGTTACAGCGCTCGGGACCCAGTTTGAGCTAGTCTATAAGCGAGCGGGAAAGTCGAATAAGGGAGCCCCCCCATGCAACTCCTTCAGAGCGAGTCCAGCTTCTTTCCTGAGTCCGAGCAGTTCAAAACCCGCTTCCCTGATCTGAGCAGCGACACCATCCGCAACGTGGCTCTGATCTATCGCAGCCTGAAAGAGTTTGCCCGCCAGGGCTTGCTGGGGGAGAGCTCGCTGGGGGTTCGGCTGGATGACATCCTGGCCCAGGTCTGGCGTCGATCATGCTCGGGGGAGCGCTGCCAGGAGGCGGTGGTGTGGCAAGTGTTCCGCTGCCTCGTAGGGCGCCGCCTGGTCGGCTCGCTGGCCCAGCTGGAGATCTTCGAGCGCGTGCTGGGCGAAACGCTGAGCTCAATCAATGCCCCCGCGCGGTTGGGCGACTACGACTATGGCTCGCGTCCGGGACTGGCTCGCCGTAAGCGCCTGCAGGCCCGCGTTCCGGGCGCCACCGAGCTTCTGGCCGAGCGTGCCCTGTCGCTCAACGACTATCTGGGCACCCTGGCCGAGCAGCATAAGTTGCCGCTCTCGCCGACCACCGAGGAGGATGCCGAGGCCCTGTGCCGTCGAGCCGTTGAGCTTTCCAGCGCCCAGCATGATCGCCCCGAGAGCTGTCTGCGCCTGGCGGCCTGCCTGCATTATGAGATGCACGACCGCAAGTTCCAGCTGATTCTGGACCTGTTCTGCGGCTAGCGTTTACTCTTGCCAGCTCTCTAGCTCGAGCCCGGGGATTCGCCCCATATGCTGAGCGTTGGAGGTTACCAGGACCGCATCCACGGCCAGAGCGTGAGAGGCAATGGCGAGGTCGAAGTCTTCCAGCAACTGCCCGGACCGTTCCAGAAGAGTCTTGACGCGACCGAAGTGCTCACTCACTTCATCGGTCCAGTTGGCTCGGAGGACTTGGGATAAGATCAGTCGGAGTCGTCCTTCCAGTCTCTCTCGACGCTTCGATGGTGGCATTCGCTCAAGACCGAAGGCAATCTCAGCGATCACCGGCTGAGGAATGAGTACGTCCGCTCGGGAGCAAGCTTGCAGTTGGCTTACGGCGCAGGGCTCGCCCTTCATCAAGTAGGAGACCGTCATCGTATCCAGGATACGCTTCCTGGGGCTCAAAGCACTACCGCTGGCTTGCTTGACCGCTTTCTCTTCACCTCGCGCATCGTGTTCTCGAGGGCCGCGGCGTCAGCCGGCGTCAAGGGTTGGCGAAGCTCTTTCAAGAAGCTCGGGCTCCACGCCTGATCCTGCTCGATGAAGCGCTCCAGTGCGTTAAGAATCAAACGATTTCTGCTGATTCCGATTTCCCGAGCGCGGGCATCGACGATTTCCAAAAGGCTGGTTGGGATGTGAATCGTCGTGCTCGCCATGAATAGAATATATTCGATGCATGGCTTCATGGTCAAGCTTCTACGGGGTGCTGACCCGAAAGATCGGTAACTCAGGCGCGCCGTAATCATGCGGATTTGAGACTCTCAAATCGGTGGCGACGTTCGTCTGACTGGCCGGGCTTCCGTAAGGAGTCATTTAGGAGAGGTGGAGACCGTGGAGATTAAGGAGGAGTTGATGGATAATAGGGAGGATCGTTTGACGGGCAGGGCGACCGGGCTTACCGTTGGCTCTGTTGCCTAATTTGGCGAGAAAATCGGATCAGCACCCGCTTCTACGGGACTTTAGCGTGGCCCCGAACAGGTGTTCCTGTATCGAGACCAGACATAGCTTGAATATCCTACTTGACTCCGCGTCCTTTCCCTGGTATGGTTGAGACTCCAAAGGTTTGAGCTTCTCGCAGTCGCGGCCACGACTGCGAAACGGGCAACGGGTGGCCGACCTGGAGCCCGCATGCCGCGATGATCGCGGTGGGAAAGGAGGTGGGTTTGATTTACGCAAGTAATCGCCCCACCCGCGGAGGGGTGGCCGCGTAGCGATACGCGGGAAGACTCCGAACGGTAGGCAGCGTCTTGTAGGCGCTGCCTACTATGCTTTCAGGGACTTCGGCTTTGCTCGAGTCGCCATCCATCTGTCAGGTTACTCCCCGACCGCGGTCGCGACGTTTCTGAGCCTATCGGCGGGGCCCGAGGATATCAGCCGGTATCGAGCCCAGGCGCTCGGGCGAGGCCACCACCAGGGTGTTGCCCACCAGCCTGTAATCAAAGCGCTTCGGCTGCAGATCCAGCACCAGCTTCAGCACTCCCTCGGCGGGCGTGTCCTTGACGTTCAGCGTGACCTGACCGGCCACCTCGGGACCGACGTAGACGTTGCACCCCCTGCGCTTGCCCAGTTGCTTGACGACGTAAGGCAGGTCGGCCCGATTGTAGTTGAGCGTGACGCAGGGGCCGCGGGCTGACTCGCTTAGCGCGGGGAGGGCGGCCGTCACAATAAGCAGGAGAATGAGCAAACGCTTCATTATGGGAGAATTCTCGTCGGCAGCTCGATCTCCCCTGGCCGAAGGTAGCGGAATGTTCCTGGAGGTCGGATGACAGGTCGGCGACAGCCGCCGCTCGAAACCGCAAGGATGCGCCTGGTCGTGTTGCTTGTCGCGCTCTGCCTGGCCTGCGGAGGCGACGCCCCCAGCTCGGGCCACCCTGTTATTCCCGAGCCTGCTTACGCCACCATCCTACGCCCGCAGATCGAGCGGCTGCGTCAGGAGCTCGGCGTGCCGGGGGCGGTAGTGCTGGTCCGCTCTCGCGCTCTGGGCGACTGGACCCAGGCATTCGGGACGCGGGCAGTGGACGGCGGGGAGCCTGTCCGCACCACCGACTGTTGGCGCATCGCCAGTTGCACCAAGACCATGACGACCACGGTCGCCCTGCAACTGGTCGCCGAGGGCCGCCTGCGCCTGGAAGACCCTATCGCGGACTACCTCCCGGACGTTCCCAACGGGGAGAGCATCACGCTCCGCCAGCTCTTCACGATGCGCAGCGGGCTCTTTAACTACACCGAGTCGGATAGCTGGGCGCGAGCCCAGGATGCCGACCTGCAACGCGCCTGGCGACCTGAGGAGCTGCTTGCCTTCGCGTTCGCGGAGTCGCCCTACTTCGAGCCAGGTCAGGACTACCATTACTCGAACACCAACACGGTGCTGCTGGGCCTGGTGGCGGAGCGGCTGACCGGCAGGCCTCTGGGGCAGCTTTTCCAGGAGCGGCTGTTTGGGCCGCTCGGGCTCGAGCACACCTCGCTCCCCCCTGGCAGCGCGATCGGCCAGCCCCACCCGCGGGGCTACATGTTTGGCACAATCGCGGGCGCCGAGCCGACCGTGCTGCGCGATGTCACCGACCTCGACCCCAGCTTCGGCTGGGCCGCCGGGGGCGCTCTCTCGACCGCCGAGGAGCTGGCCGTCTGGGTGCGGGCGCTGGTGGAAGGCGACCTTTTGCCCGAAGCGCTCCAGCAACAGCGGCTCACCGACCTCGAGCCCGTGGCGGGCGGCACCAGCTACGGGCTGGGGATCATGCGCTTCGGGCAGTTCTACGGTCACTCCGGCACCATCCCCGGATTCAACACCCTGATGGGCCACGACCCCCAGAACGGCCTGACCTTCGTCGTCTGGTGCTCGCTCACCAGCTCGCAAGACGGGCGGAATCCGGCGGACGCGATCGCCACGCTGATCTTGAGAGAGTTTGACCGCGAGGCACCCCTGCCTGTGGGCGAGGGTCCGCTTCAGTAACGCGGTCCGGAGCGGAAGCCGACGTTCAAGAAGCGGACCTGACCTGTGGAGTCGCGCAAGAACGCAAGTGCCATGCCGTTGGCGGCCTGAAATCCATCCGTGGCGATCGTCGTCAGAGAAAGCGTCTGCTCGCCCAGCACCATTTTCATCTCCGGTGTGATCGTGACCAGGACGTCCGCCTTGCCTGGCTCTCCGGACGGCATCGAATAGCGGCCGGCGTAGTCGCTGGCAGGGTGCTGCTGGATGCGAGCGGGGGGCGTTTGGGGGATTCTGAGCCAGTCCAGCACGGCCTCGAAGATCGGCTCTGCGTCGAAGTTGGACACGTTGGTGAGCACCGCCACGCCGAGCTCGAGGTCCGGGACGGTTGTCAGGAAACTCGTATAGCCGTTGATGTTGCCGCCGTGCCCGCAGGTACGATAGCCACGCGCCCGCTGGACGAAGAGGCCCAGCCCATACTCCACACCGAGCGGCGGGACGCCGAGAACGCCCGTTCGCATCTCGCGCAGGCTCTCGGGACGCAAGACCTTCTTCTCGCCCAGCAGGACCCGCATCAGTGCGACCTCGTCCACCACGGTCGCCATCGCGAACCCGGAGGGATTCTGGGTTGCGTTGAACGGGTTGGGACGCACTGGCTTGCCATCCTCGTGGCCTACCGCGAAGGGGAACGTGATGGCGCGATTGGTCGAGAAGGTCGCGCGCGACATGCCCAGCAGCGGGAAGATGCGCTTCTCCAGGTGCTCCGGGTAACTTTGACCCACGACCCGCTCGAGCACCGCGCCGGCTGTGTCCAGACCCAGGTTGCTGTAACTGAAGACGGCCCCTGGCTCGGTAAACGTGTCCGCCTTCGTCAGGGCCGCCACGTGCTGCTTCAGCGCGGCCGGGTCCTCGGGGCCGTAGAGCACAGCCGAGTCCTTGAGTCCCGCGGTGTGGCTCAAGACCTGGCGCACTGTGATGGAGGGGTTCACCTGGAACTCCGGCAGGTAGCGCACCACCGGCTGATCCAGCTCGAGCGTTCCCTGCTCCACCTGGCGCATGAGTGCCACCGCAGTCAGGATCTTTGTGGTCGAGCCGATGCGGAACACCGTCAACGGGGTGACGGGAGCCCGTGTCTCGAGGTCGCGCACCCCGAATCCCCGGAGGAGGATGACGCGACCCTTGTGAAGCACTGCCACCGCGCACCCGGGCGCGTTCTGGCGCACCATTTCCCGGCGGATGGCGGACTCCACGTCGGCTCGAACGACGCAGCAGAGGAGCAGCCAGACAACAAGGAAGCTTCGCATCTCGGCGGGTTCTGCTACCTGGAGGATGAGTCCTCGCGGACTCGGCCCCAGGGGCTACCTGAGCACGTAGCTCCGCTTCAAGACCCCCGCCCGAGGATGGCGTAGCCGCACCTCCACGGTCGTGCCCGGGGTGGCCTCCACCACGAACTCCACCTTCACCCGGTCGTCGGTGGGATCGGCCTGGTAGTTGATGCAGGTGCTGTCCTTATAGGCCTTGCCCTCGAGCTGACCGAGCTCCTCGCGGCGCTTGCCCGAGACCAGACGGGCCCCTTCGGGCAGCTCGATCTCGGCCACCAGGTCGCGGGCCGTCTTGCGCTGGTGGGCCCGCTTGGTGACGTAGGTGGGCAGCCAGCCGGTGTTGGCGACCACGATGCGCAGCTTGAAGCAGCGCTCGCCCAGCGAGGAGATCTCCTCTTGCAGAAGCTCCAGTCGTGGCGTGGTCAGCGCCTGCCAGATGACCCACTCGCTCAGGGGCGCGATCTCTTCCTCGAGCAGCCACGAGGGCGGGTTGCGGATGCCAAACATCAGGTCCCAGCCGCCCAACTCGACGTTGCCAAAGTCGGGGTGGTGGAAGGGGCGCCAGTCGTAGTAGCCCTCTCCGCGCAGGGCCTCATCGGCCCAGCGCAACAGTTTCAGGTCGTCCTCCACCGGGTGATCGCGCCACCAGTCGATGAAGTTGAAGGCTCCGCTCTTGGTCTCCTTGTCGAAGCCCTTGGTGATGCCGGCCCGGCGGTGGGGCGACCAGATCTCGACGGTCCACGAGAAAACGCCCTGGTGATCGTACATCCAGTCGTCGAAGACGCCGGTGATGACCTGCTTGGGGTGGTAGCGGAAGTCGTGGTAGACCGACAGGTGCGGATAGCCGGTCATCTCGGTGCCGCGGTCGCCGATGTAGCGATAGGTCCACAGGTCCTCGGCCGGAAAATTCTCGTCCGGCTGGGCTGAGAATGGCCGCAGCAGCACCCCGGAGTAAGTGTGGAAGGTGACCGCGTGACAGATGTTGTTATGGCTGGTGATGAAGCTCACCATGGCCCGTACCTCGGGCTCGCTGGTGGGATAGGGCCCGGCCCCCTTCTGCTCGTCCTCGGTGCGCCAGGAGGCGGGGAAGTTGCGGTTGAGATCCAGGCCCTCCTTGTAGGCGTTGACCTTGAGCGTGATGCCGTCCCACTCTTCCACCATGCGCCCCTCGGGCAGCACGCGGTAAAACTCGCCTTCCAGGTCTTCGGGATGGCGACGGATCATCAAGCGGGGGTCTTCCGGGCTCACCTTCCAGGGCCCGTTGGGGTCAGGAATGCGCATGCTGAGCATCTTGCCGTCCCCGTCCACGTCCTCGCGGATCAGCCCCTCCACCGGGTCCTCGTCGTAGGGGTGGGGGCGAACCGAGGAACGCAGGTACTTGGGCCGTTCCGACAGGGCGGCCTCGGCCCCGTCCGGATTGATGCGGGGTGCTATGTAGAAGGCCCGACTGTCGAGGATGGTGGTGACCTTGGAATCGCTGCCGTAGCGACTGACCAGGCTGTGGATCAGGTGCAAGCAGGCGGCGCTGGCCGAGACCTCAGTGGCGTGAATATTCCCGTCCACCCACAGGGCGGGCTTCTCGGAGGCCGGGCCGGTGCCCTTGCAGGTGACGGTGACCACCGGGATGTCTCGTCCTTCGAAGCTCTTGCCCAGACTTCCGAGCTCGACCAGGTCGGGATAGGCCTGGGCCAGCTCCTGGAGCAGCGAGGTCAGCTCGTCGTAGCGGTAGTACTTGTCGAAGCGAATTTTCGGGATGGTCGGCATAGCGCCGGGCAGTTCGCAAGCGGCCGGGAGGGCACCTTCCGTCAGGGCGCGAAACGGCCGGGCAATGAAACGCCTGATGATCCTGGTCCTCATTGCGTGCCTGGCCGCCAGCGCACGGGCCGGCGAAGCCGACCAGTTGCGCAACTATATCGAGGGCATCGTGCGCGAGTACACCAGCCTCGGCAAGAAACCCTTCGAGACGCGTTGGCCCTCGGGTCAGACCCAGGAGAAGTACGAGCTCCAGCCCGACGGCACCGTCTCTTACAGCAAGCTCTTCCCGGCCGGCGGCTTCGCCATCAAGTTTCAAAAAAAGCCCAGCAAGGCCATCTATTACGAGCGCTGGTACGGCAACGGAGAGACCCGCGAGGTGCTCAACTACGACGACCGCACCATCGCTTACACCAGTTACTGGGAGAACGGCATCAAGCGCCAGAGTCTCAAGGTGAACAAGCTTACCAAGGAGCGCTCCTACCAGCGCTACGATCAGAAGGGCAAAGAGGTCACTCCTTGAGCTTCAAGACCGGCAGCAGCATCAAGACCGCTCCCACCACCAGGATGGCGGCCAGCAGGTAAAGGCCGCCCGCAAAGCCGGTGGTGACCGACTTGGCCCAGGCCACCAGATACGAGCCCGCAAAGCCGCCCAGGTTCCCCAGCGAGTTGGTGAGAGCGATGCCGGCGGCCGCCCCGGTCCCCCGTACCACCGCCGTGGCGTGGGCCCAGAAAGGCCCCACCGTGCCCCACAGGCCCAGAGCGGCCAGGGTGAAGGCTCCCAGGGAGAGGGTGGGATTGGAGGAGGTCAGGCCCGAGAGCACCAGCCCCACTGCCGCCAGCAAGGTGGGCAAGACCACGTGCAGCCGCCGCTCGCCGTGCCGGTCCGAGCTTCGCCCCACCAGCAGCATCCCCACCGCCCCGCCTACGTAGGGGATGGCGTTGAGCCAGCCCACCAGGGCGTCGGAGGCGGAGGGGTCGAGCAGGGCCTTGACGATCTGGGGCGACCAGAAGGACATTCCGTAGAACGAGCAGGCCAGGCAGAAGTAGATCAGGCTCAGCAGCCAGACCGGCAGGCTGGTGAAGGTGGCCGCCGGCGAGGGAGCCTTTTCGCTGCCCTGCACCTGCTGCTCGTCTGCGAGTCGTTGCAGCAGCCAGTCTTTCTGCTCCTGGCTCAGCCAGGAGGCGTGCTCGGGGAGGTCGGTCAGGTACTTCAGGGACAAAAAGCCTAAGATGACGGCGGGCAGGCCCTCGAGCAGGAAGAGCCAGTGCCAGCCGGCCAGCCCGTGGTGCCCCTCCAGCTCGAGGATCTCGCCCGAGATGGGGCTGCCCACCACACCCGAAACCGGAACCGCCAGCATGAAGAGCGAGACCGCCCGGGCCCGGTGGCGGGCGGGAAACCAGTAGGTGAGGTAGAGGATGATGCCCGGAAAGAACCCCGCCTCGGCCGCTCCGAGCAGGAAACGCAGGATGTAGAACTGCTCGACCGAGCGCATGAACATCATGCCCACCGAGACCGTGCCCCAGATCACCATGATGCTGGCGATCAGCCTCCG
>CAYYHB010000050.1:0-26305 GCA_964471395.1 uncultured Burkholderiales bacterium | reverse complement strand
CGAGGAAGCGCTGGCCTTCATCGACCGGTTCCATCGCGGCCTCGGGCTCGAGGGCGAGGGTTTGGAAGAAAAAGAGCGGCACATGAAAAAGAGCCCGCACAACTTCCTGCGCGACACGGCGGCGCTCTTTGTGGAAGACGTGCTGGGCCCGCACCACCCCCTCGAGCTGCTGCCCCGCCCAGCCCCCGAGCTGACCGTGGCCGTGGACGTGCACCTGCAGAATTTCGGCATCGTGCGGGGGAGCGACGGCGAGCCGGTCTGGGGCTTGAACGACTTCGACCAGGCCGACCGCTCCACGCCCGAGCTGGATCTGGCCCGGCTGGCCACCAGCCTGGTGCTGCAGGTGCGCCAGGCCGAGTTGGACCCGGGCATCTCTCTTGAGGCCATCCAGGCGCTCTGTCAGAGTTACCGCGACGAGCTGGAGCAGGCCCCGGGCGAGGGTGCCTTCCTGCGAGCGTCCGAGAGCGAGGGACCGGTGGAGGCGCTCTTCGAGAAGGTGGATCCGGACCGCTGGACCTTCCTGCGCGATCTGACCGAAGAAACCGAAGACGGGCTGCGCTTTGTGCGCGACGAGTCCATGCGCGAGGCTTCGCCCGAGGAGCGCGAGCAGGTGCAGGCCGGCCTGCGCGATTACGAGCAGCGCCTCGACCCCCTGGCCCCGCTGGACCGTCCTCTCGAGGTGAAAGATATCGTCCAACGCTGGGGCAGCGGCGGAGCCACGCTGGGCCTGCCGCGCTGGTATGCCCTGGTGGAGGGCGAGGAGGCGCCTTACGTCCTGGAGATCAAGCAACTGCTGCCCACCCCGCTGGTGGACCGCACCGGCGACCTGACCCGGGCCGACGCGGCCGCCACCGTGGCCAGCCAGGAGGCGCTGGGCGGCCGGCTCAACCCACTCACCGGCTACGCGCCGGTGGCCGGCTACTCCATGCTGGTGCGCGAGCGCGAGCCCGAGAAAGCCTCGCTGGGCTTCAAGGACCTCAATTCCGAGGAGGAGCTGCTCTCGATAATGCGCCAGTGCGGCCAGGTGCTGGCCCGGTCCCATGCCCCGACCCCCGAGCAGGCCGAGGGACTGCGAGCCTGGCTGGGAGAAGACCAGGAGCTTTTGTCCGCCAACCTGCACCGATTCGCCGCCCGCTATGCCGACCAGGCGGTGGCCGACTGGCAGGCCTTCAAGAGTCGCTGAGGCCGGCCAGATCACACTGTCGTTGCAGTCTCAATTTCTGCAAAGCTCTCCCGCCTAGACTGTGTCCAACCCGGAAGGAGGACACACGATGCAGCAGATCGCCCCCGTTCGCCAGGCCCCCTCTCCCGAGCCCAGACGCTGGGAAGCCCTCGTCCCCAGGACCGAGCAGGACCCTCGCCAGCAGATGTACGAGCGGCGCCTGCTCAGCCTGCGGCTCGAGCAAGCCTGGCAAAAACAGCAGATGCCCATGTCGCTCGAGCAGATCACGGGCACGCTGGCCGAGAACATGGAGGTGCTCGACGGCGACCAGGACGGCAGTTTCAGCATCCAGGACCTGCTGGCCGTGGCCGAGGACGAGAATGCCGACCCGCGCCTGCGTCGCGCTGCCCGGGCCTTGCTCGCCAACGCCAACGATACCAACGCGGTGGACGTGGCCAGCGGGGGTGCGCGGGCGGACGGAGTGTTCACGCTGGAGGACCTCCAGACGGCGCAGACCAACGAGCAGAACTCCCCGGGCGGTCTGATGAGCATGGAGCAAACCGCCACCGTGCTCGACCAGAGTTTCGGAACCTTCGACCAAAACCAGGACGGCTCGATCTCCCGCGACGAGCTGGCCCGGGTGGCGCTTGACGAGAACGCCGATGAAGTGGTGCGCAAGGCGGCCCTGACGATGCTCAGCAACCAGAACGTCTTCAATGCCATGGACGTGGCCCTGACCGGCCAGCGCAACGGCAACATCAGCCAGCGAGAGGCCACCGAGGCCGGCTGGGGCCCCGGCCAGCCCAGCGATAATCGCTGGACGAGCACCGACGAGGAGGCGCTCGACCGCGCCCTGCAACAGGAAGGGACCTTCGGCGATAGCTTGATCACGGCCTTCGACCAGGGCTCGCGGGGCAACTGCGTCTCCATCGCGGTCATCAAGGCGGCCATGGACAAGTATGGCAACAACGTTTTTCAGAACGTGGAGAAGCTGCCCGACGGAGGCTACGAGGTGACCATGCAGGACGGCTACGTGGTGGAGTTGACGGCCGAGGAGATGAAGCTGGCGGCCCAGGCCTCCGACTTCGAGAACGGCGACCCCGAGGCCATGGCTTACGCCACGCTCTGCTTTGCGGCCATGGCCAAACGGGGGATGCAGGAGGGCCATGAGGGCGCGGACACTTTCGTGGAGTCACTCTGGGCCCTGACCACGGGCGAGCACATGAGCGATGGGGCCAATCTGCTGGGCGTCCCCTTCAAGCAGATCGGCCCGGGCGAGCTGGGTGACTACGACTCGGGCGTGCTGGCCGCCAACGGGCGTCACTCGGTCTACGTGGACACCAGCGGCGAGCCGACCATGGACTGGTATGGCAAGCCAACGGATTTCCAGGAGTTCGAGGGACCGGTTTCGCTGATCGTCCTGCTCTGAGAGGGATTTTCCTGGCCAGGGTGTAGCAATGCGGACCTATGCTGCCCTGGGAAACGCTCGAGAAGGCCCGCACTCCCGATGGCTCCGAGCTCGTGCTCGCGCGCCGAGGCCAGGATTTCTCGATCCGCATCGACAACCGCGAGCTGATGACCAGCCGCACCCACGGCTCGGAAGAGCTCCTGGCCCAGGCCGCCTGCGCGAGCATCCGGCGGCGTCAGGCCCCCCGGGTTCTGATCGGCGGGCTGGGGATGGGCTACACCCTGCGGGCCGCCCTGGATACCCTGGGGCCGGAGGCCAGCGTGGTGGTGGCCGAGCTCACTCCCCAGGTGCTGGAGTGGAACCGCACCCACCTGGCCGAGCTGGCCGGCAAGCCGCTCGATGACCCTCGGGCCCGGGTCGAGCTGGCGGATGTGGGCAACCTGCTCGATGGCAAGACGAAGTGGGATGCGGTCATGCTGGACGTGGACAACGGCCCCGAAAGCCTGGTGCGAGAGGGCAACGACCGCCTGTACGACCTGGCCGGGCTGGCCCGGATCCACCGCTCGCTCACGCCCGGGGGCATGCTGGCCATCTGGTCGGCGGGCAACGACCCCCGCTTCGTGAATCGCATGCGCACGGTCGGTTTCAAGAACTCTCGCTCGGAGTGCGCCCGCGCCCGGGGAGGCAAGAAGGGCCCTCGCCATTTCGTCTTCCTGGGCAATACCTGACGCATCTAACCCTCATCTATCCGCCGACCTGCATACTCGACCCACAGGACGCCAGCAAGGAGTGGGAGCAATGCAAGTCACCGCCATCCGCAACGAGACCGAGCAAACCACCATCACCGGAGGAGTCGAGCCTCGGGTCCCCGACCTCAGGCCCCGCCAGGACGAAGAGCACGCTTCGCTACAGCGGGGCCCCTCGCTCAAGGCCAAAGCCTCGGCCCTGAACAGCAACGAGGGGGCCCGCCTGGTCTGGTCGGACGTGTTGAGCGACGGTCCCATTCGCCCCACCGCCAGCCAGGCGAACCAGAATGCCTTCCGCTCCGACACGCCCACGCCCCTGGAGGGCTACGATCAGGCCAAGCTCGACAACCCCGACCACAAGACGCCCAAGTACATCTTCGGTCGCGTGGCGCAGGGCTACAAGCTCGACAGCGTCAAGGGGGACAAGAATCGCGCCGAGGAGCTGCTGCGGGCCATGGTTCCCGACCTTCGGGCGGCTGGTCTGGAAGTCGTGGACGTGAAGGGCGATCGCATCCAGGTGAAGACCGAGGTGGGCTACGAGTGGGTTGACGTGGTGCGCGGAGCCGGCTCGGACAACCCTGGCTGGTGGTGGGGCTCGGAAGGCAAGGGCACGCCCGCGCCCACGGCTACCGTGCAGGAGTGGGCGGCGGCCACGGGCCAGACATCGGCCGCGGGACAGGCCGGTGGGGCCGCGGGCCAGGGCGCCCCGGCCGGGCCGAGCGCTCCCAACCCCTTCGCGGGCGTGCTCGGGAGCGCCATCGACCAGGCCGCCGTCATGGCCATCCTGAAGAAATACCCGCCCACCAACGAGGGCATCCGCCAGGCCATGCCCGAGCTGCAGCAAAAGTTCCCCGGCGTGCAGCTGCTCGAGCACCCTCAGCGGCTTGACAAGCTCAAGTTCCCCAATGGCGCCATCATCGACGTGGTGGTGGGAGCGGGCGGCTCCGAGCCCAAGTGGGGCTGGATGCCGGAGAACTGAGCCCAGTGAGTGACGGTGCACCCCAGCATTTCGGACACGCAGGCTAACCTGGGGCACAAGTTACGCTCTAACTCGAACCGCCAGCTGATGTATTTCACCGGATTTTCGCCTTCGAAAATGAGCGGCACACACTGGAGCCTCAGCTTGTGGGCGGGGTCTCGCTCAAGGGCGACCTTCCCGTACTAGCCGCAGAAGTGCAGACTCGACCGTGTCCGTTAAGGCATTGAGGAATCCAGCTGCAATCGCCCCCAGCAGAGCAAGGAGGACCGCGGCCGCGGGCACGATCGACCATTGCGGCAGACTGTCGGCCACGACGGGCGCCAGCAGCCCCTTCCATGCGCCAAACAGCCAGGCGCAACCGAGAGCTACCAGCACCGTCTTGGCAGCCACCAGGCCACGATGGATCCAGTTCATGCGCCGCTCGGCTGCATTGCGCAGGGCCGCCGCCTCGGCCCGCTGGGTACCGGTCAGGGTTGAGGCGGCCAGGGCCACCACCAGAGCATAAGAGCTCACAGAGAAAGCGGGCGCGAAGGGCCCGGCCGACCCCACCCCGGCCACCAGATACAGCAGCACCAGCAGCAGCCCACAGTTCACGGTCAGCTCCTCGGCCCGGGTGCAGGCCACCCGGTCGGCCTCCTCGGGCTCGAGCTCGGGCAGGCGCAGGAAGCACCAGAGAATGCCGGCGGCTGGCAACCAGGTGGCCAGGGGCGTAGCACCCAGCGAGGCCGGGAAAGCCAGCAGCGCCAGGAAGGCAGTCGCGCCGAGCAGCAAGGCGGGAAGGTCGGGCGGAGCGCTCCAGCGCTCCTGGCGGGGCAGGGCAAAGAAGCTGGTGTTGCCCATCTTGACCAGCTCAGCCCGCTCGAGCATGACCTGGCGGCGGCGCCGGGCCGCCCGAAGGTAGGCAAAGAGGCCTGCCTGCAGGGCAGGCACAGCGAGGTCGGGTAAGCTCTTGAGCTGGGCATAGACCGGCGAGCGGCGCATCCAGCGCTGCTCGCGCTCGCCCAGCACAAAGGCGATGGCCAGGGCAAGGCAGGGGAAGACGCGGGGGTCGATCGGCACGAGCTGCATCCGGTCGACCGTGGCCACGGCCAGGGCCGCCAGGCACCACACCCAGCCCCCTGCCTGGGCCAGCGTGAGACGGCGTCCGGCCACCAGCGCCAGGCCGGCCAGGCCGCAGCCGAAGGCGTAACCCGACCAGGGCTGGCCCTTCACCAGGGGCAACCAGTCGAACTTGACCGCTCCCCCGGCCAGGGATACTGCGTACAGGTCATAGCCCAGTCCGGCCAGAAAGCCGAGCAGAAAGCCGTCCGCGACGCTGAATCGCAGCCGGTGGCGGGGCGAGAGCACGGCCAGCGCGGGCCAGAGCAGCGCAAGAAAACTCAAGAAGGCGGCCCAGCCCTTTGCGCCCCCGACCAGCAGTTGTGCCAGCGGCACCGCCAGCGCCCCCACCACCGCTCCCGACAGCAGAATGCGCAGGCGAGCGCGCAGGCTCAGCGTGGCCCGCCAGCCGGCCAGCGAGCCGGCCAGCACCATGAGCAGCAACCAGCCGGTCACAGCTCGATCCACCCGTAGCCGTCGGGGGACACTCCGTCAGCACGTCCGTCCAGAGCCGCCCGCAAGACCCGCCCCAGCTTGCGCGGTTGGCTCAGAAGATCGGCTCGCAGGGCGATACGTCCTGGCTCCACCAGGGCCGCATGCGAGACCAGCCCGCCCTCGCCATCGGCCCGATAGCACCCCTGCCAGTCGGTGCGGCCTCCCAGGTCGTCGGCCAGCAGCACCACCTCGACCCGAGAGCGCAGCTCGGAGGGCAAGCACCAGAGCGCCGTCTCCAGGGCCGCCAGCTCGGCCGGAGCAGCGCCATAGAGCTGTCCTCCCGGCTCCATGGCCACAGGCTCCCCCTGCCTCAGGGCAGCCAGTCCTCCGTCCACCCAGCGGGCACACTCGGTGATCAGCAGGCGCTTGCCGGCCACCACCCCGCGGGCGATCTCCACGAATCCGGCGGGACGGCGCTCGCGGTAGTAGGGTCGGGGATTGTCGGCCGAGCCCGGCTCGTCGGGTCGGGGCGGAGCCCCCAGGTATTCGAAGTAAGGCGGATCGTCAGCGCTGGAGCGCGAGCGCAATCCCTGGGCATCGGGCTCGCTCCAGAGCGAGCCGCTCAGCTCCAGGGGCGGCTCCTCGGGAGCCTGGGTGGGCTCGGGAGGGCGTCGGGCCGGGACAGGGGGCTCGCAAGCAGGCGAGGGCAGCTCGCCGGCCACGTCCACCAGCTGTCCCCGTACCACCTGGTAACGCGAGTGGAGCTCGATCAGCTGGCGCTCGAGCGCGTGCCATTCAGCCTCGGCGGCGGCGGTGAACTCGTGCATGGCGGTCTCGAACTGGCCCTGCATCTCCAGGAGCTGGCCGTGTAGCTCCTGGGCCGCCAGCAGCTCCGGCTCGGGCTCGGGGGCCTGCGGGGTGGGCTCGACCAGGGTGGGCTCGACCAGGGTCAGCCGGGTGGAAGGGTCCACCTCGGGCCGCTCCAGGGCGTGCCACTCCTCGGCCGGCAGCCAGAAGGGCACGTAGCGGCTGCGGTGATACCAGAGCACGGTCATGGCCAGAAGCGAGGCCAGGATGCCCAGAGCCGGGTCGCTGGAAGTGGCGGCGGCCAACCAGATCATGAGCCCACCTGGCGCATCATGCCGGCCCAGGCCTCGTCCAGCCGCGCGATCCAGGCGCTGGCCACGCGGGCCGCTCCCGGTCCGTCGCAGGGACGCTGGCGCAGCGCCTCCAGGCCGGCCTCGATCTGGGCTTTCAGCACCTGACCTCGCGCGCTCAGGGCCCGACGCAGCTCCACCAGGTCTTGAGCCGCCCGGCGCGCCTCCTCCAGAATCTCGTCGCGCTGACGGCACCAGATCTGCAGCTCGTGGCCCAGGTTCTCCAGCTCTTCGCGCTGATCGGGGCGCGACTCTGCAGCCAGGGCCCGGTCCAGGGCCACCCTCAGGCGGTCGGAGGGGGCCGGCAGCTCGAGCTCCAGAGCCCCTTCCAGGGCCTCCAGGCCGCGCCCCAGCTCGCGCAGATTGCCCACCAGCAGGGCAGGGGGGAATCCGCTCTGCCCGGCCTCCCACTCAACGGCCAGCGGGTCCACCCGGCGCACCGGCTCGGGGGCCTTCAGCTTGCGGGCCAGGGCCCGCCGCCACTCGGGAATCCAGCCCTCCGGCTCGGGCTCAGAGAAGGCCACGGGGGTAGCCAGCACCTCCTCAACCGAGTGGCGTCCAAGCAGCTCGCTCAGCCGCCGAGCCACCTCGGCGGCAGAAGGACGGCCCTCGGCTTGCTTGCACACCAGAGCCAGGATCAACTCCTCCAGCTCCTCGGGCAGGTCGGCCTGGTGCTGGCGCGGCGGGATGGGATCGCTGCGCAGGTGTTGCTCGAGCATCTCAAAGTCGGTATTGGCCACGAACATGGGCTGACCGGTGCAGGCCTCGTAGAGGCAGGCGCCCAGCGCGTAGAGGTCGGACGCGTGGCTGAGCTCGCCCGAGACGATCTGCTCGGGCGCCAGGTAGGAATAGGTGCCCACGATGGCACCCTCGGTGGTCAGCTGCGTGGTGGACTCGAGCGCCTTGACCAGCCCCAGGTCGGTGAGCCGGGCGGTGCCGTCGGAGGCGATCAGAACGTTCTCGGGCTTGAGGTCGCGGTGCACCAGGCCTTGTTGATGCAGGTAGTCGAGCCCCAGGGCCACCCCGTGAAACAGGCGCAGCACCGTTCCCAGCGGAGGGCGCGTCTTGAGCAGCTTGCGAAGGTCGCCTCCGGCCACGTACTCGAGCACGATGTACTGGCGGCCGCCCCGGATGCCCTGGCCCAGGTAGCCCACCACGTTGGGGTGGCTCAGGTGGGAAAGCTCGCGTGCCTCGCGACGCAATCGCTCGGCCAGAGACTGGTTGGAGCCCCCTTCGGAGATGACCTTGACGGCCACCTCGCTGGAGGTCTCCCGGTCGAAAGCGTGATAGACGATGCCCATGCCACCGCGTCCGAGCTCGCCCCGGATCTGGTAGCGCGAGGGCAGCGGGCTGTCGCGGTCGGTGGAGGTATCGAACTTGAGCTTGGCGCGGGGCGGATCGGCCATGGGCGGGGGGCGTTCGCGGGATCACCGAGCACGCCTGCCGAAGGAGAGCCCGGGTTCCAATGCTGCCAGATTACGCAAGTTTGCTCGAGTTCGCTCGTCGCCTGCAGCGAGCCTCATCCTTCCGCGAGCTTCTGCAGGAGGTTCGGGATGAAGTCGAGCGCTCGACCGGGTATCGCCATGCCTTCATCTACGTGGCCGATTCCCCCGACCTTCGCCGTGTCCGCTTGCTCGACGTTGCCGGAGCCCGTGAAGCGGAGGCCTGGGAGAAGGCCCCCGTCCTGGAGGTCGCCGGGGACGCCCTGCTCGAGGAGGTCGTGAGCGCCCGAGGCCCTGTCGTGGTCGTGGACGCTCGCACCGATCCCCGCACCAACAAGGGCCTGGTGGCCAAGCTCGAGTCCCGCACTCTGATCAACCTGCCGCTGATCCTGCCCGACTACGTCCTGGGGGCCTTCGGCGTGGGCACCTTCGCCGAAGAGGGCGTGCGCGCTCCCACCGGCGAGGAGCTCGATTACCTGATGCACGTGGCCGGGCAGCTCGCCGGCGCGGTGGCTCGCGTGCGCCTGGAGGAAGAGCGGGCCATCACCCGGCGCTATCAGCGACAGCTCTTCCTGATGCAAAAGATGGACACGGTTGGAATGCTGGCTGCGGGCGTGCTGCACGACCTGAAGGGCTTGCTCGCCGCCATCGTGGGGTGCGCCGAGCTCCTGGCCGAGAGCGGGCTGACTGCAGAGCAACAGCACGATCTCGAGCTTCTGACCAATGCCGCACGGCAGGCCGAGAGCCTGACCCGGCCCCTGGTCGCCATCGCGCGCCAGCAGACCCTTCGTCCCACCCAGGTCGACCTGGTCGAACGACTGGCCCGGCTCGAGCCCGGGCTGCGGGCCCAGCTGCCGGAGGGAGTCGAGCTGGTGGTGAAGGCCGACCCCTCACTGCCGTCGGTGGTCGGAGACACCGACCTGCTTGAGCAGGTGGTCTCCAACCTGGTCCTGAACGCCCGCGACGCCATCAATGGGAAGGGCACGATTCGCATCCTGCTCGACCTGGTTTCGGGCGGTTGCCCGTTCACTCCGGGCCCCTGCCTGCGGCTTCGAATCAGCGACAGCGGGCCGGGCATCGCAGCCGAGATCCAGGATCGCATCTTCGATCCGTTCTTTACCACCAAAGGCCTGGGCCTGGGGTTGGGTCTGGCGGTGTGCGCCGGAATCGTCCGCCAGCACAACGGCTCGATCACCTTCGAGAGCGAACCGGGCCAGGGGACGACGTTCTCCGTGTTTCTGCCGCCCGCGACGGCCCGCTCGAAGGTTCCCGCCTGAGTCAGGGGCCGATGCGCGCCTTAGCGGGCCGGCTCTCATTGCCGCTCTCGTCTCGAGCCGTCACCCAGACGTCATAGCTCTGCGCGCGTTGAACGTGCTCCACCCTGACCTCGGTTTCGTCGGGGTCCACCAGCAGCGGCAGCCGGGGTCCCTTCCCGACGGGCCAGACATAGACCCGGTAGCCGGCCAGGTCGGGGGCTGGACTGGGCTGCCAGGTCACGCGCTGGCCCTCCACCTCGACCCGGGCCGGCGGAGGCGGTGGAGTCCGGTCTCGAGCCGCCCCGAAGACGATGTCCGACAGAGCGACCTTCTTCCCGTTGCGCACCTGAGCCACCGCGAAAGCCCGGGTCTGGTCATTGGCAAGACCCGTCACGATGGCCTCGCCCCGGGTGACCCGGGCCACCCTCTTCAGCCGGTCGGCCGACTCGCCCGAATAGACGTCGTAGGTGGCCTTGGGCAGGGCCTTCCAGCTCAAGCGCACCTTCTGCTCCAGACCCTGGACCTGAAGGTCGGCCACCGCCGGCAGGAGGGGCCCGGTCACCGTGACGGGTTGGAAGGGGCCGGCGAAGGATCCACCCAGCACGCGAGCCCAGAGCTGCGGCTGGCGCACGCCCCAGACCTCCAGGGTCTCCCCGGTGCGGGCAAAGCGCAGCCGGGGCGACAGTGGACCCGGCTGGGGACCGGAGACGATCTCCAGCACGGCATCGAGGGGGACTTTCAGGGTTACTCGGACAGTGCCTTCCGGGGTGCTCTCGGCCCGGACGACCTCCAGGGCGTGCAGCTCAATCTTGGAGGGAGGTGGGGCTACAGGCTCGAGGCGTTGCAGATCGGGGGTTGTCCAAGAGGTGGCGTGGGGAATGCCCGCGAGCAGCTCTCGCTCGCGCTGCAGGAAGCCTGGAAAGTCGCTCTGGGCCGGGTCTCGGTAGTTGAGAAAGAGCAGAAAGAAGCCGTCCGATCGGGTGGCCTGGGGCAGCAGCAGGTCGCGCAGGATCTCCAGTTGCGAATCCAGGAAGGGGTGGGTGATGGCCTGCCTGCGCTGCCAGTCCCAGTCGGTCAGAAAGCTCTCGTACATCACTCCGTCGAGGTTCTTGCGCATGGCCTCGGCGTGGTCGTAGAAGAGCGAGAGCCCCCGGTTGGCCACCAGGATAGCCCCGGGATGCCAGCCGCGCACGGCCGCCACCAGATCCACCATGTCCCTCTCCATCCAGGGGTAGGTGCCCCAGCGCGAGGCGGTGTCCAGGGTGTCAAGAAAGAAGCCGTCCACTTCCAGCTTGCTCTGAATGTCCAGCGTGCGCTGGCGCAACGTTTCATGCCAGCCCGGGTCGCCCGAGGCGGTGTAGAAGCTGCCCCACACCCCGTTCTCGTCGGGCAGACCGTCCTGGCCGGCGGTCGAGGCCACGGCGCCGTCGGTCGAGAGCTTGAAAAAGCCGTCCTGGTCGCGCAGAAGCTTGACCTCGTCGAGGTAAGCGGTGGGAAAGTCGTTGTTGCCCATGGCCAGGATGCCACCCGGCTGGCGGTGCACCGGTCCGGGAGCTGTAGCGGGGGCGAGCCCGCGGGGCGGAGTCTCGTCCTCGCCCAGCGAGATGTAGGCCAGCACCTTCACGTCGTCGACAGTGCCGCTTTGCCCGTCGCGTCCGAAGCGCAGCTTCCGGGCCAGCTCGCGGGTCACCCCGGAAGGCTGCAAGATTACCAGATCAAAGCCGAGCGCCTGCTCGACCAGGGCCTCGTCCCACTGACCGTAGTAGACGGCGTAGGTTCGGGGAGCCCAGGCTTCGCGCCCGGGCGGGCGTGCCTGGGCGGGAGCCAGCCAGAGCAGCGCGAGGATCAGGATTGCGCAGGTTCGGGGAAGGTTCACCGCGGGACACTACAGAATGCACGGCCGGTTTCCTGCTGATTCTTTTCGGATGGTGCGCTTTGTGATGACTGCTCGTAAATGGCTTCTGCTCCTGCTTTTGTTGGCTTTCCTGGCCCCGCTGGCCCGAGCGGCCGAAAAAGGCGCCGTGCTGGTGGTCTACAAGGGAAGCGAGTTCAAGACTCCTGCCGCCACGCCGGTCAAGGCCCACCTGGAGGCGGTCCTCAAGAAGCTCGGCTACGGCGTTGCCTATCACGACGTGGACAGGTCGCTGCCCTCCTCGCAGGAGATGCAGAAGTACGCCGCCGTTCTGAGCTGGCACCAGACCGCGAAGTATGCGCGCCCTCAGGAATATGTGCGCTGGCTGCGCGATCAGGTCATGGCCGGGCGCAAAGTCATCGTGCTGGGCAACTTTGGGGCCCACACCACCGACGAGAAGACCTGGCTCACCAACGAGGAGCTCAACGAGTTCTTCATGCCCTTCGGCCTCAACTACGCGGCCGCCTATACCGGGGCGGCCGAGCAGTTGCAGGTGGTGAGCCAGAACCAGAAGATCGTCAAAGGCGCAGTCAAGCCCAGCTACTACCTCCTCTTCCGCTCGCACGACTCGCGCAACCAGGGCGATCTCATCGTGCGACGCAAAGACTTACCCGACTCGGACAGCTACCTGGTGGTGCGCACCCCGCACGGGGCCATGGCGGGCGAATCCTACATCTGGAAAGACAACGCCCTGCGCATCGATCCGGCCGCCTTTCTCTCCTCGGCCCTGGCTCCGACGGCCGTCTCCGACCGTCTGACCCCCGGAGGGCGTCTGCTCGGGCTCTATAAGGGCTCGGAGGGGACCAGCGCCGACAACAACGAGATCAAGCTGTTCCTGGCCGCTCCCCTGAAGGAGCTGGGCTACTCGGTGGATTACCGCAACCTCGAGGACGGCCTGCCCTCGGAGGCGGACATGAAGCAGTACGTGGGGGTCATCACCTGGTATCGCAGCCCCGCCACCCGCAACGCGGCTGCTTATGCGAACTGGCTCACCGACCAGATCGTGGCCGGCCGTAAGGTGGTCGTCTTCGGCAATTACGGCGCCTTTCAAGAGCAGCTCAACGACGGGCTCGACCGCTGGCTGCTGAGCGAGGAGTACAACAATTTCTTCTACCCGTTTGGCCTGGAGTTCAAGGGCACCTGGACCAACGACGCCAGCAAGATCACCGAGCAGGGGCGCGATCAGGCCATGGTCCCCTGGCTCGAGAAGGCCCACCTGAATCACTACTTTCTGTTCCGTCCGGCCAGCCCCGAGGACAAAGTGTTCTTGCGCCTGGGCCGCACCGATCTGCCCGAGGGCGAGAGCGCCGTGGTGGTCCGCACTCCCTACGGAGGGCTGGCCCTCGAGAATTACATCGTGCGCTTCGACGGCAAGCAGAACCAGTTTCACATCGACCTGAAGCGCTTCCTGGAGGAGACGCTCACCTACCGACCCCAGAAGCTCCCCGAGAAGCGGTCGCTAGCGGTCACCCCAACTCAAGTGGGGGCGCCGCCCCCGGCGGCGCTGCCTCAGCCGCCCCCCCTGCCGGCCGAGGTGACCGAGCTCAAGCGACGCGTGCTGTGCTTCTACCAGCGCTCGGCGCGGGAAACCCCGGTGATCAATCCGCTCCATCAACAGGGTGAGACCGTCTTGAATTACCTGGGCCTGGTGGTCGACTACCGGGCCATCGAGGACGGCCTGCCCGGCGACGCCGAGATGGAGCCCTATCGGGGCATCCTGACCTGGTGGGGCGGCAGCTCTCTCCCTGAGGCCCAGGCCTACAACGAGTGGCTGCTGCGCCAGATCCATGCGGGACGGAAGGTTGTCTTGATGGGGGGGATAGGCTCGACCGCGGACAGCACCCTGAAAGGCCAGGCCGACCCGGGGCCGGCGCTTTCAGCGCTGGGATTCAAGCTCACCCCGTCGGCCACCCAGTCGGCGGTGCGAGCCGGGAACTCCGAGCTGGGTCTGCCCGCCAGGACGGGCGAGATCACCTTCATGGACCCGAAAGTCTGCAACTACGAGCGCTCCATGACTCAGAATAACGAAGACCTGCGCAAGCAGGACTGGCCGATCCTGAAGCTGGAGGACCCGGCCGGCAAGACCTACCTCCGCGTCAAAGACCCGCGCGGAGAAAGCGATGTGGTAGCCGTCTCCTCGCGCGGTGGCGTGGCCATGGGCAACTTCCCCTGCTATGCCCCTGTGGCCCAGCCGCTGCGCTCGGAGTCGCTTCCTCCCGACGCCAACGCCTCTCAGTATGCGGCCGCCGAGCGCTCGCAGGCTACCACCTGGCAGATCGACCCCTTCGTGTTCTTTGCCGCTGCCTTCCAAACGGACGAGCTGCCCAAGCCGGACCTATCGACCCTGAACGGCAGCCGCCTGTTCTGGGCGCACGTGGATGGCGACGCGGCCGGCGGCATGTCCCACATCGACCGCTCCACCCTCAACTCGGAGATGCTCTACCGGGAGATCTTCACGAAATACAGCCTGCCCTTTACGGTCAGCTACATCTCTGACGACATGCTCAAGCGTGCAAAACCTTATTACGCCCGCGACCTGGATGCCGCCCGCCGTATCCAGGCTCTGCCCAATGTGGACACAGCCACCCACACCACCGCCCATCCCTTCGACTGGGTCAAGGGTGACAACTACCTCACCCCCGACAAGAAGCTGGCCCGCCAGCCTCCCTCGATTCCGGGCGAGATCACGGCCGCGGTCGACTTCACCAACCAGTTGATCACGCCCCGCGAGAAGCCGACGCGGTTGTTGCTCTGGACGGGCCTGTGCAATCCTACTCCCGAAGCGGTGGCTCTGACCGATGCCCTGGGCATCGCCAACATGAACGGGGGCAACCCCATCTACGACTCCAACCTGCCTTACATCGGCGGGGTCTACCCGGTCTACTCCGACGTCGGAGAAGGCCGCATCCAGTATCACACCGCGGCTGCGGGCGACTTCTACTACACCCACTCCTGGACCAAGAACTTCGACGGCATGAAAGAGCTGGTCGACTACTTCCAGAAGACCGAGAAACCGTATCGTCTCCGACCGATGAACGCGTACTTCCACTTCTACCTGGCCGAGAAACAACCGGGTCTCGATGGCCTGAAGGCTGCCTTCGATTATGTGCTCAAGCAGGACTTTGCCCCCATCTTCGCGGCCGACTACGTGCCCATCGTGAAGGACTTCATCACCATGCGCTACGGTCGAGCCGCCGACGGCTCGCTAGTGGTCCACAACCAGGGGCCTTTGCGGACCATCCGGCTCGACGGGGTCAAACAAGCCGTGGACTTGAACCGCTCTCAAGGCGTGATTGGCTTTGTGGTCGAAGGAAACAGCCTCTATGTGCACCTGGAGGAAGGCTCAAAACATAGAATTTTTTTGCAGGATCCTGCCCCTTCGAAAACGTATTTGGTCAAGGGGAGTCATTATATCGACGGGTGGCGCCTGATGGATCAGGGGGTCACTTTCCGGTTGCAGGGAACAGGTCCGGCCTTCTTCACGCTGGCCAACCTGGCTCCCAACACATCCTACAGGGTATCGGTTGGCGGTCTGGGCAACCAGACGGTCAAGTCCGACGCCCAGGGAAGGCTGACCTGGAAAGGGACCCTCACCGCATTCCGAGGAACCTACCCCGTCGAGGTCAGCCGTTGAAGCGGAGGAGCAAGAGAAAGTGAATCTGACCAGTCGTATCCTGGCCCTGGTTTGCCTGGTGGGCCTCAGCGTGTCCCCGGTGCAGGCTCAAACTCCCGAGGCTGCTCCCTCCCCCGAGCCGGCCGTAACCCAGAGCGCCGAGCAGCAGGCGCGCGAGGAGTTGCGAAAGGGTATCGAGCTGAACAAGCAGGGTTACACCGAGTCAGCCATCGTCTCCCTGCGCAAGGCCATCGAGCTCGACCCTGGCCTCGTGGAGGCGTACTCCGAGCTGGGCACCATCCTGCTGGCCAGCCGCAACACGGCCTATGCCATCACCATCTACAGCAAACTGAGCGAGCTCGAGCCCCAGAAAGCGGAGTGGAAAGAGATCCTGATGGAGCTCCAGTCCACCTACGACCAGCCGCGAGCCGCCGCCATCACCGGCGAGGAGTTGCTCAAGCTGCGGCCCAACGACGTGGCGCTGATGGAGAAGCTGGCCGAGCTCTACCGCCGCAACGACCTCGACCAGGAGAGGGCCCGCATGCTCGAGCGCATGGCTCTTGCCAAAGCTTCCGACCCCAAGCCTTACTGGGAGGCGGGCCGGGCCTACTACGATGTGGGCGATGTGAAGGCCGCCATTCGCGTGCTGGAGAAAGCCGCCAAACTCGACCCAAAGAACCTAGAGATCCAGGCAATGCTGGCCGACCTTTACACCCAGGCCGGCGACTACGATGCCAGCGAAGAGCTCTTGACCCGCTTGCAGGCCGAGAACCCTCAGGCTCTGGGCCTGAAGGACAAGATGACCGACCTCTACGTGGCCCGCGGCGATCACGCCCTGTCGCGCGAAGGCTACATGGCGGCCCGTGACTGGTACTTGAAGGCCAAAGAGATGGCCCCGTCGGGTGGCTCACTGGCAACCTCCCTGGACGAGCGCATTAAGAAGGCCGAGGATCTGCGCGGGCCTTACTTCGATAACTTCTATGAATATACGTCCTTTGCCGGCAACTTCGGCAACCGGGTCATCAACCGGTTGAGCATCCCGGTCAGCGACTCGGATCTCTACGTTCAGGGCTGGCATGACTACCGCTCGGTCAGCACCAACAATCCAGGCGTCGGCACCGCCGAACGCACTTTCGGAAAGCTGGGGCTGGAGTATCGCGCCGTCGACATGGACGCGATCTTTACCGGATGGTACGGCACCGAGGGGCTGTTCCGGGTGGGGGGGCGCTACGATGGGCCCAACGTCCAGGGCGGCTTCTGGCTGGTGCGCGACATGAACTACGATACCCCCTTCGCCCTGGCCAATGGTTTGAAGTACTTTGGCCAGGAGGGCTTCCTGGACGGGCAGATCAATGAGTGGATCGGGATCGGCGGCAACTTCCTGAACGCCAACTATATCGACAACTCGCACCAGTTCATCTACAACATCGGGCCCTACTTCACGGTGATGCGCCAGGAAGACGTCTACGACTGGGTGGTCAGCTACACCCACGGCGGCAACGCCAACAGCCCAGCCCAGAACATTCTCGACCGCTTCGGACCAGCCGACTTCCAGGCCGACTCGATCGGAACCCGCTTCACCCATACTCCCACCGACCGCTGGCGTTACTACCTCGGCTTCTATCAAAGCTTCTTCAACGATACCACCAGCGGTCAGACCTACCAGGTGGGCACCGACGTCAAGTTCACCGAGACCTCGTTCTTTCGCGTCGACTACGAGTATGGGGCCGCCCCCTTCGGACGCATTCCCCTGACCGGAGGCATCGTGAACAACAACAACCAGTCGCTGCGCACTCAGTTGCACATTCAGTTCTGAGGACGTCGATGCCGGATCTGCCCCTGGTCAAGTCTCAGGAGAACCGCCAGGACGGCGTGGCCGTGCTGTCCCTGCAGGGGGGCTGGGGCAAAGGCAACAACGACGGCTTTCGAGCCGCTGCCTCCAACCTGGTAAGAAGCGGCGCGAGCCGCATCGTGCTGGACCTCACCGAGGTGAGCTCCATCGACAGCTACGCTCTGGCCAGCCTCTTTGCAGCCTACGCCCGTGTCAAAGCCATGCAGCCGCCCGGAAGTTTCTGCCTGGTGGGAGCCAACCCCGACCTGCGCGACGAGATGGAGAAACGGCTGGTCGCCCGGCTCATTCCCGATTACTTCGACCTGGCCACGGGGATCGCGGCCGTCAAGCGGGAGGGCACGTGATCGCCGATACCGTCCGTATCGACACCAGCGTCGACGCCAACGCCCCCGGTTACCTCGAGCGCCCTCCCCGACCTCACGAGCCGCTGCCCAACATCGTCTCGTGGCTGTGCTGGATCCTCGGTTTCGTGGCCAGTCTGGTGGGCACTCTCGGTGTCCTGCGCGCCGAAGAGCAGTTCCCCTATCTCAGCTTCTTCTTCTACGTGGCCGGCGCTCTGGCCATCAGCTTCGGAACCTACATGGCCAAGAGCCCGGTCAGCCCTGCCGCGCTCGGCTGGGCCATCGTGACCATGGTCTTCTGCCTGTTCGCCGGGGTCTACGGCAGCCTGATCAGCATGCTGGTCTATCTGCTCTCGCGAGGCCAGCCCACGGAAACGCCCCTGGTCGACGTGGTGCGGGCCGAGATGTGGATTCAGTCCAACGCTCCTCCCGAGCGCGACTTCTCGGCTCCCCTGGAGGTGCAGTTCCGCGAGGAGATCCGCACCGAGCCCATCGTGGACATCATCCCTTACGCCGACGTGGCCACCGCCCTGGCCATCATCGACCGGCTGGCGGAATCGAAGGAGCCCCGGCAGCTTCGGCTGTTGAACCAGATGGCCGGGGATCGCCGGCCCGAGGTCTTCCAGTATGCCATGGGCAAGATCAACGAGTTGCAGCGCTCTTACGTGATTCGCATCTACCAGATGACAGAGCAGCTTCGCTACCGCACCGAGATCGCCGGCCTGCAGGCCTCGCTGGCCGCTCTGTACCACGAGTATCTGCAATCAGGGTTGGTGGAAGAGGGTCTCGAGCCCTACTACTGGGAGCTGGCCGTGGCTCACACCCTGGAAGCCATGGCGGCCGATCCGGCCAACCTCAAGCTGCCGGTGCTGTTGGCCGCTCTGTTCCGCGACCGCGGCCTGCACAAAGAGTCGCTGACCTTGCTGGAATCCACCATGACACGGCACCCGGGCGACCTGGGCTCGCTGCTGCTCTACCTGGAAGATCTTTTCGAAGAGGGCCAGAAGACCGACCGGCTCGATTTCGTGCGCGCCGTGCGCAAGCGGGCCCTCGAGAGTGGCTGGGCGGTAAAGCTGCCTCGCAAGCGCGAGGGCAATGCCATCAGCGAGCTGGCTCATTTCTGGTTGGGAGCGCGCGATGCTTGACGTATGCTACTTCTGCGAAGGCACCTATCCCTATGTTCCGGGAGGCGTCTCCACCTGGATTCACCAGCTGATCGAGGGTATGCCCGACCTCAAGTTCGGGCTGGTCTATCTGGCCCCGTCGAGCAGTACCGAGCGGCGCATGCGCTACAAGCTGCCCCCCAACCTGATGGACATGTGCGAGTTCAACCTCTACGACGTCATCACGAAGTTCCCACAGACCACCTTCGGTGACAAGGAGAAGGCCTGGCGCGAAGCCGGCCCCTTCCTGGGCGGGCTGATCAACGGTCACGGACGGGGTTTCGCCCGGGCCTATCCGCACCTGTGCGGCACGGATACCATCCCTCCCGCTCTCTCGTTCCGCGACCTGGCCTTCTCGCTCGAGTCCTGGAACGTCCTGACCCAGATGTATCACGACTTCGGGCCCCGGGTATCTTTCACCGACTTCTTCTGGACCTGGCGATACGCCTACTTTCCGCTCTTCAAGCTGTTCGCCGCCGAGATCCCCAGAGCCCGGGTCTACCATGCCGTCACCACCGGGTGGAGCGGCTTCATGGGGGTCATTGCGGCCATCCGCTACCGTCGGCCGTTGATTTTAACCGAGCACGGGCTCTATGTGAATGAGCGGCGCATCGAAATCACCCAGGCCGACTGGATTTACGTGGACAAGGCCTCTTCGGTCAACCTCGAGTCGGGCCTGGGCACATTCAAGCAGATCTGGATCAACCTCTTCGTGGGGCTTGGCAAGGCCTGCTACGAGAACGCCAACTTCATCTTCACGCTGCACCGCGAGAACAAGGAGCTGCAGATCCAGTTCGGAGCCGATGGCAGCAAGATCAAGCTTATCCCCAACGGGGTGGACCTGAAAGCGCTCGAGCAGACCAGCGAGCTTGCCATGCCGAAAGACGACAGCAAGTTCCGGGTGGGCTTCGTGGGCCGCATCGTGCCCATCAAGGACCTTAAGACCCTGATCAAGGCCATCAAGCTGGCCGAGGAGCGCATTCCCGGACTGGAGGTCTTCCTGTGCGGGCCCACCGATGAGGATCCCAGCTACTACGCCGAGGTCAGGACGATGGTCGAGGCCCTCGACCTGGGTCATATTATCCGCTTCATGGGCCGCGTGGACGTGCGCAAGTACTATCCTGTCTTCGACGTGCAAGTGCTCACCAGCATCTCGGAGGGTCAGCCGATGGTCATCCTGGAAGGCTTCGCCGCCCGTCTCCCCTGTATCGCCCCCGATGTCGGCTCCTGCGGCGAGCTCTTGCTCGGCGGAGAAGACGAGGACGCGGCGCTGGGCCCGGCCGGCATTCTGACCTGGGTGGGCAACCCCAACCAGACCGCCGATGCCCTGGTGCAACTCTATCAGAGCCCCGAGCTTCGCAAGGCCATGGGAGAATCAGGCCGGGCTCGGGTCGAGAAGTACTACCGCCAGGAGCAGCTCTTTGCCCGCTATCGCGAGGTCTATGAAGAGTGCCGCAAAGCCCATGACCGCACCGCGGTGGGAATGATCTGATGGCAGGCATCGGCTTCAAGCTCCGCGCCTATACCCAGGAAGGCACCTTCCTGGGCTTCACCAAAGCCTATATCCACGCCACCCTGGTGGCCTCCGGCCCGTGGGTGCTGACGGTCATCAGCCTGGTCGTCTGCCAGCTGCTCATCGCCCACACGGGCCTGGCCCATATCTACAGCCAGTTCCTGATGGAGACGGTGATCTACATCTTTGCCTTCTCCCTGATCACCACCGCGCCGCTGCAGCTTGCGGTCATCCGCTACCTGGCCGACCAGCTCGACGCCTTGCGGCTCGATTCGCACTTTCCCGCCCTGGTCTCGGTGACTATGGTCAACGTGATCTTCCACGCCATCGTGGGCTTCGTGTTCATGCTGGGCATCGATACCACCTGGGCCTATCGGCTGGGCGCCGTGTGCCTCTTCGTTCTGGTGGCCGAGGTATGGGTGATCATGGCCTTCATCGGCGCGGTGCGGGCCCATCATCTGGTGGGCAGCGCTTTTACCAGCGGCCTGCTGGTCACCATCGTGATGGCCTACCTGCTGCGCTTCACCTGGCTGCACAAGACCCAGGAGCCGGTGCTGGCCTACCTGGTGGCCCTGATTCTCGGACAGGTCACTATCCTGGCCATCACCCTGACGGCCCTGGCCCGCGAGTTCGAGTTCCACTCGCGCTGGAACTTCGACTGGTGGCCTTATGCCAAGCGCTATCCCGCCATGGCCGCGTCGGGCTTTTTTTACTACCTGGCCCTCTGGATCTCGAGCTTCGTCTACTGGTTCTGTCCCGGCCCGGGTCGCGAGCTGATGCGAGGCGACTACATGTGGGCCTTCCCGCCCATCGACCTGGCGGCGTTCTTCGCCCAGATGAGTATCCTGCCGGCCGTGGTGGTCTTCTTCGTGCACACCGAGACCGACTTTTACGAGGACTATCGCGGATTCTACAATGCCGTGCTGGCCCGCAAAGGTCTCAACATCGTCATCCAGCGGCGCCAGAAGCTCACCCAGAACCTCAAGGACGCGCTCTACTCCATCATGGTGGTGCAGCTAGTGTGTACCCTGGGAGCCCTGGTCTTTGCCCCCTTCCTGGAGGGCTTCTATGACTTCGATGGGTACAAGATCCACCTCTTCCGGGTCTGCGCCCTGGGAGCCGCTCCTCAGGCGATGCTCCTGTTCGTGCTGGTGATCACCTACTACTTCCAGTTTTACCGCCAGGCCCTGATCACGTCCCTGGTAACTTTTGTGGTGGCCTTTTTGACCGCCCTGTGGACGCTGCAGGCGGGCATGGAATGGTATGGGCTTGGTCTCTTCGTGGGCTGCACCACCGGCCTGATCCTGGGCACCCTGTGGCTCTTCAAAAAGCTCCAGAGCCTCGAATACCTGACCTTCATGAGCCAGCCCGTCGCCGAGGAGATCCCCTTCCAGAGCGACATGATGACCGACGGCCGCTTCGGCACCTACACCCGGAAAGACGGGCAGATGGTCGAGGCCCAGCCCCAGCGAGGAGGCAAGAAAGCCTGATGCTTCAACGATATGGATACGTTGCCGAGACCCTGCTCTTGTACCTGGTCTTGTGGTTCATCGGAGCGGTATTCACCCCGGCTCACGACTTTGCGTTCCTGGGCCTCATGCTGCACCCGTATCTCCTGGTCATCGTGCTCGAGGCCATCCACTACGGACGCACCGAGGCCCTGTTTGCTTCTTTCGTGGGGGTGGCGGCCTACATTGCCGGCATGCTGTCAGTCGGCCAGACGCTGCACGTCGACCGCTCGACCGACGCCGTGATCATCTTCACGCTGGTGGCCACGGGCTTCGTGCTGGGCACCACCCAGCAGGCCCGCAACCGCCAGCTCTCGCAAGCCCGGGCCGAGCTCGAGGAGCTGCGCGCCGAGAGCGAGCGCCAGCGCCAGCGGGTCAACGTGCTCACAGCCGCCAACCGCGAGCTGAACGACCGGGTGCTGGGCGAGGTCTCCACGGTTCAGTCCTTCTCCGAGCTAGCCCGCCGCCTCTCGGTGCTGGACGAAAAAGACCTCAACCCGGCCATCTGCGAGCTGGTATGCGACTACCTGGGGGCCAGCGAGAGCTCGCTCTACCTCCTCAAGGGCCAGAAGCTGAACCTGGCCGCCGCCCGCGGCTGGGACTCGGTGCCCGAGGAAGCGGCCAGTCTCTCCTCCGGCAACGACCTGCTCTGGGCCGCGGTGCAAAAAAAGCAGACCGTGACCGCGCGAGACCTCGACTCTCCTCCGCCCGACGGGCCCGATCCCGAGCGTCGCTACCGAAGGCTGATCTGCGCGCCCATCATCAACCCGGGCAACGGCAATGTGATCGGGGTCATCTCGGTGGACGCCCTCCCCTTCGCCCGCTTTCACAGCCTCTCGGTCAAGGTGCTCGGCGTCATCGCCCGCTGGGCCGGCGACTCGTTCTACAACGCCAGCCTGTTCCGCGGGGTGACCTCCCAGCTCGCCGGCGACGAGCTGATGGAGGACTGCCTGCCCCCGATCGTGTTCCGCGATCGTCTCACCCAGATGGCTGCCGGCCGCGACGGCGGACAGGGGCTCGTCTCAGTAAGATTGCAGGGGGTGCACGAGCTGCCCGCGCGCGAGCAGAAGGAGCTTCGCAAGAACCTCTATGCTGCCTTGAAGCAGTGCATGCTGCACGGAGACATTCTGGGCATGCTGCAAGACGGGCACTACGCTCTGCTGGTCCGGCGCGACCCCAATTGGGCCCCCAAGCTGCGCGATGCCATGGTGACCAGTCTCAAGCAGGGGCTGGGCAGCTCGCTCAACGGCTCGATCAATGTGAAGGTTGCCACGGCCGACTTTGCCAGCGCCGGCCAGGACGTGGACGATGTTCTCCACTCGCTGCACGACCAGGCCGTGGAGGTCTGATGTTTGGCAAGTTTCTCGATGGCCTGAAGCAGATCGTGCTGGGCCCTCCAAGCAAGTCCGGACAAGACGGGCGCAGCCGCACCCGGGTGCTGTGCCGCTACCCCGTGCTCTATAACCTGGAGGGCTCGGTCGAGCAGCATCGGGCCTACGTGGTCGACATCGGCATCAGCGGCATGCGCCTCGAGGGAGTGCAGAAGCTCAAGAAGGGCAGCTTCCTGTTTGTCGCCTCGGCTTACCCGGGCCTGGAGCACAACAAGCTGCAGTGCGAGGTCATGTGGTGCCGCCAGAAGGGCAACGACTGCAGCGCCGGCATTCGCTACGTGGAGACCGAGGAGAATCTCAAGGGCAGCTGGGTCAAGGTGATCCTGCAAGAGCTGGGCCTGGCCGACGAGAACGCCTTCCAGCGGCGCAAGCACCTGCGCATCGCGACCACGCTGCGCTGCGAGGTGCGCAACCTGCGCACCGGCCACTACATCACCGACGGCCGGGTGCTCAACCTCAGCGTGGGAGGGTGCCTGGTTCAGTCAACCAACACGGTTGACGATGGGGCCCAGGTGTTGTGCCTGATCGGACCCTACTCCAACTACCCCACCCTGTCCATCGCGGCCAAGAACCTGAACACCCGCTACGATGAGGATGAGGGGTGCTATCTGCACTCGATCCAGTTCTCCACCCTCAAGCCTCGGGACGTGAAGCAGGTGGGCAAGTACGTGGTGCACCTGTTGAAGGGGCGAAGCGTCGGCTAGATTTCGTCCGGAGGCGGCGCGATCAGCTTCCTGGGCGTCTCCCCGGAATCGGACCCATCCGTCTTCTTCTTGCGCTCGGAGTTTCGATGGATCCAGGGTCCGAGCAGGCTCTTGTCGCCGGGCCGCTCGGTGCGGAAGCTCACCCCGATCATGTGGGTCACGTTGTCGGGCGCCGACTCGCGCCACAACACCGTGGCGGTGGCTCGAATCTCCCAGTCGACTTCGACCTGAACCGTGAACTCGAACTGATCCCCCGGATTGAACTCGACCTCGGTGATCAGCGCCGCCCCTTCCTTGCTCAGGTCCAGGGCGCAACCCTGGCGAAACTTGCCTTCGTGGCGATACCAGACGGGCAGGACCCTGTGGGCCCGGTGGAAGACCCGACGGTCACGGCCGGAGCGCTCGCCGTTGTTGGAACGGCGCTCCTTACCCTTGGGGCTCTGGATGCGGTCTGTGCTGCGCAATGGGGGACCTCAGCGACGATCATAGATGCCAGGAGATTGCGGCCTGGGAAGGCCGCGCTCTGCCGGGCCCTCCCCCGGGCCTGACTCAGGCGGCTGTTGATCAGGATTCTCTACCTCCGCGATCAACGCCTGCAGTTCGCGAGAAACCGTTTCCGAGCGCACGAGTCCTTGAGCGCTCGCGATGTCGGCCAGGGCCCCCTCCCGGTCCCCCTGATCGTTCTTGAGACGACCCCGATCGATGTAGAGCTCGGCTGCCTTCGGGCTCAAGCCGATGGCCGTGTTGTAGTCTTGCATGGCAAGCTCGGGGCGGCGCGTCTCCTCGTAGAGGTGGGCCCGCGAGGCGTAGCAGGCCACATACTCGGGATTCAGCTCGAGGGCCTTGTTGTAATCCTTGAGGGCCTCTCCGTACCACTCGTGCGAGAAGTAGACCTGTCCGCGCCCGTAGTAGGACTCGGCCAGCGTGGGATCGAGCTCGACGGCGGTGTTGAAGTCTCCCAGGGCGGCCTCGAAGCGGCCCTGGCCGTTCTGGGCAAAGCCCCGCCCGCAATAGGCCCGGGGCTCCTGGGGCAGGAGCTGGACAGCCTGGTCGTAGTCGGCGAAGGCTTGATTGTAGTCTTGCAGCTGCAGGTAGACGCCCCCCCGGGAAACGTAGGTGAGCCCTCTCCCGGGATCGAGCTGGATAGCCCGGTTATAGTCCTGCAGAGCCTCCTGCCACTGAGCCATCTTCTCGTAGGTGTAGCCGCGCCCGGAGTAGATGTACACGTTGTCAGGATCGGCCTGAAGCGCCACCTTGTAGTCCTCGAGGGCCTGGGGATAGTTCTCCATCAGCGTGTAGGCAAAGGCTCGCACCTGGTAGGCGGTGGGCAGCCCGGGCTGAAGCGCCAGCGCCTGGTTGCAGTCGGCCACCGCCTGGCCGAAGTCGGAGAGCTCGCTCGAGGCCAGGGCCCGGGCACAGAAGGCCAGGGCGTAGCCGGGCTGCAGGGCCAGTGCCTGATTGGCGCTGGCCACGGCGTGCTTATACTCGCGCAGGTCGGAATAAAGATAGCTCTCGGCCAGGTGGTGGGCAGCCACCCGCGGCTCGAGCACAATGGCCTGCTGGATGTCAGCCAGGGCATCCTTCAGGCGCCCGATCTTGGACAGCACCTCGGAGCGCTCGGCCAGGATTCCAGCATTGTTGGGAGCCATCTCGTGGGCACGCTGGATGTCGGCCAGGGCCAGATCGACCTGACCCAGCCCCAGGTAGGCCCGCGAGCGCCCTCTCAGGGCTTCGAGCGAGTTGGGGCTCTTTTCGAGCTGTTGGGTGTAGCTGTCGACGGCAGCCTGGAACTTCTGCTGGCGAGCATCCTGAGCAGCGAGGGGAGCCATGAGCGTCAGGCCCAGGCAAAGACCAAGAAGGAGCTTCTTCACGGCAGGTTCATCAAGCTGCGGTCTGGGGCCATGTGCAGGTAGAATCCATAATCGTCGGCCATCTGGCGGCACTCCTCCGGGTCACAGCAATCGAGATAGTTGATGGAGAAGATGGGCAGCCCGCTCTTTTTGAGCTTGCCGCACATCCCCTCAACCCAGTCGCGGTCGGCGGCGCTGAAGTCCTTGTGCATCATGCTCTCGAACATCACGCCGTCCACCACGTCCTGGACGTCGGCGAACACCTTGAACCCCCGATTGAGGATGATCACCCGGTTGGGGAACCGCTTGCGCAGGTTGCGGATCAGCTGCACCATGCCCTGGTGGATCTGGGGGAAGATGTCCACCGTATCCACCGTGTCGAGCAATAGACCGTCGGCGCCTTTGCTGAGCAGGTTGTTGGCGTGCTCGATCAGGATGCGGGCCCAGGCCGGGTTGGCCGGATCGCCGTAGTAGCTCTCCCAACCGTAGCGGTTGTGGCCCATGTTGGCCTCTTTGGGCAGTTTGGGGATCAGGTCGCCCACCGCCTCGCCGCAGCTGCAATAGGCGATCAGGTAATCCACCTCGCCGGCCAGGGTCTTGGCGATGTCCCCGCCGCCGTGCATCAGCTCGACGAAAGCCATCTGCACCTTGCCCAGCTTGCCTACCAGATTCTCGGGGGGACCGTAGTAACAGAAGAACTCCCGGGGAGGAGACTTGAGAAACGACTTGCGGTCGCGTCCGGCGTTATTGCCGCGGAGGAAACTCAGCATGGGCG
>CAYYHB010000049.1:0-26894 GCA_964471395.1 uncultured Burkholderiales bacterium | reverse complement strand
GCAGCCGTCCTTGCCCGAGCAGCCCGACTTGTCGTCGCTCTTGCCGCCGCAGCCGCCCTTGCCCGAGCAGCCCGACTTGCCGTCGCTCTTGCCGCCGCAGCCGTCCTTGCCCGAGCAGCCCGACTTGTCGTCGCTCTTGCCGCCGCAGCCGTCCTTGCCCGAGCAGCCCGACTTGTCGTCGCTCTTGCCGCCGCAGGCGTCCTTGCCCGAGCAGCCGTCCTTCTCTTTGTCTTGCTGGGCACGGGCTGGCAAGGCCGACCCTCCGGCCACCAGTCCCGCCACCGCGGCCGCCATCAGTTGGGTAAACTCCCGTCTCTTCATGGGATCCTCCAAGTCATCTTTCGAGCGCCAGGGTACTTCACCGCTACAACGCCAGCACCCCCGATCTGGTTCCTCCAGGATTGTGCGCCAGCCCCACCAACCAGATACGCAGGAATTTCCCGATACCGCCCTTATTCCGGAGTATACAGCCCGGTACTGCAAAATTTCGGAAGCCTGCTCCCCAGATGCCCTAGGGACGAAAGCCTCTGCCGCAAAACGGGCGCTGACAGACCTGTCTGGAGGCGCCCTGAAGGATGGGCAAACCTTCAGCTCGACCCATCAAGCGGCTTCTCGCCAGCCAGAGAGTAGAACAGGCTGCCGTCATAGAGCTGCTGGAGGGTCTTGCGGGTGAGCACGCGTCCGGTCGGACGGTCCTCGCCAGCGATCTTGAGCAAGAGACCGAACTCGGCTTTCGAGCCCGCACTCGCCTTGCCGTTGCCCCGGGCCACCATCATGGCGTCGAGCTCTTGCCTGCTAAGCGCTTCGTCGCGGTCCAGGTCGAAGGTGGTGAATAGGGCGTTGAAACGGGACTGGACAAAGTTGCCCTGCTCGTCGTAAACGTCGGTGTCGCCGTCGTGCTTGCCCATGTGGATGCCGTCGTTTTGGATGGTGAGCCAGCTGTACCAGGGCGAGCCTGTCTTGACGCCGAGGGAGGCGTTGATCACCAGCGCCGCCCCGGCCGAGGTCAGGCGGCCGAGCTTCAAGGCTCGCAAGCCCTGGTAGGTCTCCCAGACCCTGGTCTGGCCATCGCCGTTGCGGTCGAAGAAGTCGACGTGCTTTTGCAGCGCCGTGCGCTGTCGAGCGACCGGAGCGGGCTCGTTGCTGCCTGTTTGCGTGAGACAGATCGCCGGAGGCTGGTCGGCCTGAAAGCCCGTGGAGCCGACCATCCCCAGTCCGACGATGGCCAGGCTGGCGAGAGCGGCGGACCTTCTCCAGCCAGCGGTCGCTTCGACGCTCTCGCGGCCAGGAGCCGAGGTCGGGAGAGGAGCGGGCACATCGACGTTGGTCGCCGCGCAATGAGGCGGCGCCTTCTTCTCCAGGCGCGAAGCACTCGAGTGTTGGGGGAACGCGTGAATTTGCATGATCGCCTCCGAGGTTCTGGTGGGGCAATGATGCCGGTCGGATGCCTGGAGATCGTCACGGGTGCGTCTTGCTGAGCCGGGCCCAGTGAACTGGCTGTTACCGTCCCCCGGGCCGACTCAGAAGGAAGGGGTTCTACCGCCCCCAGGCAATCTTGCTGGCTATGACTCGACTGTCCCGCCGCCAGCAGATCCAACTCGGCCTGAGCCTCGCCGCCGTGCGGCTGTGCCCAGCTTCTCCGGCGGCGGCGGGGGGGGAATCGCCCCGCCGATCCAACCGCTCCCCCCCGCAACGCCCGAGGTCGAGCTGGCCACCCTGATCGTCGAGGGGGACCCGGTGGTGATGAGCCTGCCCACCGCTCTGCCAACCCCGGACTCGCTGCCGGACATCACCGATGACGAGATCACCGATCGGCGGACCATCGACTATGCCACACAGATAGACAAGGGCGGTCCTTCGGCCGCTTTTCCCGACAACTACACCGTAGACGGCTTCCGCTACGACTTAAACGCCCCCGACCAGGTGGTGGAGCTGGGCGCCGTGGGGGAGTGGACCGTCCGCAGCGTGGTGGCCGATACCGAGCACCCCTTCCACATCCACGTCAACCCCTTCCAGGTGGTGGCCATCAACGGCAACCCGGTGCCACCCCGATGGCAGGACACCGTCATCCTCCCCATGGGCGGCAGCGTCACCCTGCGAACGCGCTTCTTGAGCTTCACAGGGCGATTCGTCCACCATTGCCATATGCTGGCCCACGAGGACCTGGGCATGATGCAGAACGTCGAGGTGGTCGCGCCGGGGGCCCGGGCAACGATTCCGGACATCCGGGAGGTTGGCCCACGCTACGTGCCGCAGGCTCGCCTCGACCCTGAGGATTGGTGCGGCGAGCCGTGAAGTGTTCGAAATGGTTTCGCCCTTTGCGCCCGAACGAGCCCCCATGCTCCTCGACCCGGCCTTCGAAGCGCGCCTTCTGAAGCTTCCCCAGCTATCCTCGGAAGTATGGGTGGGAGACTGTCGTCCCTCAGCTCTGAAGATCCGCGGCGAGGGACCGCAAAACGCTGGCCTCTGGGCCGACGCCCACACCGGCCTCTTGCGGGCAGTCGGCTCCGAGCCGGCCAGCGTGCCCGAGCCAAACCTGCTGCTCGAGCTCCTGGTGCAGGCCATGCTCAACGAGCGCTTCGAGCCCGGCCGCCCCGCCCAGGTGGCCCTGCGCCCGGAGCACAGGCTGGTGCTGCAGAGCACGCTGCGCCGACTCGACATCGAAGTTGTGCCGCTGGGCAACCCGGCCTGCCTGGACGAGCCCTTCGCCTTCTTCGAAAAGCACCTCAGCCAGGTCGAGGTGGCTCCCAAGAAGACCCGCAGGCGCTCGACGCACAAGTGGCAGTTTACCGCTCGTTTCCGGGCCGGGGCCTACCAGTGGCGCGCCTCGGCTCTGGCCAGCAAGCGCCTCAGCGAAGCCCTCAAGGAGATCAAGGCCGTCAAGGATCCGGAGATCGCGGCTGAAGGAGCCGTCCTGCTGCTCGAACGCCTGGTTCCCGCCATCGAGCACGTGGACAGCTCCTCCGGCGCGCTGGGCAACGCCGTGTACAAAGCGGTGGAAACGCTCAGCCAGGTGATCGCCGAGGGCTCCAGCGGAGCCGGGCACGCTGAGCGCCTGGAGCGGCTCTTCCAGGCCCTGCAGGATGACGGCTACGGCTACCTGGACAACCTCGGCCAGCATTGGGGTCAGCTGTGTGCCTCGCGCGAGCTGGCCAGCCATTGGGCCGACCGGCTGGCCGGCACCGTGCGGACGGTCTTCACGGCGCCTGGCTTCAACTGCTTCAGCGGCACCTCGGCGGCATTTTCCAGCCTGCTGGCAGCCGGACGCTACGACGAGATTCTCGAGCTCTTGTCGCTGGAGAAGCATCAGCCCCCTCTGTGGCATGACCGGCGCTATGGCGTGGAGGCTCTGAAAGCCCTGGGCCGGACGGAGGATGCTTTGGCGATGGCCGAGAGCCTTTGCCTGAATGATCCCTCGACCACGGTGGGCCTGGAGTGCGAGCAATTGTTGATCGACCTGGACCGCGAGGAGGAGGCCTACCGCTCCTACGGCCTGACTCTACAGAGAGCCACCAATCACAAGCTGACCTTCAAGGCCATCTGTCGGCGCTACCCCAAGAAAAGGCCCGAGCAGATCCTGCGCGACCTCCTCGGCTCGTCAGACGGCAAACAAGGGCAGTGGCTCACCGCGGCGGTCGAGCTCAAGCTGTTCGACGTGGCGCTGGAGTGCGCACGCGTGGGCCCGTGCAATCCGAGCAAGATGCACCGGGCCGTCGCCAAGTTGCCGCCCGAGCAGGCCCATGAGCTGGCTCTCCTCACGGTGCAGGCTTACCTGCGCGGCTGGGCCTACGAGGTGAGCTATCTGGAATTCTCGCAGGCGGTGGAGGACGCGCTGGCCCGGGCCCGGGCGGTCGGCGAGGAGGGCCGGACCAGGGCCTTGCTCGAGGAATGGGCCGGGGCCGACAGCACCTTACGCCTCTGGCTCAAGGAGTGCCTGGCGCGGCAGGCGGGGACTGTTCGCCGGTAGCCTGGAGAGCCGCCGTTATTGGAGCGAGGGAGGGGAACCTCGTCAAGCTCGAGCAGACACGTGGGTGTGTGTTCGGCCGCCACTACTGGCAGAGCCAGCCTGTGGCCGCCAGATTCACAGCCGCCTGGGATCTCGTGCGGCTGTACTCACAATGCGGGGGCGCGAGGGTGAACAGCGACTTCAGCGATCTGTTGCAGAGCTTAAACAGTTGCCAGGCTGAATACCTGGTTGTTGGCGGCTACGCCATTATCGCCTACGCTGAGCCTCGTTTCACCAGGGACCTGGACGTTTGGGTTCGTCCAAGGAGCGTGTTTACCATGCCCTGGCAGCGAGCGGGAAAACCGACGTGTTGCAACTGGGCCTACGCGGACGCATAATATTCGTGACTTAGTCGTTCTCCACCAAAGGTTTGGCGAGGACGCTCAGTCCAGGTGAAACAACGTACACCCGCGCGGTTGTGAAGCGGCCCGCCCGCGCGCAAGTCTGAGCCTGGGAGCTGGTCGGGTAGCCTCGGTGGGCGACAGCTGCATCTCTTGGAGCTTGTCCCACACTGCCGCGATGCGCGCGGCAAGGATCTGGATCTGCATGCACTGAGCTTAAGTCGCCCAAATGCAATCTGAAGAGCTCAGGGGATCTGCACGCGGTCCATCAGTCGCTGGATATCGGGCGAACTGCTCTCATAGAGCTTGCTCGCCTTGACCTCTGCTTGGGACGGCTTCCCCGGCGGCGCCAGGCGCGCGGCCAGGCGGTACGATCGATAGAGCTCGACTGCGGCCTGGTCGCTTGCCTTTTTCTGCTCCTCGGGCAGGCCTCTCTTGCCATACAGGAAAGCCCAGTTCTTGAGCATCGCCTCTCGGCGCCGCGCGACGCTGGCGAGTCTGTCGTAGTCGGAAGGGTTGGCGGCGATCAGGTCGTCGTACAGCGCCCAGGCCGCCTCAAACTCGCTCTGCGCCTCGTCCAGATAGCCCAGCCAGGCGAGCTCGAATCCAAGCCGCTCCCGGGCCGAAGCGGCCCCGAACCCCACGTTGTGCCAGTGGCTCAATTGGATCCGTTGGGAGCGACGCGCGCACGTGGCAGCCTCTTCCCGCTGGCCGCACGAACGGTAGAGCCACACTAGATCGTCCAAGCAGCCGAAGATTTCGTAGGGATCTGGTCCGAGCAGAGCTTCCCGGTGCGCGATCGCCGAACGATAGAGCGCGATGCGCTCCGGACGCCGGTCCTGACCCAAACCATTCAAGAAGGCCAGATTGTCCGCCAGAGCCTGCTCGGTGCGAGGGCGGCGCAGGTCCTGGGTATCGCCCAGGCTCGCCAGCGCCTGGCGGTAACATTGGTCTGCGCGCTGGTATTCCTTCTTGTAGAGCCTCGCCTCCAGAGCCAGCATCATGAGCACGTCCCAGCGAGGGTCCCCCAAACCCACCGACTCGACGGACGGCACCGGCTCGCCTGGGATCTCCAAATCGAGCACCTGACGTCGTTGGCGCAGGACCTTCAGGCGCATCGAAGGACCGCGCAGTACGAAGTCTTCCGCCCCGCGCATTGGCCGTCCGTCCACTTCCAGGATGAGGTCCCCCACGCGGAGGCCCGCTTTCTCGGCCGGACTGTCCGCGAAGACCTCGTCGACGGTATAGGCCGGGGGGGGCGGAAGCGGCTCGCTGGAGCCGACTACGTGCGCCAAGCGCGCTCCTATCCATCGCTGGATGTTCGCCTGGTGCAATCGCAGCAAGGCCTGGCCTCGCCGAGCACGGACCAGCATCACCTGGACGGCCGGGTCCACCTCGTCGATGGAGTCCAGTTGGCAGAGCGTCTTGCCTTGATAAACCAGGGCAATGGCCGGGGCCTCGGGACCCGTCAGGTCCACCCGGTCAACGGGGAGAGACGCTCCCAGCAGCCTCTTGCAGAGCTTGTCGCCAAGCTCCCGGGTAGTCGGCCCGGACATGACCACCAGACGAAGCGGCCCCTCGGACTGGGCCTGGACGACCCCCGCCAGAAAAACCAGAATCAGGAGGAGCTTGCGCACGAGCCGATGATTCCCGATCAGCCCGCTAAATCTCCTGGCCGCACCCCAATGTTGGCGCTGGTAGGCGCACTGCGCTACGGGCGAGCCAGGGAGCGAAAACTGACAGCGGCGACGATCGGAGACCGGCTCGAATGAGCCATCCGAGTACTCGCATGGGTGCTGCTGTAGCCGCCAAACTCGGCCCGTTCCTGGATGAGGTCGTCTTTGTAGGCGGTGCTTTACGCCACTACGTCAGGCCTGAACAGCAAGAAAAACACGATATACTCGCTCGTAATGAGCAGGTCGGGGTTAGCGCCTCTCCAGGAACGATGGGCGCATCCAAGATGAGCATCACCCTGACCCTTGGGCTCCCAATCTACTTGGGCGCCTTTTCCCTTTCTTAACTGGCGCAGAGTTTCGCTTTGGTTCGGGCTCACGGACTTCCGACAGCGACACTCTTACCGTTCCGTCCGGGAAAATAGCGCTGATCTCCAGTCTTCCCCCCAGAGCGTCGATGTAGCCCCGCAGCGTGCTGATGTACATGTCCGACTGTCTCTCGATCTTGGACACTGTGGCTTGTGAGATCCCGAGTGTCTCAGCGAGCTGCAGTTGAGTCTTCCTCCGCAGATCCCTCAGTCGGGCTAACAGGACCTCGTCCGGTGGTTGTGTGTTTCCGCCGGATTCCAGAAGTTCGATCACTCGCTTGCCTGCCGATTCGGCGTCGTCATAGACCTCATCTGGGCCTTCGCCAAACCCGTCGTCCCCAGCGGACACACCAAAGCCGCGGCCTGGTCTCCACTCTACGGAAACCAGGTGTTTCCCAAGTTGAGCGTCGAGCCACCACCGCGCGTTGGGCGTCTCAGGCGCATCCAGGGCAGTGCGCACCTCAGGGAAGCGCTTGTTCAATTTCTGCTCGAGACTTTGAATAGGGTTCGATCTGGTTGCCATTACTCCCACACCCCTCTCTGGTCGCGGCCCATCTTGGCGAAGAGCAGACGTCCCGACTGAGCAGGGTCTGCTAAGAGACCTGACTCGTCTCTGACGTCCCTGATTTCAATAGCACCGTTCGTGCTGATGAAAATGTTATGCAGTCGACTACGAAAACGAGTAACCTCGGGATGACCAGCGACCGCTCGTTTGCTGTCGTCCTGTGGCGGGTACATCCGGCCGTCCCGTTGCCACGAGCCCGGGTCCCGGGCGACTCCCGAAGCTTCGTCTTCAACTTCGTTGAGTGTTGACTCCAACAGTTGTCTCGCCTCCTCAGCGGTCGAGGCCGGTGGACGTTCGAGAAGCCGCCTGAAGAATTCGGACAGGCGCTCGGCCTTCGACCTTTCCATCCACCCTCCCATTACTATGCATCAAAAGCAGTATAGCCTTTTAGCTATATCGGTGCAACCTCCTGAAGGCCTGTAGCTCAGACTGTACGTGATGAACGACCGTATCCAGAGCAAGTTGAGAGATTGGCCATGAAGCTTCATTGTCATTCCAAGTCGGGCCCCGGTGGACAGCAGAAACGGGATTGAGTCCGGGGTACACCCATTTGTCGCCGGATCGCCGCTACCCCCCGATCCAGTCCACGACCAACACCACGAGAACCCTCATGAAATAACACTTCTCACATTGCATCACCATGCTCCAACACGGCTTGAATAACTCTCGCAAAAGTGTCACCCCAAGAACACGGCCCAGCGGGGTACTTTGCTGAAGACACCGAAGCCCCGGGATGCCGATGGCGAAGAAGCAGTCGCAACCCCTGGCCGGTGACCTCAAGAGCCTGATCGACGCCCTGAGCGATCCCTTGTGGATCGTGGATGCCAACGGCCAGACCCTGTGGACGAACACTGCGGCGGACGGCCGCGCGCCGAACGGCCGGCAGATCCCCCTTTCGTGGCGAGGGCTCGCGGCCAGGCTCGTGCAGGCGCCCGCTCAGGAGATGAGCCGCCGCCTGGAGGAGCTCGAGGAGCGCGAGGCCCACGCCCGGGCGCGTATGCGGCGCGCGGAGGAGCGTGAGCAGTGGGCCGAGGAGCGCGTGGCCCGAGCCGAGGAGCGCCGAGCCTGGGCGGAGGAGCAGCTGGCGCGCCGACCCGGGGACGATCAGCTGCGCCAGAGCGAGGAACAGCTGAGGGAGCAGCTCGAGAAGACGCGCTGGACCGAAGAGCGCCTGGCGCGGGCGGAAGACCAGCTCGCCTCCAGCGAGGCTCAATCGGAGAAGTTGCGCCAGACCGAGGAGCGCCTGGCGCGCGCCGAGCAGCAGCTGGCCCAGAAATCGGGCGAGGCGGCCAGGCTGCAGCGGGCCGAGGAGCAGGCCCGGCGCGTCGCTCAGCAGCTCGACGAGACGAGAGAGCGTCTCAAGCAGGTCCAAAAGCAGGTGGCCGACCAGGAGATGTTGGCCCGCCTGGCTTACTTCGACGAGCGCACGCAGCTGCCCAATCGCAACCAGGCGCGCCGCCACCTCGAGGAACTGTTCAAGTCGCGCACCTCGGTGGCGCTGTTCAGCCTGGACCTGGACCAGTTCCAGCGCGTGCGCGACCGCTACGGGCCGTCGACGGGGACCGAGCTGATGAAGCTCTTGATCCGCCGTCTGGGCGAGTTCGTGCGCACGGAGGATTTGCTGGCGTGCTCCGGGCTGGATGCGTTCCTCATCGTCATGCCTCGCCCGGATGACACGGAGGTCGGGCTGCGCCAGAGCTCGGGGATCCAGGCCGAGCGCTTGCTGACGGAGATCGCCCGGCCCTTCACGGTGCACGGTCAGAGGGTCCAGGTGAAGGCCAGTCTGGGGATCAGCCACTCCCCGGGCGACGCCGCCTCGGCCGACGAGCTGTTGGCCAACGCCGAGGCGGCCCGAGGCTACGCCAAGGAGCAGGGCGGCGGCACGTTCCGCGTCTACGACGGTGAGATCAAGCGGAGCCGGGAGCGCAGCGCCGTGACCGAAGGGCAGCTCCGCCAGGCCGTGTCGGCCCGGGAGTTCACGGTCCACTATCAGCCGATCGTGGACCTGAAGACGGCCCGCACGGCGGGAGCGGAGGCTCTGATCCGCTGGCAGCACCGGCTGGAGGGGCTCCTGGTGCCCGAGCAGTTCCTCCCTTCGGCGGACAGGCTGGGATTGACCATCGAGATGGGCCACCAGGTGATCGAGGATGTGATCGCGCGGTTGCGGCAGTACGCGCTCCCCAGGACGTTCTTCTACTCGCTGAACCTGTCCCATCGGCAATTCCTGGACAGCAGGCTCGGCGAGTTGCTGCGGCCGATCCCGGTGGATCGCCTGGTGGTGGAGATGGGCGCGAGAGCGGACGAGGACGTGGACCGTGCCCTGACCCTCCTCAAGCCGGGGATGCGCGTGGCCCTGAATCAGTTCGGCGCGGAGCCGTTCACGTTCGAGCGCCTGGGAACGGTGCAGATCGTGAAGCTGGACCGGCGGCTGCTGCGCGGGGTCCCAGAGGACAAGAGGGCGGCTTCGGTGTTCCTGGCGGCGTTGCGGCTGGTGCAATCGCTGGGATTGGTTCCCGTGGCCGTGGGAATCGAAAATCGCGTGCAGGTGCACTTCCTGCGCAAGCACGGCTGCGCGCTGGGACAGGGGAATTTCTTCTCGGCCCCGGTGGAGCCAGGAGCACTGGCGCCCTTCTTGGTCGACAAGGCGACCTGGAAGCTCTAAGCACGATGGGAGCAGGATCTTGATCCTGCCTGACGCATCGAACGGAATGAAGAACTCTCTGCTGGCCTGCTCGATGCTGCTCGTCATCGGATGCAGCGGAACCGAAACCCTCACCAATGGCCCACCGGTGGTGGACAACCTGCCGCCGCAGGCCATCATCCCGGCGCGACCTGCGATCACTCTGGAGGGCAAGCCGGATCTGCTCGGTCTGCCGATCATCCGCGACGAAGGCGTGCTCCCCGCCGCCCCCCAGCCCCCCCCCGCGCCGCCGCCCGCGGGAGCGGTGTTCTCGCCCCTGGGCACTCTCAGAGGAGGCACGTCGGAGGCCTACGCCATCTCCGCCGACGGCACCACCCTGACCGGCGCCTCGATCGACGCGAGGGGGAACCGCGCCGCTTTCAAGTGGACCCAGGCCACCGGGATGCAGGCGCTGCCCAACACGCAGTCCAAGCCGCATTCGGAGGGTCACGCGGTGAATGAGGACGGCAGCAAGCTCGGCGGACTGGGCATTTTCTTCGATCTGCTCTCGGCCGAGATCTGGACCAGCCAGGGCGTCGTCGTGCTGCCCGGCTCGGTGCCGCCCAACCTGCCCCCTCAGATGGTCACCGACCTCTCGCTGGACGGCACCGTCGCCGTGGGCACAGCCGGCACGGGCATTCTCGGTTACCAGGGTTTCCGGTGGGCGCAGGGCGCCCCCACTCCCACGGGTCTGGGGACGCTGGGAGCCGCAGCCGGGCAGAAGCCCGGCAGCGAGGCCCACGGGATGTCGGGGGACGGCACGGTGATCACCGGCATCTCGACCAATCAAAGCGGTGGGCTCTCGGCCTACCGCTGGTTCGCGGGGACCATGGCGGCGCTGCCGGCGCTGGATAACCTTCCCTTCAGCGATGGCTGGGAGGTCTCCGCCGACGGTAGCAGCATCGTGGGCTGGAGCTCGAATCAAAGCAATCTGGTCCCCGCTCAAGCCACGCTCTGGACCGCCAACGGTCCGGTTTCGCTGGGCGAGCTGGCGAACTTCACCTTTAGCTCGCAAGCCTACGGGGTCTCGGGCGACGGCCAGGTGGTGGTTGGAGCGGCGGCCAGCGGCCAGAGCTTCTCCTCGCAGGCGGCCTTCGTCTGGGATTCGACCAACGGCATGCGCAGGTTGCAGGACCTGCTCGGCTCGGCGGTGCCCGCCGGGTGGCACCTGCTCGTCGCCACCGCCGTGTCCGACGACGGCAAGACGGTCGCTGGCTTCGGGGTCAACCCGCAGGGCCAGGTGGAGGCCTTCAGCGCTCAGCTGCCCTGAAGCCTCAGCGGGGGCGAGGGTTGCCGTTCACGCTGTGGATGCGCGTCTTGACCAGTTTCCAGGCCTGAGCCGCGCCCTCATAGGTCAGCTCGAGAATCACCCTGTGCACGGTCGGATCGGTGCCCAGGGTGCCGGAGAAATCGGCCTGCACCAGATACTGTCCCGGGGCCGCTTTCTCAATGCGGGGTCCCCCCTCGAAGGTGAGGTGCCACTTCTGGCCGGGGGCGGCCGGATCGTCGAGCACCGGCTGCTTGTCGTTGGCCGAGAGCCAGAAGTTGAACCCTTCCCGCACCGCCACGGTGGGGGAAGGGGTGAGGTAGAACGAGGTCTTCTTTCCGCCCACCTCCAGCTCGACCAGGGTTGGCATCCGAACCGGTTGCCCGGTGAAGGTCAGCTGGGCGGAGGTGGCCCCGGCCTCGACGGCGACGGCGGATGGCATCTTGAGGTTGAGGTTGCGACGCACGTCGAGCTCGACGCCTCCTTTGGGGGCGGGCCGGGCCAGACGAACGGTGGCCTGGGCGGGCTCCTCGGCCACCACTTCCTTGCCCACCTCCACCGCCGTGACGCGGGGAGTGGCAAACAATGGCAGCTGGCCCGAGACCTCGCTGCTGCCCAGCCTGGCCTGGAGCCTGAAGGTGGTGTCCTCATCGGAGGGGGGCGTGACCAGCGAGAACGTACCCGAAGCCTGGCCCGGCGGGATCTGGACGGTGGTTCCGTTGGAGAGCTTTACTTCCAGGCCCATCGACCGGGGCGCGGCCTTCTCGACCTCCACGGTGCCCCGAACCTCCTTGCCGGCCGCCCCGTAATCGCGGGCAAACTTGAGGGCGGTCAGCCGGGGAGGGGGGAGGACGCGCAGCTGCACCTCGACCCGACCGGCCGAAGTGGCCCCGATGACCACATCGATGGGGGAAGTGGTCGCCAGCACCTCGATCGGAAAGCCGACCTGGTTGGCTCCCTGAGGCACGAACACGGTGCGCGGGATGGTCACCTGGGTGCCGCTCCAGAGGCCGATGGTGGCCCCTCCGGTCGGCGCCGGGGCGGCCAGGAACACGCGCCCTTGCAGCTGGGCCGGGCCGATGACTTCGGTGGCGCTCAGCTCGATCCGATTCAGGAAGGGCATCGGCTGTTGCTGGGCCTGCAGCGGGACGAGCATCAGGACGAGCAGGAAAAGGACCTGGTTGATGGGCGGCTTCATGGTTCCCCCTCGATTGGCTGATTTGCCAGACGCTTGCCCAGGCTCTCGATCAAAGCCGTGTCCGTTCCGCAGCACCCGCCGTACAGACGGAATCCTCGCGGCCGGCCCAGGGCCAGGAGCTCCTCGGCAAACTCCTCGGGCGGGTCGGCTTCGGCCCGAGAGAGCTCGAGCAGCTCCTCCGGAGGCTTGCTCGAGCCGTTGGCTTTGACGCCACGAATGCGAGAGAGCTCGGCATGCTCGAGGGCCAGAACCCGCTCGCAGACGCTGGGATGGGTGCACCCGATCACGTAGAGCTCAGGACGAGGCGCGACGGTGCCGTCGATCTCGGCGATCAGCGACCAGACCGGCGTCTGATCGAGCATCTTACCGTCGGCCGTGAGGACGAACCCGACCGTGTAGGGGATGCCGGTTCGGGCGGCCACCGTGGCGGCAGCCACCGTTTCGACCCCGCCGTGCATGGCGGCGATCGAGATCAGCTCGACTCCCCAGGCCGCGACCGCTTCGATCTGGGGGGTATGGTAGTCGATGGCCTGGGCCAGGGTGGATTGACGATCGGGCTGGTAGGCCGCGAATCGAGGGCCGATGGGAGCGGTAATGAGGGTGTCCTGGGGCCGCTCGAGGCGGGACACGAGGTCTCGGACCAGCTCCAGGCAGTCGCGGTTGAGCCGCACGAGGTCGCCCGGGGCCGTATACCCGAGCCTGGTCAGGTGCGCCGGGCTGGCCCGGTAGATGGGTGCGTTGAGCACGATGGGCATCCGGTAGCGTGCGGCGGCGCGGGCATCGCGCTCGTAGAGCGCGCTCAGTGCGCTGCGACCTGCGGCTGAGTCCACCAGGGTGAAAATCGACATCTCCGGGTCGAGCTTGAGGTCGGTGCCAAACTGGATGCGGGTTTCCATCGGACCGTCGTAGAGCCAGACCGGCCGCGTATCGAGCAGCATGCCAGGTGCTTCGCCCTCGCGATGCGTTCCCTTCAAAGTGAAGTTGCGCCCGGGGCGGCCGTATACCGAACAAGAGTTTTGCAGGTATCCTCCCCCCGCGCCGACCAAATAAGCGGGCATGCACAAGCCCCAACGAAACGAGCCGTGCCCGTGCGGAAGCGGCCTGAAGTATAAGAAATGCTGTTGGGAGCGGCAAGCCTCCCCCGCCGCCGTGCATCCGGTCCACGACGTGGACCGTCAGCTGGTGAAGCGGCTCTCGAAGCTCCTGGACAGCCAGGAGAAGAGATGGGGCACCCATCTCGTCGAGGACTACGGCGAGGGCTATGAAGTGGATTTCGAAGAGGAGAACAGCTGGTTCTTCCCCTATGCGTTCTATCACTACCGCGGGCCTGACGATGCGAGCGCGACCTTGCTCGAGCAGCTGTTGGAACGAAAGGAAATGCTCTCGGGGCCCGAGTTGGAGCTGGCCAGGGCTCATCAGGCGGCCCACGTCTCCATGTGGCAGATGGTCGAGGTGCGAGACGGCAGGGAGGTGTTGCTGCGCGATCTGCTGCTCGGCGACGAGCGCTGGGTCCACGACGTGGGCCTGGTGGAGAGCTTTCGTCCAGGATTGACTCTGCTCGGGAGGGTGCTCGAAGTGGGCGGCAGCTTCGTCCTCATCGGGATGTTCCACCGACCCCTGCCCCCTCTCTCGGCCGAAGGGATCCGCTCGGAGTTCGTGGAGCTGCACCGGCCCCACCGCAAAATCACCCGCAAACTGCTGCGAGAGCCAGACTGGGTCAGCGAGCTGACCGTCTACTGGCGCGAAGAGGTGGCCAACCTCGACGAGCGGCCCGTGCCGAGAATGCAGAACTCGGAGGGGCAAGATCTGCTGCTGGTGCGAGACCGGTACGTGTTTGATCCCTCCAGCCGGGAGCAGGTTGGACTCCGGCTGCGAGAGCTCGATCAGCCAGAGGACAGAGGCTTTATCCGAGGCGAGGGCGGGGTCATCGTGGGCCAGTTCACGCTGCAGGAGCGGGCTCTCATCGTGGAGACGAACTCGCTGGAGCGGGCCGAGGAGCTGAGCGAGCGCTTGCGGGGATGGAAGATTCCCGGTTGGAAACGGGCCCGGCGCGACAAGCGCACGCCGGAGCAGCTCATGGAGAAGAGGAGCGCGGCCGCTCCGCCCCGGCTCGACCCGGACCAACTGGCGGCCCTGATGGCCTTCAAGCAGGACTGGATGCGGCGCTGGCTGGACGAGGGGGTGCCAGCCCTGGACGGGGTTACCCCCCGGGAAGCGGCCCGGACTCCGCGCCTGCGCGAGCGCTTGAGGGCGCTGCTGAGCGACTTCGAGATGCGAGAGGCCAACCTGCCCGCCGAGCAACGCAACGACATCGGATGGCTGCGCAGGGAGTTGGGGCTGGGTGGAAGCCCGGCGCCCTTGACGCGTTGAGCCGCGACCCTCAGGCGGCCGGCAGCCCCCCGCTCCGGGCAGGGTGCGATTCGAGCTGTTTCAGGAACTTCTCAGGTCGGGTGGATAAAGTGACGCCATGGACCCTCTGACAGCCTTTGGCCTGGGAGCCGTGAGCCTCGGGCTTATCTTCTACGCCCTGGAAAACCGCTCCCACTGGTGTATTCTGGGCTTCGCGGTAGCCTGCGCGCTGGGCTCGGTGTATGGCTTTCTGCAGGGCGCCTGGCCCTTCGGCCTGGTGGAGGCGGTCTGGACGGTGGTGGCGCTGAGACGCTGGCTCACTTTCCGTCGCACCCCGGCCTTGAGCTGACGAGATTTGTGAGGCTTTTCAGGGCTGGACCCTAAACTCATGGGGTGCAGATCCGTCCCGCAGGCCCTTGCGACTCCTGCCTGCCCGCCCCCCGGCGGCCGGTGGCGGCAGCGCCCGTCGACCTGCCTCCCCTGACGCTGGCCCAACAGCTGGCCGAGCGCGGGGCCAGCTTCGAGGTGCTGGGGCGCAACTGGCTGTTTCAAAAAAGCTGGAAGGCGGCCGGAGCCGAGAAGGTGGCCCAGGAGCTGCAAAAGGACGAGCCCCAGGTGCGCGTGCAGATGCCGAGCCAGGAGTGGATCAAGCTCGAGAGCACCGAGCGGCTGGGGCAGTTCCACGCGTTTCACGCCGGCTCGCCGGCTCAGCTGGGCGACGTCGCCCTGGGGCAGGCGCTGGCGGCCACCCACGCGCCGGGGGCGGCTTACCTGGCTTACCTGGCCCTGAGCCAGGGACCGGCGCCCGAGCGAGAGAGCGCGCTCTTCGAGGCCTTCGAGCAGGGCAAGCTCGAGGCCGGCAAGCTGGCCCGTCCCGAGCTGGCCGAGAGCCTGAAGGGGCTGGCCGAGCAAGGCTACAGCCTGTCCAGCGGAACGAGCCTGGCCACCTATCTCTCGGCCGAGAAGCTGGCCCCCGATGCCCCCGTGGAGGTCTCCCACCAGGGCCTGCGACTGACCAGCCTGACGGTCGCTCAGCTCCAGGCTCCTCCCCTGAGCGAGCTGCAGCAGCTCAAGACCCAGGCCGACTCTCTGAGCAAGCTGGCGGGCAAGCAGGCCGAGCAGGCCTGGGAGCTGGTGCGCCGCGATGGCAGCTCGCGCCCCCTTTCCGAGCGGGTGGAGCTGGCCAGGCAGTTGCTGGGGCCACAGCTGGACACGCTCTACCCGGCGGTGCTGGCGAACACGCCGCCCGAGGCCCCCCTGCAGCCCACGCTGGACGAGCTGCAGGGCCTGGCCCGCTGGCTCGAGCCCCGGGCGGCCGTGCAGGCCCTGGAGTTGGGGCGCAAGGACGGCTACGACCAGGAGCGCTGGAGCCAGGCGGTGGCCGACACGCGCGACCTCGAGCTGGCCCGGCGGGCCCTGGCGGCGGTGGAAGGTAAGGACTATGCCGCCCGTCAGGCAGCCTTCCAGCAGATGGTGGGGGTGTCCGCCGCCTGGGCGGTGGAGGCGGCCGAGGAGCTGGGAGCAGAGCTCGTGTCCCGGGGGCCGGAGCTGGCCAGGCTGGCGCGAGAGGGGCAGCCGGCTCTGGAAGCCTGGCGCACCTGCAAGGCAGAGAAGCTGGCCTTCGAGCCCGAACGATTGCAGTCGTCGCGTGAGCTGCTGCAGCGGGCGGGGTTGGATCCCGCGGGGTGGGCCGGGCTCTACGCCTCGATGCCTTCGGGGGCGCAGGGCCAGGAGCTGATGGCGCTGGCGAGCGAGCTCAAGCCCTTCAAGCCCACCCAGGCCGGGCTTGCGAAGCTGGTGGCGCTGGACCCGGAAGGCTACCCCGAGGTGAGCGCCATGGCGGCCAGGTTCCAGAATGCCGACCAGGCGGTGACAGCCTGGAGCGAGCTGCTCGCACCCGACCGGGCCAGCCCCGACTTCGCCGAGCGCCGCCAGAAGCTCGAGCAGCTCATCGAGCAGAAGGGCTGGGAGAAGGCCCGGTCCACCTACGCCGAGCTGGCCTCGCCACTGGACACCTCGCCCTGGGCCGAGCGGGTGCAGCGATTGCAGCTGGCCGAGCAGACCTGGCCGGGAGAGCCGGTCGTCGGCTACCGGGCCCTGCGGGAGGCCAACCTGGACGCCGCCCAGCTGCAGGCATTCGGGGAGCTGTCCGGTCAGCTCTCGCTCCAGAAGGAAGGCGACTGGGAGCTCTCGGGCGGGCGCTGGGTGAACAAGCTCTACATCGGGGCGACTCCCAAGAACAGCCTGCAGCTGCCGGTCCTGTCTCTGGCCCACCTGACCGGCTGCCGGCTCGCGTTCACTCGGCAGCACGACCTGCGCGCGGACAAGAATCGGGCCTGGCTGGAAGCCAGCCCGGACGGCAAGAGCTGGAGCCAGCTGGCCAGCTTCCCGGGCATCCGGGGTGGGCCCGAGGCCGAGAGCGTGGACCTTTCGGCCTATGACGGCAAAGAGCTGCACCTTCGCTTCGTGGTCAAGCCGGAGCACTGGGACCAGAACGGGCCGGGCGAGGCGCTGAGCATCTCAGACCTGAGGATCACCGGCCAGAGCCTGGGTCAGACGGTCGAGGTGGCCACTCAGGCAGAGCTGGCGGGCCCCACGCAGTTGCTGCGCGAGCCGTCCGAGCTGCCCGCCCTGGCGAGATTGGCCGGCCAGGTGGGAGGGGCCCGAGCGGCGCTGGAGCTGAGAGCGCTGGCACCCGAAAAGGATTGGAGCGCCCTGGGCGAGCTGGCCTCGCGGGTGGGGGTGAGCGCCGCCGCTCAGATCTGGCCGCACCTGGCGGGGGCGCAGCAAGCCCGGGATCTGGCCCTGGTTGCCCACCTGTCGGCCCCCGAGACGCCGCTGGAAACCCTGCTCAAGCGCACCCGGCATCTCTCCTCGCTCAAGCTCTCCCCGGCCGGGCTGGAAGCACTGCGCGAGCTGGCCTCCGCGCAACCTGAGTGGAAGAGCGTGGGGGCCTGGGACGTGAGCGATCAGGGCTGGAGCAACCGGCTCTACATCGGGGCCTCCACCCAGAACGAGCTGATCAGCCCCCCGCTCTCGCTGGCCCGGTTGCGCTCGCCGCAACTCACCCTCCAGGAGCGGCACGACCTGAGGGTGGACGGCAACCTGGCCACGATCGAGGTGGCCGAGGAAGGCCCGAAGCAGGAGTGGACCAGCCTGCTCGAGCTGAAGGGGACCTCGTCCGAGCTTCAGGATGTGCAGCTCGACCTGTCGCGGTATGCGGACAAAACGGTGAGGCTGCGTTTTGCGGTCAAGCCAAAAGCGTGGAATCAGGACGGGCCGGGGGAGGCGCTCTCGATCCGCCACCTCAAGCTCCAGGGCGAGACGGCCTGGGGCCGGGTGAGCACCCCCCTGGGCAGCTCCGGCGAGCTCTGGGACGAGGCCCTGGAAGGCCTCTCCAACCTGCCCGAAGGCAAGCGCGAGGAAGCGCTGCAGGCCCTGAGCCAGCTGACCGCCGGCCCGGGCGACGCCCGCCAGGCTCTAGAGCTGTGGCCGCTCGTGCTGAGTCGGCCGGACAGACTGTCCGAGCGAGCGGGAGCTCTGAGCGAGCTGGCCGGTCGGATGGGGACGGCCACCGCGGCCAGCGCCTGGCCGCTGCTCGACGAGGGGAGCGGAGCCGAGCTCAGCCGGGTGCGCTGGCTGGACATCGCCGCCCGCACCGCTCCCCCCGGGGCCAGCCTGGACGACCTGGCGCCGGTCTACCGCAACCTCTGCAGCCAGCCCCTGGACGAGCGGGCGACCGCGGCCCTGGACAGCCTGCTGGCCAACCGTCCCTCCTGGTCCCGCGAAGGGGTCTGGGAGACCCGCCAGGATGCGCAGCGCGGCACGGTATGGAGCAACCGGCTGTTCATCGGGGCCTCGCCGCAAAACAGCCTGACCACGCCACCCATCCGGCTGACCGCCCTGGAGTCGGCCCGAGTGGTGTTCTCCGCCAAACACGACCTGCGGGTGGCCAAGAACACGGCCGAGCTGGAGATCTCCTCGGATGAGGGAAAGACCTGGACCTCGCTGACCAGGTTCGAGGGGGCCGAGCCCACCGAATGGGCCGACCAGGAGGTGGACCTGGCGGCTTACCTGGGAAAGACCGTCCAGTTGCGCCTGCGGGTAGCCCCACAGCATTGGGACCAGCGCGGCCCCGGCAACGCCTTCGAGCTGGCCGGGCTGAAGGTGGTGGGACGGAGCGCTGCTTCGGCTCCCCGGCAGACGGTGTTCGAGGAGACCCGGGACGCGAGCCTGGTGGCCCGGGCCCTGCAAGCGGCCGGGGGCAGCTCGCAGTCGATGGTGGCCCTGGGCGAGCTGGGAGCGAAGCTGGACGACAGCGTGCAGGCCCTGAAGCTGTGGCCCGGCCTGGCCCCCGAGCTGGGGCGAGCGGACTTTGATCAGCGCCAGGAGGCGCTGATCGCGCTGGCCCAAAGCTGCGGGGTGGAGCAGGCGGCCGCGGCCTGGCCGCTGGTCTCCTCTCAGGGTCCGGCCGACATGGCCCAACGAAGCCGCCTGTTCACCCTGGCCAGCCGACTGGCCGAGACCTCCGCCTTGAAGGCGGAGGACCTCTACCTCAAGATGGCTGGGACCGATCCGCAGGCCCTGGAGGCGGCCGAGAAGTTGGCCCGCAGCCAGCCGGAGTGGACGGCGGTGGGCAGCTGGAGTCGCCAGGGGTCGGCCTGGGTCGACCGCCTGTTCATCGGGGCTCCCATGGAGCAGCACCTGACCACGCCGCCCCTGCCCCTGGCAGGCCTGCGGGACGTGCGGGTGGAGTTCTCGCAAAAGCATGATCTGCGGGTGGACACCAACCTGGCCGAGCTGGAGATCAGCGTGGACGGGCAGAGCTACACGAGCCTGCAGCAGTTCCCCGGCCTGAGCGCGGACTGGGGCCAGCGCTCGGTGGATCTGTCGGCCTACAGCGGGCGCACAGTGCAGCTTCGCTTTGCGGTGAAACCGAAGCAGTGGAACCAGGACGGACCCGGGGAGGCGCTGGGCATTCGGGACCTTCGTTTGAAAGCCGTGCGCGAAGGCCGCGAGGTGTCGCTTGATCTCGAGAGCTTGCAGGGCTCAGCCGTCGAGACGCTGGTGGCGGCCTCGAGCGAGGGCATGAAGATCCTCGGTCAGCTGGGCCCGGATCAGGCCTGGCGCGTGCTGGGCAGCCTGGGCCAGGCCCGGGCCCTGGGCCTGCTCCAGGGGCGCGATCCGGGCCACTGCCTGACCCGGGTGCTGCAGTCGATGATCGTGGGCGAGAGCCTGGACCGGGCCATGGAAACGATGCTCGAGGGTGACGGCCAGACGCTGGCCGAGCACGAGGACGCGGTGATCGTGGGCGGGGTGCGGGTGGGTAAGCGGCGCTGATTACTTCTTGCCCGCGGCCTCAGCAGGGCGGGACTTGAGCTCTTGTTGGACCAGCTTGAGCTGGGCCACGACCGCCTCCATGTTGGGGTAGCGGTTTTTCATGTCCTTGGCCATCATGTACCACACGCACTTGGCCAGGTTCTCGGAGATGGCCGCGTTGAGCTTGCGCGGGTCTTGCAGGGGCTCGTTGAGGTGCTTCATCATGATCTGCACCGACTGATCGCCCTCGAAAGGGCGCCGCCCGGTGATCAGCTCGAACAGCACGCAGCCCAGAGCATACTGATCGCAGCGGCCGTCCACGTGCTCGTCGTCGCGGATCTGCTCGGGGGACATGTAGGTGGGGGTGCCCAGCGCCGTGCCGGCCTGGGTCAGGCTGGAGCGGCCCTCGGGGCGGGCCAGGCCGAAGTCGAGGATGCGGGGGCCGCTCTTCGTGAGCATGATGTTGTCGGGCTTGATGTCGCGATGCACCACGCCCAGCTTGTGGGCGTAACCGAGCACGCCGGCGATGGCGATGGTCAGGTCGACCGACTCGCCCAGACCGGGCCACTTCTCACGCAGGCGATCCGAGAGCGTCTCGCCGTCGGCGTACTCCATGGTCATGAAGTGCAGATCAGCCTGGCGGCCGGATTTGAAGACCTTGACGATGCCGGGATGATCCAGCCGCTGCATGAGCTCGATCTCGCGCTCGAGACGGCGGGTGAACTCCTCGTCTTTGATGGCGTCCTCGTTGAAAATCTTGATGGCGATGGACTCTTCCTCGTTGAGGGTGCGGTCGGGGACGGCCCGGTACACTTTGGAATAGCCGCCCGATCCGATCCGCTCGACGATGCGATACTCCTCGAGCTTGGACAAGATCAGGGGGTCTTCGGCCACTTTGGCGTTGTACCTGTCCAGGGTGCGAGCCCGCGACGCGAGCCGCATCGAGCGCACCAGCCAGTTGACGATCAGGATCCCGGCGAAGGCGGGGATGATGCGCACGCCGGCGATGGAGGGGCCCAGCGTGCCCAGCAGGCGCTGGCCGATGAGGGCGCCGATCAGCCCGATGACGGTCACGCCCACCATGCCGTAGCTGGTCTTGGCGGGGTAGAAGCGCTCGGCGGCGTAGCCCAGGCCGGCCGAGATGGCCAGCACCATGATCACTCCCCACAGGCTCTGGACCAGCGAGAGGAAGACCCAGAAGACCAGCAGGGCCACAGCTCCCGCCCCGATCAGATAGGTGCGGTCGCGCCCCTTGAGAAACGCCTCCGCCCACTCCACCAGGCCCAGAATGAAATTCATCAGCGATGCTCCTCCGACGCGTTATGCCCTATCTTCTCCATGAAACGCGAACTGCCTTCGAGAGCAGGAGACGTATTGGGCCTCCTCCCCCGGCCCAGCTCAGCGGCAGGCCTGGTGCAGTCGAGGTGGAGGGGCTGACGGCGGCCGAGAACGCCATGAACGGATGGCCGATGATCGGGGATCCCCTGAGAGCTCGTTCGGCCAGCGATCACCCGCTCTGTCGTCGCTGCAACGTCATTTGAGGCGGGGACAAGTTTACAATCCAGGCCAGAAATCGCAACAGACCGTTCGGTGGGAACGGTTAAAATGGCGCTCCGATGGAGCTTCTCACTCCCGTCAGCCGTCCAGGCTCGGCCCTGCCGCCGGAAGTGGCTCGTTTCGTTCGCAAGATCGAGACCCGGGTGGACGAGGTGTGCTCGGGCTCTGGCGAGGTGGGCGAGTTGCCCGAGGACCTCAAGAAGCTGGCCCGGCTGGCCCGCAACGCTCCCCTGGCGGCCGCGGCCCCCTTCGAGCCCCAGCACGCTCGCTCGGTGGCCAACCTCATGGCCACGGTCAACCAGATCAACCTCTACGCCAGCCTGGCCGTCAGCCCGGCGCCGGTGGCGGGCTGTCACGCGGTGCTGCGCCAGGGCCTCGAGGAGCTGCAGAGCGGCCTGGAGGAGGTCTACGGCGGGGCGCGCGAGCTCGAGCGCACCAACCACGTACTCGGTCGCCCGGCCCCACCCGACCTGGTGCCGATGGTGGAAGTGCCGGCGGGCAGCTTCAAGTTCGGGCTGGAGAACCGCCTGGAGACCCTGCCCGCCTACCGCATCAGCCGCTACCCGGTCACCAACCGGCAATTCGCCGCCTTCGTGGAGGCCACCCGGCACAAGGTGCAGGGAGGCTGGACGGCGGGCGACGAGTCGCGGGGAGAGCATCCGGTCACCCAGGTGACCTTCTACGACGCCCAGGCCTTCGCGCGCTGGGTGGGGGGGCGGCTGCCCACCGAGCAAGAGTGGGAGAAGGCGGCCCGGGGCACGGACGCTCGCAAGTACCCCTGGGGCAACGAGTGGGACCCACGCCGGTGCAACAATGACTCCACCGGCACCACGCCGGTCACGGCTTTTGAGCACAAGGGGAACGTGTCGCCCTTCGGGGCGGTGGACATGGTGGGCAACGTGCTCGAGTTCGTGGACGGGGGCACGAGCCGCCGGCCGGGGTCGGTGCTGCTCAAGGGCGGGGCCTGGACCAACTACGTGACCCGGCACAACCAGCCGTTCGACTGCATCCGGCACACCTCCGAGACGCCCGAGTCGAGCTACAACGGCTTTGGCTTTCGCATCGTCATGGAAGGGCCGGGGGAGCAGGGCCAGCTCGAGCTTCGTTTCGATGACCTGGACCCGCGCGAGGAGCCGGCCCTGCTCGAGAGCATTCCCGACCACCTGTCCGGAAGCTTCAGGGTGCTGCAGCGCCAGGTGAACCTGGCCCTGGAGAGCCGGCCCGAGGCGCTCAAGCCGCTCTCGCAGGCGTTGCGGGAGATCTGCCGCGAGACGCGCGAGCTGCGCCCCAGCGCCCAGGACCCGGCCAGCCAGAAACTGCAGGAGCGGGTAGACCAGGTGCACTCACTGGCCAACCGGATCGCGGCCACGGCGGCCCTGGTGGCCACCGGCAGCCCGCCCCACGGGCTGAGCCTGGCCACGGCCGCCCAGGTGCTCGGCGACTCTACCCAGGAGCTCTTCGCCACCGCCTGCCAGGTGCACGAGGGAGCCACGCTGCGCTCGATCGCCGACCAGGCCGAGGTGGGCCCGCGGGCCGACCTGATCGAATGGGTGGCCATCCCGGAGGGCAAGTTCCTGTTCGGGCGCGACAACGCCTCGGTGCCGCTGGAGGCCTACGAGATCTCCCGCTATCCGGTGACCAACGAGCAGTACCGCGAGTTCGTGGAAGCCACCGGCTACGTGAGCGAGGGGGGGTGGCGCGAGGGCTACCCGGAGGCGGAGGCCCGTTTCCCGGTGGTCAACGTGACCAGCTTCGACGCCCGGGCGTTCTGCGAGTGGGCCGAGTGCCGCCTGCCCAGCGAGCTCGAGTGGGAGAAAGCGGCTCGGGGCACGGACGGGCGGCGCTATCCGTGGGGCGAGGAGTGGGACCCGCAGGTCTGCAACCACGAGGGAGCGGGCCTTGCTGCGGTGGACGCCCACGAGGCGGCCGGCAACGTCTCTCCCTATGGGGTGGTGGACATGGTGGGCAACGCGCTGGAGTATGTGGATAGCGCATCCTCTCGCCGTCCGGGGTCGACGGTGCTCAAGGGCGGGGCCTGGTCGAACGGGACGCTCAAGCCGTTTGACGCCATCCGGCATACCACCGAGGTGACCGGCGGGGCTTACAGAGGATTCGGATTCCGGGTGGCGCGCAGCGCCTCGCCTGTCGGTTGAGGCGCGAATCTCACCTGGAGGGTGCTGTCAGCGTGCGATCTTGAAGTCTTCGTTGCTGACGAGCTCGAAGCTGCGCTCGGGATGGGCCGTATCGACCTGGCGAGCGGTGCCGGTCACCTGGCCCCTCTGCTTGGAGAGCATGACCATGCTGGAGCTGGTGGGAGTGAACTCGGCGTAGATGAAGGCCTGGTCGCCCCGGTCGCCCTTGACGGTCTCGACGAACGTGCCGTTGCGGGTGTCGCCGGTCCATTCGGCCGTCAGGAAGTCGTCCATGCCGAACTTGCCGGGTTGACCCCTGAACTTGTCGAACTCGGTCTCATCGCCCGAGATGACCTCGTCCACGTTGGTGCGGATGTTCTGGTCGACATCCGAGACCTGGCCGGCGGGAATCTCCTGGCGGGTGGCCCCGGGCAGGGTCTGGGAGGTGCGGAAGGACTCGAGCGGGCCCTGGGCCCAGCTGGGAATCGGCAAGCTCATGGTGGTGGTGTCCCCTCTTGTATTTGCCTGAGTGTGCAAGAGAGGACTGAAAGAAAGCTGAAGCCTTCCCTCAGCGCCAGTTTACTGCAAAACCTTCAGCACTTGACTTTAGAGGCTCAGCACGCGCTTGAGTGCTTGATCGATCTCGCCCATTGCCTGGCCATTCAGTCTCCCCGCCAGACCTTCCAGACGGCCGTGGTCGAGAGAGCGAATTTGGAAACAGAGGAAGACCGTGTCTTCGGGTAGCCCCGAATCGCTCGCGCCCACCCGGACGTTGGTCGGGTAATTCCGCTCGACGCGCCTCGAGCTCGTTCCCACGACGACCGTTACGACCAGCGGCTGCGTGTTGATGGCATCAGAGGAAACGACGAGGACCGGCCGGCGGCCCGACTGCTCACGTCCCTGAACCGGATCGAGCCGTGCCCAGTAGACCTCTCCGCGCAGCGCCATTTACAGACCGTCCCCCTCAGCGGCTTGGAACTGCTCACTGATGAGCCGAGACTCACGGACGACATGCTCGTCCTTGGCCATCGCAGCCATTGCTCGGGCGAATTCTTCTTCGCGCCGCCGGGCCACGTACTCCCGAAGCGCCTCTTTGACCAGGCCGTTCAAATTGTGTTGCAGCTCAGGCGGCGCGGCCGCGATCACTTCGTCCAGGAGGGCTCGGGGCAACGCAAAGCTTCTTCGGACGCTGGAAGATTTACCCATTATCTCACACCTCTTGTGTGTACTCTTGTAACACATTGAGAGGATAACAGTCAACCAGACGAAATTTGCCCACGAGAAGTGAACTGGCCTTCAAAGGGGCGGCAGGATATAGAACTCCAGCCGGGGCCCGCCAGGTTCACTGACTTTCAGGGCAATTTCGGTGGTCTTGAGTAAGCTCAGCCCATGAACTTTCCTCTCGCGAGCCAGCCCGTCCGCGCCAACGGGGGCCTCACGCTGACGGGCGCCATGCGTCAGCTCGACCAGGCCGAGGAAGGCCGGGCCGCTCAGGAGCTTGTGACCGTCTCGCCCGATCGGATGCAGCCGCTCGACCTGGACAGCTCCTTCAAAGGGTATCGGATGCTGGCGCGGGGGGAAGCTCCTGTGTGCGTGCTGGAAGCCGACCAGAATCGGCTCAGCGCTCGTGAGCCGGGAACTGGCGAGGTTCTCTGGACTCACCAGTCCCAGCCGGATTTCTACCACACCCGTTTTGCCGTGAGCCCGGGCGGAGAGCTGGTCGCGGCACTGGATCAGAACCCGATGACGATCCAGATTCTAGACGGTGTCAGCGGTCAGCCCGAGGCCTCTCTGGCGGTGGCCCCGTCTGGGAGCTGGTTCACCAACCGCACCGCCATGGAGTTCAGCCCATCGGGACGCCTGCTGGCGACCTTCGAGAACGGCGCCGGGACGACCTTGATGGCCTTCCAGCCCGGCTCGGAGGAGCCCACCTGGACGGCCAGTCTGGGGTCGGGCGTGGATGCATACGGCGCCAAGATCTCGAGCTCTTCGGACGATTCTCTGGTCGTGGTTGGCCTGGGCTCGCAGGCCGTCGGCGTGGACGGCCAGACCGGCGCGGTGCTGTGGAGGAAGGAGCAACCCCGGATTCTCAGCGGCCGCGCCCCGGCCCTGGTGGCCGATGGCCGCGTCTACGCCGTCGAGTCGGGCTGCCTGGCGGCTCGCTCGGGCCAGACCGGGGACGTCCTCTGGTCCGGCACGCCCCCGCAAGATCCCGTCGTCGCGCAGAGCGACTTCTCCGCTGTCCGGGAAACCAACGAGCTGCGCAACCTGACCCCGGTGAGAGGACCGGGCGACCTGATTTACACTCTGCAAGGCAACGGCGAGCTGGTCGCGTTCAAGCTCGACGGCCAGATGGCCTGGCATGCGCCGCTTCCGCCCGGTGCCCAGTGGCCGCCGGCCGTCAGCCAGAAGAGCCTGATCGTGGTTACCACCACGCCGGGGTACAGCAATCATGAGTCCACGCTGCACATTCTGGATGCTCAGCGGGGACTGCGTTGGGCCGACAGCAACCCGATGCCCGGGCGGGTCCGCCTGGGCCTGACCACCACCTCAGACGGCCGCACCCACCTGGGGCTGAGCCAGGGCCTGGTTTCGCTGGACGAGTTGGAAACCGTGCTGGAGAAGCGCAGGGAGAGTGAGCCCGAGGCCGGACCGGCCGCGGTTCAGGTTCAGAACGGCGCACTGGTCGTGGGGGGAGTCAGGTTGGCCGTGAAGTCGCGCGGCACGAAGTGAGCTACCCATGACCGAGTTCAAGGGCAAGGTAGCCCTGGTCACCGGCGCCAGCTCGGGAATCGGTCGAGCCGTGGCAGCCGGGCTGGCCCGGCAAGGGCCCGCCTGGTGTTTCACCGACCACCACCCGGAGGTCGGGCCGACCTGCTTCCCATGAAGCGCGTACCCCAGATGCACGAGATCGTGGACGTCGTGCTCTGGCTGCTCTCGCCCCGCTCCAGCTTCGTTACCGGCCAGACTGTGGCGGTGGATGGAGGCTTCATGGCCTTCTAAGGCGCCGCGCGTAAGAAAGCTTCAAGAATTGGCGCGGCGCCATTGCAGGAGTGTAGCCCGAGGGATCAACTCGGGCCGATGAGAATCCTCATTCCATGCTGTATGGCTGGCTGCTCATCCTGGCCGGAACCCTGAACCTCCTGGCGGCCCTCAGTCCAAACCCCTGGCAGTGGTACCACCGGCGCACCCGGCCGGTGGCCGACCTGCTCGGCCGCACCGGTGCGCGAATCTTCTTCTTGGCGCTCTCGACCGGACTCATTCTGAGCGGCTTGTACCTGCTCAGGAATTAGCTAGACGCCGGAGCAACCCGGCTGCTGGCCCTCTACCCGTTCGTAAGCGAAGCGCGTCATCGTCCCGACCATGTGTGGGTGACTCGTTCGGTGTAGGTTCCCCGGGTAGATAAGCAGGGGCGTGATCTGGGGTGATCTGGCATGTT
>CAYYHB010000048.1:0-26923 GCA_964471395.1 uncultured Burkholderiales bacterium | reverse complement strand
ACCAGGCAGTTGCGCACGTCGCCCGGAGGCAGCACGCCCAGCTCTTTGGAGAGCCGGCCCGAGCTCCCCCCGTCGTCGGAGACCGTCACGACGGCGACCAGATTGCTCGTATACTGCTTCAAACCGCGCAAGAGGCTGGCCAGGCCTGTGCCACCGCCGATGGCCACGATCTTGAGCCCTCGCCGCAGTTGGTGACGCTCATAGAGCACCTCCACCATCTGGCGCCGATCCTTGGGCCCACCCAACTGATAGATAACTTGCGACCAGCCGCGCATACCTTGCAGGATGATCCAGATTCCCCCCGCCATGGCGGCCATTGCTAGCAAACCCGCCTGGAGGGGAGTAAGGATGCGCCAGAGCCGGCTCAGGCTGCCGAAAGGCACCTCTACCAACAAGATCGAGCCGGCCGTGAAGAGCAGCAGACCCAGCCAGCACACCAGCAGCCATCGCTTGACCCGCAGGCCGGGCACCAACCACATGAAGACGTTTTTCATCGGGCCGCCAGATGCTCGGCCTGAGCCACGTCGCGGTGCTGCACATTGACACTGTAGCCGGAACTGCGCAACCGTTCGCCCAGTTGCTCGGACATGGCGGTGGAACGGTGTCGGCCACCGGTGCAGCCCACGGCCACGGTCAGGTTCTGCTTACCCTCCTCGAGAAAGGCTGGCAGTACTGATTCCAGGAGCGACTGAGCCTTGTCCAGGAAATCCTGCGCCTCGTGGCGCTTGATCACGTAATCGCGAACCGGCGCGTCCAGGCCTGACATGGGCGAGAGCTCGGGCACATAGAATGGATTGGGTAGAAAGCGCACGTCCAGCACCATGTCGGCGTCCAGGGGGAGGCCATACTTGAATCCAAAGCTCTGCACGTGCACTGCGATGCGCATGCTGGCTTCGCGGCTGTCCGCGAACTTGCGGCTGGCCCGCATCAGCTGGTTGGGAGAGAGCTTGGAGGTGTTGAGGATGTTCTGGGCCATGTCGCGCAACTCGGCCAATGCCTCGCGCTCCTTTCTGATCCCCTCCAGAATGCCACCGCCAGGAGCAAGCGGGTGGCGCCGTCGGCTCTCAGAGTAGCGCCGCACCAGGACCCGGTCGTCAGCCTCCAGGAACAAAATGCGGGGAACAAAGCCGAGCGAAGTGAGCTCTTCGAGCGAGCGGCGAAGCTCAGGGAAGAACCGCCGGCCGCGCACATCGATCACCAGGGCCATCTGGTTCACGCTGGAGGCCGCGCAAAGCTGGGCAAACTTGGGGATCAATGCGGGCGGCAGATTGTCCACGCAAAAAAAACCAAGATCTTCGAAGCACTTCATGGTCAGGCTCTTGCCCGCCCCCGAAAGCCCGGTAATGATGACGAAATCCGCCTCAGCCATGGTCTCTGGTTCTCTCTCGGTCGCTCAGGAGCCTGCGCTCAGCCTCTCCTTCCGGATGCAGGTGGGCGTACAGCATGGCCGCAAGACGCTCGCCTATCCCGCTTACCCGGGCCAACTCTTCTACGGGGGCCTCCTGCAATTTCTTAAGCGACCCAAAATGGCGCAACAGCGCATCACGGCGCCCCTTGCCGATGCCCGGGGCGCTCTCCAAACCGCTACGGGTGAAGGCCTGACCGCGCAACTTGCGATGGTAAGTGATAGCGAAACGATGGGCCTCGTCGCGAAGATGGGTGATGACCGCCAAACCATCGGTGCCTCGGGCCAGCACAATCGCCTCGCTCTGTCCGGGGACGAACAGCCATTCATTCTCTTTAGCCAGCGCCGCCAGTTGCACCGTGCCAAACAGCTCCAGTCGCTCCAGCACAGTGCGGGCCACCCCGAGCTGCCCCTTGCCCCCGTCGACGATCAACAGATCGGGAAGCTCGCTGAACTTGGGGTCTCCGGCCAGGAAGGCGCTGAAACGGCGGGTAAGCACCTCGCCCATCATCCAGAAATCATCGGGCGTATCCTTGGTCTTGATCTTGAAGCGGCGATAGCGATCGCGACGTGGCACCCCGTGCTCGAAGGCTACCAGCGAACCCACCGCTTGTTTGCCCTGCAGGTTGGAGATATCCACGCATTCGATGCGCCAGGGCAGCTCTTCCAGGGCCAGCGCTTCGCGCAGCTCTTCTAAGCCTCGGCGACGTCGCTCGAAGCGAGAGGGGGTAAGCGCCTCGCGCTCGACTGCCTGGCGAGCATTCTCGCCGCAAAGCTCCATCAAACGCTTCTTATCCCCCCGCTGGGGCACCCGCAGCTCAACCGGACGTCCGCGCAACTGGCTTAGCCACTCGGCCAGGAGCTCAGGCTCGAGCGGGGAATGGCTGGTGAGAATGCGGCGCGGGAGATAACCTGCCTCCTGGTAGTACTGCTTGAGCACCGCCGCCATCTGGGCTGACTCGTCCTGCTCGCCGTGGGTCTCGAGCAGCACGTGATGCTGGCCCACCAGTTTGCCCTCGCGCACCTGCATGATCTGCACTCCCACCTGGGAGCGGTGGGCCACCAGGGCCACGTAGTCCTCGTCCTCGGGCTCGGGGAGCACCACCCGCTGCTTCTCGCTGACTCGTTCGAGGTCGGCCAGCATGTTGCGCAGCCGGGCGGCCTGCTCGAACTGCAAAGCCCGGGCCTGGTCGGCCATTTCCTGGCGAAGGGTGCCCATCAGCCGGTCGGTGTGGCCCTCTAGAAACTCCAGGGCTAGCTCCACCTGGCGGCCATAGTCCTCCACCGTCACGAAGCGAGTACAGGGGGCGGTGCAGAGCTCGATGTAGTAATCCAAACAAGGCCGCTCGATCACCTTCGTCATGGGGATTTTGCAGGTACGAATCCGAAAGACGTTCTGCAGGATCTTTATCGTACGCCGCAGAGCTCCGGCGTCGGGAAAGGGCCCGAAGTAGCGATTCTTGTTGTTGCGTCGAGCGCGCACGAGCTTGAGCCGGGGGTAGGTCTCGGACGTGGTCACCTCCAGCAATGGATACCGCTTGTCGTCGCGGTATTTTACGTTGAAGTAGGGACGGTGCTGCTTGATCAGGTTGCACTCGAGTACCAGCGCTTCCATGGGGCTGGCCACCACGTAGGTTTCCAGACCGGCCACCCGCCGCACCATAGCCTGAATACGCAAGGTCAGATCCTGGCCGGGCTGAAAATAAGAGCGCACCCGGCTCTTGAGCGAGCTGGCTTTGCCTACGTAGAGCACGCGCTGCTGCCTGTCGCGCATCACATAAACCCCGGGGGCGTCGGGGAGGCTGCGCAGGGAGACCTCCAGGGGGCTCATAGCTTGACCAGGCGTTTTTCCAGTTGGCGGGTAGCAGCCCGCAGCATGGGATCGTCCTCCCCCGGAGCGACGTCCGAATCCTCAAGCTCGATATCGGGGGAGATCCCCTTGTGGTGGATATCGCGCCCCTCAGGCGTAAGATAATGGGCCACGGTGAACTTGACCGCGCCGCCATCCTCCAACTCCAGCAGTTTCTGGACACTCGCTTTGCCGTAGCTGGTCTCGCCCATCAGGGTGGCCACATGATGGTCTTGCAGGCAGCCAGCGGTGATTTCCGAGGCCGAGGCCGAGAAGCGGTTGATCAACACCACCATAGGGAGCGGTTGGAGGTCGCTTCCGTTAGAAGTGTAGCTCTCGTTGCGCGAGGTGCGGCTGTTGACCACGCTCACGATCAGCTGGCCCTTGTCCAGAAAGTGCGAGCAAACTGACTCGGCCGCGGTGACGTAACCGCCTCCATTGTTGCGAAGGTCCAAGATCAAGGCTTTGGCGCCTTTCTCACGCAGCTCGTCAAGCTCCTCGGCAAACTCCTGATCGGTCTCATCGCCGAACATGCGCAAGCGCAAGTAGCCAATGTCTTTGGCCAGCATCTTGGAGTTGACGCTGCTGACGTGGATAGTGGCCCGCTTCAGGCGGTGCGTCTTCGGCTTACCTCCCGGACGCTGCACCGTGACGACGACCTCGGTGCCTTTCGGTCCCCGGATCAGATTGGCAGCATCCTCCACGCTCATGTTCTTCGTCGAGCGCTCGCCGATCTTGACGATCAGGTCGCCTGGACGGAAGCCTGCCTTCTCGGCCGGGCTGCCCTCGATCGGCTCGGTGACGGTAAGACGGTTCTGGTGACGCGGGTCGGCTTCGATGTAAATACCGATGCCTCCAAAGTTCCCGCCGGCCATTTCGGACTCAAACTCGGCGTTCTCTTTGGGTGTCATCACATCGCAGTAAGGATCTTCCAGGCTGTCGATCATCCCCCTCAAAGCTGCATAGGTCAAATCTTCCCGGCTCAACTTACCCTGCGAGCGACGGAGGCACTCCTCGAAAAGGCCGTCAAAACTCTTTAGAAGTTCCTGGCGTTTCGTCCCGGTGAGCGGGGGCAGGTCCTCGACCGAGATTTTCTCTTTCTCCAGGGCGGCGCGCATCCCCTTGATCCCGCCCTTCAGCAGGGTCAGCGAGGTGAGAGGTTTGACGTAATCGCCCTCCAGGGCTTCGAGCAGCTGGGCCACGTGTCCCTGGGGCCCGGGCGGACCCGGGTGCAGGCGGTGGTAGGCGGTCTGAAAAAGCCAGGCCGATCCGCCCACCGCCAGGACCAGGATCAGCGCAACCCAGCCGGCTCGGTAGTGACGCACGCCTTACTGGCCCAGCATCGTGGAGATGTCGAACAGGATGATCTTCTCGGCTCCGGACGGGTCCTTCACCCGCACTTCCTCGAGCAGGAAGCCATCCTGGTTGCGCACCTTGCGATCGAGAATCTGATAGGACTCAAGATAGTGCATCTGCTCGGCCACGCTGGAAACCCGGATTGCGTCCGGAAAACTCTTCCCGCTGGTGGGAGCGGTCTCAGGCAGCTCCGAGAGCACGATCTCGACGGCTCTCTTGAACTGTACATCGTCCGGCGTGCCGATCTTGTCTCCGGGCATCTCGACCTTGATGTCGGGCTCGACTCCCTTCTTATGGAGGTCCTTGCCAGCGGGGGTGAGGTAGTGGGCGGTGGTGACCTTGATGGCCGAGCCGTCCGGGAGAGGGTAGATCTTCTGCACGCTGCCCTTGCCGAAGGTCTTCATCCCGACCAGTTTGCCGGCTTGAAGGTCTTGAATTGCGCCGGCGGTGATCTCCGAGGCGCTGGCTGAATACTCGTTGACCAGGATGACCAGGGGCACCGTGCTGCGCATGTTGGGTCGCGAGTCGTAGCGAGTTTCCCCTGCGGCCCGCTCGTTGACGGTGACCACCCGGCTGCCGGTGGGCAGAAACTTTGAGCACACGTCGACGGCTGTGCCGATATAGCCGCCACCATTGTTGCGAATATCGAGCACGAAGGCCTCGGCCCCCTGAGCCTCCAGGTCACGCATGGCCGCCTCGAGCTCCTGGTTGGTCTTCTCGCCGAATAGGCGCAGCTTGACGTAACCGACCTTATGCCCCTTCTCTTCCACCAGGTTGCCGCGCACGGTGGCCACCTGAATAACCTCGCGCCTGAGCTTCACGTCGAACGGGTCGCCAGCGTTCTTGCGGCGAATAGTCAGGGTGACTTCCGAGCCAGGCTTTCCGCGCAGATGGGACTGGGCCTGGTCAACCGTGAATCCTTTGGTGGACTTGCCGTCGATCTTGATGATGACATCGCGCGGCTTGAGCCCCGCTCGAGACGCGGGCGTATCCTCGATGGGCTCGACCACGGTCAACCACTTTTCGTTCTTCTCGTCCAGCTCGATATAGATCCCCAGGCCCCCGAAGTTGCCTCCACTCATCTGCTCTTTCAGCTTCTGATACTCAGAAGGGCTGAGGAAGACGGTGTAGGGGTCGTCGAGCACCTTCAACATGGAAACGGTTGCCGTGTAGGTGAGCCACTGATCCTTCATCAGCTCGGGGTGAAGGGCGGCCATCTGCACGAACTGGTTGGTGAAGGCCGTGTAGGCTTCCTCGGTGGAGAGGTTGGTCTCCACGTGCTTGAGGTCGGTGGCATCGATCTTCTTCTCGATCAGGGCCGCTTTGAGACCGTCAATGGTGCTGTTGACCAGCTTGGGCGCGGTCGTCTCATAGATGAACTCGCGCTGGACCAGGCCCATCAGCTCGGTGACCATGGAGGCTCCGGCTTTGGCCTTGTCGCTGGGGCCCGCAGCCAGCGCCGGCATCAGGCTGGCAAGCAGTAACACGAGGACCATGGCCGAGCGGAGCCGCGAGGGGTTTGTGTTGGTAGCTATCAAGTCTTCCGTCACCCTTCTCTTCTGGACTTACCAATCCTTAGACGCAGAAACCCTCTGAATTGTTTCGCCGAAAACCTCGTCGGCTCCCTCTGCTCTGGCCCTCGACGCTCGCCGGTTCCCGGGCATTACCGACCAGGGCTTTCGCCATGGTTCCAGTCCCCCTTAGACCGGCGAGGGAGTCCTCGCAAAAAGCCCGAAGGGAGGCCCCATGAATGACTTCGAGCGACGCGTGGCCGAGTCACGTGAAACACGGCTGTTCGACCTGCCTGGATACCAGGAGTGGTCGCGCTCGCGCCGAGAAGAGTATCCCGAGGCCATGGCCTACCTCGACGGTATGACCGCGCTGATCCATCCTGACGAAGCGATCGGGCCCCATGACAGCCTGTTTGACGAGCTCTACCAGGAAGTGCTGGCCGATTTCGGGCTTGACGTTGACGAGGAAGCCAGCTTCAACCTCGACGACGAGGAGTCAGCCTGAGATTACGGATGCCAGGCTCTCAAGCTGGCAGCCATACTGACTGAGGATCACCTGTCCGATGCCATATCGCTCCGCCAGCTCGGCCAGGCGCTCGCGTACCTGCGCAATGCTCCCAAAGAGAAACAGGGGGCTGCGAGTTGCCTGCTCAGGAGTAAAGCCCCGTCCCAGGGCGGCCTCATCTCTGGCTGCCCGTGTATCCGGTCCGACCGCCCCGTAGTAAACAGGCAGACTCAACGACAGTTGAGAGAAGCGCTCACCGGCCTCCCGACGCACCCACTCCACTTGCTCTGCAAGACGCTGGTCGGTATAAAGGTCGAGCTCAGAACCGAGGCGGGCATTGAAGTTGACTACATCGGCATAACGAGCGGCCAGCGAGAGCAAGCGAAATCCGCCCCCTCCCAGCATCAACACCGGCGGCGCCACAGAGGGAGAGCAGGTGAAGTCAGTCACCTGGTAGTGCTGCCCGGGAAAACTGAAGGCCTGGCCCGACCAGGCCTGTTTGATCACGATCACCGCTTCTTCCAGCCGGCTCAGGCGAAGGGCGGGAGGATCCAGGGCCAATCCCACGGCCCTATACTCGGACTCCTGCCAACCTGTGCCCAGGCCGCATACCATCCGTCCCTCGGATAAATGCTGCAGGGTCGCCATCTCACGAGCCAACAAAAGCGGGTGGCGGAAATCATTGGCGTAGACCAGGCTACCCAGGCGCAGCCGGCCGCAGAGTTGCGCCGCCGTGGCCAGGACCGGGCCCACCGCCAGCGGGGTGCCCATCAAGTGATCTGGCCAGTAGACGGCCTCGAAGCCGACCTCCTCGGCCCACGACAGGGTCGCTCGCAACTCCGCGAGCGTGCTCACCCGGGAAGCCTGCAGCCCAAATCGCATGATTTTCCATTGGCCTCTCTCCTGTTATTGTCCTCCAGACACTTGACAAACCAATTATACTCCTTTAGAGTATAAGCATAAAACCTCGCGCTAAGGAGCAAACCGATGTATAGCTGGGATGACTCAATGGATGACTGGGCCCGACCCGGGGCCTACCGCTTCGACTCGGCCCGAGCCGGAGCCCGCGCCCGCGAGGCGCGCGAAGCTGCCGCCACTGGACCCCGCACCTACAGAGTCCACCGCCCCGATGAGGCCCTGACCAGCCCGGCAAAGAGCCTGCAATCGACCTCCAAAAACCCTTTGATTGTGGCCGTGGACGTGACCGGCTCGATGGCTCACTGGCCGGCCGAGATCTTCGACCGCCTGCCTCTGCTCTACAACACCCTCTCCCAGTATCGCCCTGACCTCGAGATCTGCTTTGCGGCCATCGGCGACGCCCACTGCGACCGCTGGCCCCTGCAGGTGACCAGCTTCTCGCGCGGCTTCAACCTTGAAAGCCAGCTCAAAGCGATCTACGGCGAGGGCGGCGGGGGCGACGAGCCGGAAAGCTACGAGCTCTTCGCCTGGTGGGTGAATCACCACGTCAACCTGGCTCCCACCGAGGAGAAGCCCTTCTTGATCGTATTCGGCGATGCGCCCATGCATCCCAGAGTCAAGAAAGCTCAGGTGCGCGACGTGATCGGCGACCGCCCCACCCAGGACAGCGACGCGCTGGCCGAGTGGAGAGCCCTGGCCACCCGCTATAACGCCTGGCTTCTTCGTCGACCAGGCCGCCCGGGCGACCATGTGGACCAGCAGTGGAGCAAGGCCGTGGGCGAGCAGCACATCCTGCACATCGAAGACGAGAAGCGGGCTGTCGACTATGCAATGGGGCTGATCGCCCGCCACTGGGGCCACTACTCCGACTTCCAGGCCAACCTGGCCGCCCGCCAGTCGACCGGAACGGTGGCCCGGGTCGACCGCGGCCTGGAGGCCGCCCTGACCCGTCGCCGTGGGCGCACCACGCGCCGCGCGGGGTGAGCATGATAGGGGCCATCGTCACGGTTCCGCCCTATGCCACCTTCATCGACGAGGTGGCTGCCCATCCCCTGGTTCAAGGATTACGGCTCAACACCGTGATGCCCGTCCAGGGCGACCTTCGACCCGTCCTGCGACGCCTGGCCGCCTGCGGCAAGCCGATCTGGGTTGACCTCAAGGCACGCCAGTTGCGGGTGGTGGGCGCGGCCATCCCCCCCTTCACGGAGGTACGGGTCAGCCACCGGGTGCATTTTACCGCCCCGGCCACCGCTTTCTTTTCGGATGGGCGGGAGATGGCCAGGGTGGTGGCAGCCGAGGGCGACCGCCTGATCCTCGAGGATGGTCCCCGACGCCTGATCGGGCCAGGCGAGTCGGTCAACCTCGTGGCCTGCGACCTGACCGTGGAGGGAACCCTGACCGATAACGACCGCGCTTATCTGGAGGCCATGGGTGAGCTGGGGATGCGTCAGATCATGCTGAGCTTCACTGAGCGACCCGAGGACGTGGCCGAAGTACGCCGTTACCTGCCGGGGGCCGAAGTGGTGTGCAAGATCGAGTCCCAGCGTGGGCTCGAGTTCACCCGTCGTCACGGTTCTCGACACGGACGATTGATGGCCGCCAGGGGCGATCTGTACGTGGAGGTGGTTCGTCCCCATCGGGTGTTGGGCGCTCTTCGCCAGGTGCTGCAGGCTGACCCGCAGGCCATTGTGGCCAGCCGGTTGTTCGGTTCTCTGGCTCGTTGCGAGGTGCCCGAAGCGGCCGACCTGGGCGATGCGGCACATCTCTTGCTGCTGGGTTATCGCACCTTTATGCTGGGGGATGAGGTGTGCCTGAGGGGCCACACCGTCCTCTCGGCCCTCAACCTCTTGCAAGCTGTGGGCGGGGAGGTACTGGCGGCATGAAGATCTGTCTGGCCCAAATTGATAGTCGTATCGGCGACCTGGACGGTAACCTGGAGCGAATACTGGCTGCGCACCGCCGAGCCGAGTATCTCCAGGCGGACCTGGTCGTCTACCCGGAGCTTGCTTTGAGTGGATACCCTCCGCGCGACCTGCTCTTCGAGCCCGACTTTCTACCCGGCATCGAGCGCGCCCTGGAACTGCTCAAGAACGCAACCGCACCTGGCCCGCCCCTGGTGGTGGGGGCCCCGCTCCGCTCCGAGCCCGGTCTCCATAACGCAGCCGTAGTAATGCACGAAGGTCGTCGGGTAGCGGTGCAGGCCAAGCGCATCCTGCCCGGGCAGGATGTCTTCCACGAAAGCCGCTGGTTCGTTCCTGGCCAGCAGACTCAAGTGCTGCGTCTGCCCCAGCTTCCCCCCATCGAGCTGCGCATTTGCGAGGACCTGTGGGGCACCCTGCCGGCCAGCGACTCGCGGCTGATCATCAGCCTCAACGCCTCCCCCTATCGAGCGGACATCCTTTCCCGGCGGCTCGAGGTCGCTCGACAGGCGGGCAAGCCGGTCTACTACTGCAACGCCGTGGGAGCCCAGGACGAGCTGATTTTCGACGGCGGCAGCTTTGCCCTGGATCGAGACGGAAGGCTACTCGGCGCGTTGACGCGCTTCGAGGAGGTGGTCGACTTCCCCATCCGTGCTTTCGAGGAGCTGAGTCCGGCACAAGAGCTGAGGCGCGCTCTGGTGCTGGGAATCCGAGGATTTTTTGCCAAGAACGGAGTGCGCTACGCAATTCTGGGCCTCTCCGGAGGCATCGATTCGGCGCTGGTGGCCTGTCTGGCCGCAGAAGCTCTGGGCCCGAGCCGCGTCCGAGCTCTGGCCCTCCCGTCGCGGCACACCGACCCGCGCTCGACCGAAAGCGCAGCCGAGTTGGCCGCACGGCTGAACATCGAGCTCGAGGTGTTGCCTCTAGAGCCTCTCTACGAGCCAGCCCGCCGGTTGTTGGGCGTGGCCGGCACCTCGGCCGAGAACCTGCAGGCCCGACTGCGCATGGTGGCCCTGATGGCCCGGGTCAATCAATGCTCAGGGCTGCTGCTTAATACCAGCAACAAAACCGAGCTGACTCTGGGTTACGGGACCCTCTACGGGGACCTGTGCGGCACTCTGGGCCCGCTCAACGACCTGACCAAGCCCCAGGTGTATGAGTTGGCCCGACTCTACCCGGAGATTCCGGACTTCATTCACTCCCGACCTCCCAGCGCTGAATTGAGCGAAGGTCAGATCGATCCCTTTGATTACCCCAGCCTGGCTCCGCAACTGGAGGCGTTGGTGCAAAGCCAGGCCTGGTCAGCAGAGATGGCCCGTTCAGAGCATAAACGACGCCAGGGGCCCATCGGGCTGAAGGTCAGCGAAAAGGCCTTCGGAACCGGTAGATTCGTACCTGTCACCGCAAAAGTGATTTACCCGCCTGCGGAACTTTGGTATCATAGGGGGCGTACGGGGGCTGCTTCGGAAGGGAGCCAGGATGGACAACCAGGCCGCCACGCCGTGCATCTTGCTGGTGGAAGATCAGCCGATGAACCGACGGATGCTGCAGAGCGCATTGACTGCCCTGGGCTATGCCGTGGTGACGGCCTGCAACGGTCGCGAAGCCGTGGAAGCGTTCCAAGTATCCCGCTATGACGCCGTCTTGATGGATTGCCAGATGCCCATCATGGACGGCCTGGAGGCTACCCTGCTGATTCGTGCTTACGAGAACGGCTCGCGGCGAACTCCGATCATCGGCTATACCTGTTTGTGCAATCGGGAGGAGTGCCTGGCTGCAGGCATGGATGCCCACGTTCAAAAGTCGGCCTCGCTCGACCCCGTCAAGGACGAGTTACTACGGTGGGTGCCCCTGGCGATCTGAGAGGCCCGGGTCCGCTTGCTCTCGAATCAAACTTGCTATGCATTCCGCTGCCGGGGTGACAGTGGCGCTTTCTAACGACGTATGATGAACCAAGCACCTCACCGAGCCAGACTGCTCGTGGCCAGCATGTTGTCAACCTTTGTGTTCATCCGCGTCTTGATGTGGATCTCTCCCGATGCCGACTTCAATGTGGCTGGATATAACATTCACCACCTCTACACCGGGCTGTTGCTGGCCGTGGCCGGGGGGATACCCCTGATCCTATGGAGCCAGCGCTCCCGTGCCACCGACCTGGCCTGCCTGACCTTTGGCTGCGGCCTGTCGCTGGCGCTGGACGAATGGGTGTATCTGATTGTTACCGACGGCTCCAACGCCGCCTACCTGCTGCCTGTCTCCTTCTGGGGCGGAGCCATCCTGGTGGCCCTGGCCTGCCTCTATGCCGCTCTGCTGTCGCTCCCCGCCCGAGAAGGTCCGTCCCGCCCCGCAGAGAGCGGCTCCGATGGAATCGAGAACTGACGCGAAATCACGCCGGACCTCTACCGGATCAGCCTGTCTCCACACCCGCTCGCTTCTCGACGGTCTGGCCGAGCTAGAGCCGCGCACCCTGGCGGCCATGCACGGCTCCACCTCCGTGGGAGATGGCGCGAAGGCTCTGCGCAAGCTGGCTGGAAGAGACTCTCCGCTAAGGACCAGGGGAGCCCCCCCGGGCTGCGAATGCAGCCCCATGCGCAAGCTCGTTCTCTCTCTGGCCCTGACCCTCGCCCTGGTAGCACCCGCGTGGGCCCAGACCACCTGGGAGGAAGTCGAGGACAAGCACTCCCCCCTGGAAGTGAGCGAGATGCTCACTTCCCTGGCTTTCATCAGTCTGAGGTTGGGCAGCTTTCAGGCTGCCGAGCATCTGATCGCCGTCAATGAGCCACGCCTGGCCCGCACCGGCGTGCCGGAAGGATGGGATTTGCTGCGGGGCGAGCTGGCTCTCGCCCCGCTGATCGAGGCCCTGGGGCGGGGGCGATTCGACACGGTCCTGACCCAGGCGCCCAGGGCCATTCAGAGAGCTCGCAAAGCCGGCCGGGCCGACCGGGAGCTGAGCCTGACCCTGATTTTGCTGCAAGCAGCGCGGACTTCGGGCCGACCGAAGGTCGTGCAAGAGCACCTGCCTCGGGCCCTGGAGCTGGCCCGGGCCAACACCACCTCCACAGGTCGGGTGGCCTGCTTTCTGCTCGAGACCATGGACGCCGAGCGACGCTTCCGGCTCAAGCAACCTTCCAGCGTCGAGCTGAGCGAGGCCCACGAGCTGGCCTGGAGCAGCATGCGAGGGCTCGTCGTCGACCAGGACTTCCTTCGCAACTCCCTGATCGAAGCGCGCCTGTTGCCCGACGCAGTCTTGTTCTGGTGGCAGTATGCCCTGGCCGTCGACGGACTGGAAAGCGCTGTGGCCTGGTTCGAGCCCGACCTGAGCCAGTTGCAGAAGACGTTCCTCTGCGAGCAGCCAGACAAGTCGGCGGTAGAGTACCTGCGTGAGATCAACCTGCAGGGCGCGGTGGCGGTCATGGAGTCGGGCCTGAACGGTCTGGAGCTACTGGGCCGAGCCACGCCCGAAGCTGGACCCGAGGTCAGCAAGCAGTATTACCTTTTGGCCCGGCAGATCGACGGAATGTACGACGAGCTCAGCGCCCTGGAGAGCGGCCTGAAGAAGAACCTGCCCCTGCTCTCGGAATTCACGTTCCTCAAGGGCGACCTGGCGTTCTTGAAAGGTCGCGTTCACCAGTTGATCGTCCGCCAACTGGTGCATGAGCTCGAAAAAGACCAGGCCAGCCCCGAGCAGTTGTCGGAGATCGAGCGCCAGATGGAGATGGCCTCGCAGGCCATGGAGCACTCCGAGAACCGGGCTCTCAAACTCGATCTCGACTTCGACCGCCTGGCCACTTTGATCGCCACCCATCCCGAAGGCTGGCTGGGCCGGGCCCAAAGCCTTCTGCAGGTCATGCTGCCCACGCTGGAGAGCATCGGGTATCGGCCGGGGCAGATCCGCGCTCTGACCCTGAAAGGCAAGCTGCTGGCCGAGCAGAATCAAAACTCCGAAGCCATTACCACCCTCGAGAAAGCTGTGGGCCTGGTAGAGTCTTACATCGCAGAAGTGGGCGGGGGGCCCGAGACCGCCCAGCGCGTGCGCGGCGACGCCCGCGAGCTCTACCAGTTACTGACCAGGCTTCAGCTCGAGTCAGGTCAGGCTGAGGAAGCGGCCGATACCTATGATCGCTATCGCCAGCTCAACTCCGCCTCCCAATTTGGACTTCAAGACCTGACCCCTCGCTCGCAGGATACCCAGGTCCTGGTGCTGCGGGCAACCGAAGCCCAGACCCAGTTTCAGGCTGCCGAGGCCGCCCGCCTGAACTACTCCAGTGCCGGGATCTCCCGTCTTGCCGACACCAAGCAAGACTATTATCGAGTGCTGCAGGAGATCCAGGACCAGGATCAGGCCTACGGACGCCTCCAGGTAAGGCCCAAAACCTTCTCCAAGGTCCAAAAGTCGCTCCCTGAGGGGACCGTGCTGGTGCAGTTGTTCCCTTCCGAGAGCCACCTCTATCTGTTTGTGGCGACCCGCGACGCCCTCAAAGTGCGCAGGGTCGATGTTCGGGGCGACGAGCTGACCGACCTGATCCACCAATTTCGTCAGCAGGTGAGCGCCTTCTCGCGCACTGCCGATGGCAAGACGCCTTTTAAGCTGGAGGACGACCCCGCCCTGGCGACCTGTCTCAAGACCCTCTCGGCCTACTTCATCGCGCCTCTGGCCGAGGACCTGAAAGGCAAGAAGGTGGTGGCCTTCGTGCCCACCGGAGTGCTCAGCTACTTTCCCTTCCAGGCTCTCCAGTACGGCCAGGGATATCTGGTGCAGAGCATGGAGGTGGTGACCCTGGTCAAGGCCAGCGACCTGGACCAGCTGCACCAGGCTCCCGGTGAGAGCGGGGGCTCGCTGCTGGCCCTGGGGGACCCTGACGGCACCCTGAAGGCCGCTCGCCAGGAAGTGGTCAGTCTGCACGAGCTGTTCCCGGAAGGCAACGCCTGGGTAGGCCAGGAGGCCACCACCGAGCGACTCAAGAGCCTCGGGCCCGGCATCAGCTACGTGCACCTTGCCACCCACGGCATCCTGAACACCCGTGACCCGCTCCAGAGCTATCTGCTGGTGGCGGCCACGGGCAGTCATTCCAACCGGCTCACCGTCAACGAGATCGCTGGACTCGACCTGGAAGGCGTGCAGGTGGTCACTCTCTCGGCCTGCTCCACGGCCCTGGCTGAAAGATCCCCCGGCGTGGGTACGGAGTTGACCAGCCTGGCCGACGCCTTCAGCTACGCCGGTAGCCCCACCCTGGTCGCCAGTCTGTGGAAAGTAGCCGACCAGCCGACTCGGGAACTGATGGTGGCCTTCTACCAGGGCCTCAAGACCGGTCTGGGGCGCGGGCAGGCCCTGCGCCAGGCCCAGGTGAGCCTGCTCGAGCAGCCCCGCTACGCCCATCCCTTCTACTGGGCTCCGTTCACCCTCATGGGAGACTGGCGCTGACCTTGCCGTGCGCTTCGAGATTCCTCTATACATTCAGGGGCAGGGCGGCAAGCAGCCCGAGTATCGGGTTCGTCCGCTCTTTTTTGCACGTCCTGAAGAGCACTCCAAGCTCTTGAAGCAAGCCCGCTCACGTCTCATTCAGAGCCTGCGCAGCCACCTCGATGCCCTCAGCCGCCAGGATCGCAACGAAGAGTTGGCCCGCTACAGCTATTGCCCCGAGCTCGAGCAGAATTTGCTCGACCTTCGGTTCGAGCATAAGAAGAGGACGGCCAGGGTGCGCTTGCTGGTGGTCACTTTCCACGGGCTGGGCCGACGCCTGGCTTTCAGCCCCTCCTTACCGGACGAGTGGTTTGAGGTCGACCGTGGCCAGGACCTGGGTGTGCGCGCCACCGAGGTGCTGCGCCAGTTCCTGCGGCGCAAGCCCAACCAGGATATTCAGCCGGAGGCTCTCTCCGCGCTGGAGCGCGCCTGGATCGATGTCCTGCCGCTTCAGCTCGAGCCACCGCGTGCCTCCCCCCGCCCCAAGCAACCAGGTCTGATGGCTCTGCTGGGTGGGCGCGACCTGGCCAGCGGGCGCGAGGAGCTGGGCAAGGTCGGCCGTTGCCTCACCTGGGGCCGCGAAGATCTGGAGCGCTGCCTGGAGCGAGCCCCCGAGCTCGAGCGCCTGGAAACACTCATGAGACGGCCTCAGCGTGCGGCCGTGGTGGTAGTCGGCCCACGCCTGGTGGGCAAGACCACCCTGATCCACGAGCAGGTTCGCCGTGACAATCGGCGACGAGGCTACTGGCAGCTTTCTCCCCAACGCTTGATCTCGGGGATGAGCTACCTGGGTCAGTGGGAAAGCCGGCTGGTCAAGATTCTGCGCTACGTGCGCGAGAAAAATCTCGTGCTGGTGCTCGACGATCTGCTCGGCTGGCTGTCAGCCGGCCTCTCGCGCGATGCCCAGATGCCCGCCTCGGACGTTCTCAAGCCTTTTCTCGAGCGCCAGGAGCTCAGGCTGCTGGCCGAGCTGACCCCCGAGGCTCTGGCCGTGCTGCAGGAGAAAGACCGGGCCCTGGCTGACCGTTTCGAGGTCGTTCGGCTGGAGGAGATGGCCCCCGGCACCTCCATGCGAGTGTTGCTGGAGACGGTGCGCAGGACCGAAGAGACCCAGCGATGCACCTTCACCTCCCGGGCCATCTTGGAGATCGAAGAGCTGAGCAGCCGCTATCTGACCGACGCGGCTCGTCCAGGGAAGGCAGCCCGGATGGCACGCCAACTGGGAGCCCGCTACCGAGGCCAACTCGTAGACCGCCAACAGGTGCTGGAGCAGTTCTCGCAGCGCAGCGGACTTTCGCTCACCCTGCTGGACACCGACACACGACTGACCCGGGCCCAGTCCAGGGCCTGGCTGAGCGAGCGAGTCGTTGGCCAACCCCGGGCTCTGGACGCCCTGGCTGACACCATCTCGATCTTCAAAGCTCGTCTGTCCGACCCCCGCCGCCCGGTAGCCGGCCTGCTCTTCGTGGGGCCGACCGGGGTGGGTAAGACCGAATGTGCCCGAGCTCTGGCCGGCACTCTCTACGGGAACGAAGACCGTCTGGTCCGCCTGGACATGAACGAGTTCGTGGGCCACGACGCGGTCTCCCGTCTGGTGGGCAGCTCAGGTCATCCGGACGGTCTTTTGACCGCCGCCCTGCGTCGACAGCCTTTCTCGGTCGTTCTCCTGGACGAAGTCGAGAAAGCACACCCCGACGCCCTCAACCTTCTGCTCCAGGTCCTGGGAGACGGCCGGCTCACCGACGCTCTCGGGCGCACTGCCGACTTTACCCAGGCCATCCTGATCATGACCTCCAATCTGGGAGCTCGCGAAGTATCTCGCAGCCTGGGGCTGCGCAGTCAGGCCGAGCAGGATGAGTTGACCTACCTCAAAGCGGTGCGGGAATACTTTCCAGCCGAGCTGTTCAACCGAATCGATCAGGTCATCCCCTTCGACCGGCTCGATCGAACCGAGTTGGCCTGGCTGGCCGACCGTTTACTACAGAAACTGCTCAACCGCGACGGACTGGTGCGCCGCCAGTGTCTGCTCGAGATCCATCCACTGGCCCGCGAGCGCATCGTCGACATGGGTTTTGACCCCCGCCTGGGGGCGCGTGCCCTAAAGCGCAGCCTGGAACGCGAAGTTGCCGCTCAGGTGGCCCGCCGGCTGGCGGCGATGCCACCCGACCTCCCGACCTCGGTACGGCTCGGCCCGCAGCTGGAGATCGAGGTGGCGGCCCTCACCCTGGTGACACCGCGGCGCCAGCCCCGGGGCTCGCTGGACCCCCTGCTGGAGGCCACCCGGGCCCGCCTGACCAGCCTGGGTCCGACCGGCCGGATCTCGCAGGAGGATCTGGATGATCAGGCCCTGATATACTTTGAGCTGCAGGATCTCCTGCGGGCGCTGGAGGCCAAGCTCCGCCACCCGGGCAAGCGCAAGCTTCCCCCGCTGGCCGAGCTGAGCATCGAGGAGGTGGAGGCCCTCTGGCGCCGCAACGACCTGCTGACAGCCCTGGAAGAGCTGGGTCAGAGCTTGAGCCCGCTTAAGGAGCGCGAGCAGCAGGCGCTGGAGCGTGACCGGCTGGCCACGGCCGCCCTCATCGCCCAGGTTGGCCGAATTCGCAAGACCACCATCCTCGAGTTAAGCGGGCCCCAAACTGAAATGCTGGAGAAGGCCTACCTCCAGCTTGAGGAAGTGCTTCGGCTGGGCCCCGGTCGGCTGGAAGTGGGCAACACCCCCCTTCTCGACGGAGAGCAGGGCCTGCACCTGATGGTCGGACCGGAGGGGATCGCTCCCACACGCGTCGGCTCCTCGGCCAGAGTGGTGCGCCTTTATTCTCCCTCGGGGGTACTGGACCTGGCAACCGGCCTGTTCCACCCTGGCCCTCTGGGGCCGGAGGCTCTGAAGCATATCTGGCTGGCTGGCCTGCCGCTGGAGCTAGCCTGATGGCCCGCATCTACCACTATCCGGCGGCCACCTGGAGCCACTCCAGCGGGTTGGTGACGGCGGTGCTGGCCGAAGAGCCCGGGGTGGTCGCCGTGCGCGCTACCCAGTCCGAGGCCCTTGGGGAGTTGCAAGACTACCTGACCTTTCTGCACCGCAGCCAGCCCTGGCTGCCCGGCCCGGAGCTGGACCAGGTCAGCTTGACCAGCGTGGCCGTCAAGCTGCGGGCAGAGTATCAACTGGATGGCCGGGTCTTCCCGGTCGATCCCCCGGTGGAGATGCGCTTTGGTTGTCTTTACGGTCCCCACGAAAGCGGCCTGTGGATGGCCACGCTGCCCACGCTGGAGCTCCAGTTTCTCTATCAGGAAGGCCGCGACCTGAAAGAGCTGGTGCAACACTATGTGCAGGACAGGCTCGCCGGCCAGACACCCGGCCAGTTGCTGCGCCACCTCCTGCCGCCCCGATTAGAGCTCGCCCGAATCGCGGTGCGGGTGCGCCGGGTCGAGGAGAGAGCGCCTGATCCGAGTTACCAGGCTCTGGAGGCGGTGGCCGACCGACTCGGTCCCTCCAGCTTCAAGAATCGCCTTTCGCGTGCGTATGGCCGAGAAACCGTCGTTGGCGAGCTAGAGCAGCGAGTGAGTGACCAGCAGGCCAGCGTGCTGCTGGTGGGCCCATCGGGGGCGGGCAAGACGGCTGTGGTGCTGGAAGCCGCCCGCCGCCATCGCAAACTCTCGCTCTGGCTGACCTCGGCCGGGCGACTGGTGGCGGGCATGAGCTACCTGGGCCAATGGGAAGAGCGCTGCGAGGCGTTGATCGCAGACCTGGCCCGCTGCCACGGAATTCTGTGCGTGGAAAACCTTCTCGATCTGGTGCGCATCGGCGGGGCGCAGCCCTCGAGCAGTGTGGCCGCCTTTCTGGCTCCTTACCTCGAACGCGGAGAATTGCAGCTGGTGGCCGAAGCCAGCCCGGACGAGTTGGAGGCCTGTCGGCGGTTGCTACCAGGCCTGGTTGACCTGTTTCAAGTGCTGCCAGTGCCGACTCTCGGCCCCTCGGAGACCATCGAAGTGTTGCAGCAGGTTGCCGCTTTGCTCGAGCAACAGACTCGGGTTGCTTTCGACCCGGGCGTGGAGCGAGATGTCTATCGGGTCTTTGCCCGCTTTGCTCCCTATCGCGCCTTCCCGGGCGCCGGAGCAAGCTTCATGCGCGAGCTGGCCGAGAACTATCCCCGAGTGGATCGCGGCGCAGTGCTGCGCCACTTCGGCCAGCGTACCGGGCTGCCTGAGGTCTTCCTGCGCGACGACCTGCCTCTGGAGGCCGAAGCCGTGCTGGCCGAATTGGAGTCCCAGGTGGTCGGACAGCCGGCCGCCTGCCAGGTGGCGGCCGACCTTGTCACCACCTTCAAGGCCTCCATGAACGACCCTGAGCGCCCGCTGGGGGTTCTGTTGTTCTGCGGCCCAACCGGGGTCGGCAAAACTGAGTTGGCCCGCACCCTGGCCCGGACCTTCTTTGGGGCCTCCGGCGAGGAACGACTGGTGCGATTGGACATGAGCGAGTACGCTGGGAGCCAGGCATCCGAACGATTGCTGGGTCACCTCTCGGGCCAGCCCTCTCGACTGGTGCGCGAGCTTCGGCGCCAACCCTTCGCACTGGTGCTGCTGGACGAAATCGAGAAGGCCCATCCCGAAGTCTTTGACGTGTTGCTCCGGGTCATGGACGAGGGCTGCCTGACCGACGCCTTCGGGCGCTCCACCTGGTTTCGCAGCGCCGTGGTAATTATGACCAGCAACCTGGGAGTCGAGAGCCTGCGCCAGGCGGGGCTGACGCCTCGAAACGTTCGAGGCAGCTACGATTCGGCTGCCATGACCTTCTTCCGTCCCGAATTCTACAATCGCATCGACTCGCTGGTGCAGTTCGAGCCCCTTGAACGGGACGTGATCGCTCAACTGGCCCGCAATGAGCTCAAGGCACTCGAGCGGCGTCGGGGCCTGGAGCAAAGGGAAATCCGGCTGGAGCCCTCCCTCGAGGTCCTGGAGCTGTTGGTCCGGCGTGGCTACGATCATCGGTACGGCGCGCGTCCCCTGCAGCGTGCCGTGGAGACATTGATCGTACGCCCACTGGCCGAGTTTCTGTTGCGCCATCCCGAGCTTGGCGCCACGCTGGTGCGACTCGAGCTCGAAGCGGGCACGGACAAGGTAAGTCTGGTCCATGGGTAGCCTGTTTCGCAAGAAAAAGCCGTGGGTGATCACCTACCAACTCCAGGGCGGACCGGGGGCGGATGAGTCGCTGGTTCAGGTAACGGTCGAAGCAGAAGACCGTGCCCGAGCCCTGCAGGCCGGCAGGCAAGCTGCCGAAAAGATTTTGCACAGCCTTGTAGGCACCTCGGTCACCGGTTGCCAGATGGTTGACTGCCGCCCGCGCGAGTCTCCCGTAGCCTGAAGCAGGTACAGAGGTCCCCCCCTTGGTCTCACAGAAACTGCTAGCAGCTTGAGCACAAGACCCCAGTTGCTGCAGCAACGCTACAAGATCCTCAGCGTCCTGGGGCGGGGCGGGATGGGGGTAGTTTACCTCTGCGAAGACCTGCGCCTGCCCGGTAAACGATGGGCTCTCAAGGAGATGCTCTGCTCCGACCCGGCCCTGGCCGCCCAGGCCCGCGAGAGCTTCGAGCAGGAGGCGGCCATGCTCAGCACTCTGCGCCACCGCCAACTGCCCGAGCTGATCGACTACTTCGTGGACGGCGATCGGCAGTATCTGGTGATGGAGTATGTCGAAGGCCCCGAGCTCCTGCACCTGGTGCAAAAGGAGGGCCCCGTATCTGAAGCCGACGCGCTCCGCTGGGGACTGGAGATCGCCCTCGTGCTCGACTACCTGCACGGGCAGGAGCGCCCAATCATATACCGCGACCTCAAGCCCATGAACGTGATCGTGTGCGAGGGCGGGAGGCACGTAAAGCTTGTCGACTTCGGGCTGGCACGTTACTATCGACCTGACAAGCGGCGCGATACCCACGCCTCGGGCTCGGCCGGCTACGCTCCCCCCGAGCTGTGGGAGGATCTGCACCAGACCGACGCCCGCTCGGACGTCTACTCACTGGGAGCCACGCTCTACTTCGCCCTAACCGGCAAGCACCCCAGCCCTAACTACGGCACCAATCGCATCGAGCAACACCGACGCGACCTTAGCGCGGCCACGATGGCCATCGTGAACCGCTGTCTCGAGCCCGAGCCCAAAGACCGCTACGCTAATACCGGCGACCTGATCGCAGCCATGCGCTCGGCCCTGGAGGTCATCGAGCCGCGGGCGACCGTACTGCGTCGCCGCAACCGACGAGAAAGGCGGCGGCGCCAGGCACCGATCTGGCTCGCGGGGATGCTGGCCCTGGCCACCATCGCCGTGCTGTCCGGGCTTTTGCTCCTGATGGCTCGCATGGGTCAAGAAAAGCCGCCTCCCGAGTTACACGACGCCTACGAGCGATTTCTGGCCACTTCAGCCCTCCGCGAGGCAGGCCAGGCCCTTTACGACCAGGGCCGGTTTGACAAGGTGCTGCAGACCCTCGTCTCCGAGGCCACCAACCATCCAGAAGAGGCGGCCCTGGGCATCCTGATCGAGAACGCTCGCGCCCGTTCCGGTGGTCGGCAGGTTGTGCGTCTACCCGTGCTGACCTCGCTCACCGGCTCTGCCGGGCGGGACGGCTATCAGATCCTGCACGGTTTGCTGTTGGCCCAGCGCCACCACAACGCTGCTCACCCCGATCAGCCAGTGGTTCTGGATGTTTTCGACGACGGGTCGTTGGTGGACCGGGGCCTCGAGCAGGCCCAGCAGGTCTCCCAGCAAAGCGATTATGCGGCCGGAATCGGTCCATTCGACAGTCAACGCACCCTGGCGCTGGCTCCCTTCCTGAACGTGGCCAACTTTCCCATGGTCTCCCCCCTGGCCTCCGACCCCCGGGTAGCCAGCATTGGGCCTTACGTCTTCACTGTGGCAGATACTCATAAGAAGCGCATTGACGTGCTGGCAGCCCGATCGGTTCAATTAGGCCTGAAGCGAGCCGCCGTGCTGGTGGATGAGGAGAGCCGTCTGAGCGCCTCGCTGGCCCAGGAGTTCCAGCAACAGCTCGAAGCCCAGGGTGGCAAGGTTGTCTTGAGCATCACCTTCAATCTGGCAGATCCCGATTTCTCGCGACAGATTCGGACCATCAAGTCCTCGCAGGCCGACTGCATCTTTCTGGCCGACTATCGCGCCACCCTGGTGGCAGCATTCACCCGCAAACTGCGTCAGGCCGGACTCAAAACGCTGGTAGCCTGCCACGTAGCGCCCTACAACTCCACCCTCGCCGAGCTCTGGACGCCCGAATTGGACGGCCTCCTGATGTCGACTCCCTTTGACCCCGACTCGGCCCTGCCCGAGGTGACCCGCTTCTCAAGCGAGTTCCAGAAGCTCTTCAACTTCAAGCCCGGTCACCGCGAGGCGGCCGCCTATGACGCCTTTAACGTGACCATCCAGGCCGTGGAGCGAGGCCAGGGCGACCGGGCCAGAATTCGGGCGGACCTTGCCACCCGCACGTTTCAGGGGGTAACTGGCGCCTTCAGTCCGGGACACCAGGATGGTCGAAGACCGGTCTACCTGATTGAGCTGCGTCAGGGCGCCTACCTGCGCTTACCCGCGCCCGAGTAGGCGCTGGCACAAGCTTTCCAGGCGAAAAACGTGGGGGTCGTGTACGCCCAGGTCGCGCAATACCCCGGCCAACCGCTGCAGATAGTCCCAGTTCTGGCCCGAGGGCCCGCTCGCTTGCAGGATCTGACGGGCCAGAACCTGCGGCCGATCGGCCCCAAGATAATCAGGATTGCCCGGCCGGGCCACATAGGTCAGAGCCTGTACCTGATGCCGATCGACCAGCTGCAGCCTCACTTCCAGGCGTCGGTAGCCGCCTTTCTCTCGGTAGTCGAGCCGTTCAGATATCTGGGTTGCCTGGGCCGGGTCGACCCGATAGGCCATTCCCACGCAGGTCTCGCGCCGGTCACGCACCAGGGTTACCACCCGACCAGGTTGCTCGGGCACCCCGCGATGGTCGGTGGAACCCTGCCAGAAGCGGCGCTTCCAGCCCTCGGCCCGGGCCAGCGAGCGCTCCAGGTAGGGAAACCCGGGATTCCAAATGATGGAGCCGTACCCGAAAATCCAGGCCATCAGGAAGCAGGCGGCTCCTCCTCGGTGGTCTTGCGGCCGGTGATCACGAAGTTGTCCACATAGATGCCATCCGATGTGCGTGAATCATCGGTTTGCAGACGATAACGCACCTGGATCTCCTTCCCGCTCAAGGAGGAGAGGTCAAACTCACGGTTGGTCCAGTCCGAATGACCGTCGAAGTTGGCCAGCTCGACCCAGGATCCGCCTTTAGAGCGGACCTCCAGCTTGCAGCCGTCATGCTGCTTCTCGATGGTGTGACGGGACTCGAAGTGAAGCTTGCAGTCGCGCCAGCCCCGGAGGGGGATCCAGGGCGAAGTCAGGCTGTCGTTGCGCGAGTCCTGATACGACCCACCTGGGCTATCAGTCCACACTTTGCCCCGCCCGGGCAGGTCGACCATGGCCCAGGTTCCCTCAGCGATCCAGCCCTGTGAGCCGCCCTCGAACTGCTCCTCAAATACTACCGGCACTCCGGGCACGTCCACGATAGTGCGCGCCAGGGTGGAGCGATTGCCCACGTTGTCCACCGCGGCCAGAGCGACGTTCAGCCGCCGATTGGCGCCCGAAGGACTGAGGGTCACGCTGCCCTGCTCGCGGCTTCCTACCGCCCCGGGACGACTCAGCGAAACGCCCGAGCGAGAAGCGAGGTCAAAGTCGATCCCGCCTTCTTCCTCGATGGGCGAGGTAGAGTAACGAAGCTCGTAGCGTGTGGCAGGGGCGCCGGCGCAGCCATCCTCCCCCATGGCCGTCCAGCCCAGCTTGAACCCGCGATTACTTAACTGCTCCAGGCGCAGTCCGGCAGGTTGGCCGGGAGCCACACTGTCCTCTTCCAGCGAACGGTATGCATTCAGGACACCCCCTGTAGCCACCCGGTCAGCCTCGTTACCAGGCAGGGGGGTGACTCCACTCAGAATTCTGGTCTTGATCTGGTCGTTGCTCGAGTCAGCCCAACGGCTCGCGATCAAGCCGGCTACCCCAGCTACGTGACCCACCGCCGCGGCCGTGCCACCCAGTGACTTGTAGTCCCCGCTCAGCACGGTGTTATAGACCTCCAGGCCGGGAGCGGCCAGGTGCACGGTCTTCTGGCCTCGATTGCTGAAGGGAGAGAGCTTGCCCTCGTGCGTGGAGGAAGCCACCGTGATCATGTTGGGCAAGTCGAAGTTCCCCGGGTAGATCGGAAAAGCGTCATTGTCCTGACGATCATTGCCAGCAGCGCAGATATGCAGGGCCGGAGAGGCTCCCAGCACCTCGAAAAGTGCCTGGTTGTGTACCGTGGAGCCCCAGGCCTGAGTGGTGATCCGAGCCCCCTTCTCGGTAGCGTAGAGGATGCCTTCGATGGCCTCGGAAATCTTGCCCCGACCGCTCTTTTCAAGGAACTTGATCCCCATCATGCGGGCTTCCCACATTACGCCAGCCACCCCCTGGCCGTTGTTGGTGTCAGCAGCGATGATGCCAGCGATGTGGGTGCCGTGGCGATTGTCGTCCATCGGATCGCCGTGGTGGGGATGAAAGCAGGCCCCGTAGACATCGTCCACGATCCCGTTACCGTCATTGTCTTGCCCGTCGGCAGTCTCGCCGGGGTTGCGCCACATGTTGGCGTTCAAGTCGGGGTGATTGTAGTCGATTCCCGAGTCGACCAGGGCGATAATCGGCCCATCCTGGCGCTTTCCGGTAGAGATGCCCCAGGCCATCGGGGCACCGATGTCGGCCCCGGCGGTACCACCCGTCTGACCGGTATTGGAGAGAGCCCACTGTCGAGAATCAAGGTCGTTGGGTAGACGTGGCTCTGTGGGCTGGCTTTCGGGCGGGGCGCACCGGAGACAATCCGGGGCCGGCTCCTCGGCGGTGGCCGTCACAATGTCATTTGAGGCAGCGTAACTGACCCGACCGTCGGCTTCCATGGCCGCCAGGGCCTGGGCTGTAGTCATTCCCGGTGCGAGCTGCAACCGCAGCAGTTCGCCCTGCATCCTGTCTCGCATGGCCTCAGGAATCTGGTATTGCTTGATAACGCTGGCTCCGTAATCGCCCGTGAAACCGCCCAGGTCTTGAGCGGAAAGGCCCGGGTGCAATTTGACCAGCACTTCACCCTCAACGAACTCGTGCTTCATCTTGGAAGCCAGAGAAGCAGCCTTGGGAGCCGTTTCGGCAAGTATGCGGGCCAGGTCAAAACCGCTCGTAGAAGAGACCTCGGCCGCCAAAGGGATACCTGCGCCAGCCCGAAGGGGCTGACTGCTGACCCGGGCCGGTTGGATGAGCGGCGCAATCTTCAAAGGGTCCTCCAGGACGAGAGAGTAGCTCGAAATCGACCTCGTGAGGGTTGATGGAATGTTACCGTTGCGCAACAGCACGCGCGTTCGGAAGGGGTTCGGGCCGGGCTGAGGAAAATTTTTCCAGACCCCTCGAGGAGTAGGCCTGTGAGTTCGTTTGTTCACCTGCACTGTCACACCGAGTACAGCCTGCTCGATGGCTGTAACCGCATTCCCGACCTGGTGGGGCGGGCCGTAGAATTGGGCATGCCGGCCCTGGGAATGACCGACCATGGCGTGATGTACGGAGCTCTGCAGTTCTACAAAGCCTGCAAGAAAGCCGGCATCAAACCACTGATCGGCTGCGAGGTCTACGTCTCGCAGCGCACAATGTTCGACAAGGAAGCCCGAAAAGACGACCGCCCCTACCATTTCACGTTGCTGGCCCAGGACCGGGAAGGCTACCGCAACCTGCTGCAACTCGTCAGCGCCGGCCACCTGGAGGGCTACTACTACAAGCCCCGGGTTGACCGAGCCCGGCTCGAGAAGCACTCCAGAGGGCTGGTGGCCCTGACCGGATGTCTGCGGGGCGAAGTCAACGCCGCCCTGTTGGAAGACGACCTGAAGGGCGCGCGAGGGCGCCTTGGCGAGTTGCGCGATATTTTTGGCGAGAATCTTTTCGTCGAGCTCATGGACCATGGCATCGACGAGCAGCACAAGACCAATCACGAGCTGATCCGCCTGGCTCGCGACATGGATCTGCCCCTGGTGGCGACCAACGACGCTCACTACCTCACCCGCGACGACGCCTCCGTGCAGGATACCCTGGTCTGCATCCAGACTGGGAAGACCCTTGACGACCCGAATCGCATGCGCTTTGCCGCTCCCGAGTTCTATCTCAAGAGCTACGAGGAGATGTCCCAACGCTTCGGCCATTTGCCCGAGTCTTTGAGCAACACTCTCATGGTGGCCGAGCGCTGCAATCTGGAGATGGACCTTTCCACCGTTTATTTGCCCAGGTTCCCCTGCCCGGAAGGGATTACCAGTGACCAGATGCTACGCCAACTCTGTCGCGATGGCTTCGTGTGGCGCTTTGGCACCGAGAATCCGGGTGAGGAATACCTGCAGCGCCTGGAGACCGAGCTCGAGGTCATCATCGGCAAGGGTTTTCCGGACTACTTCCTGATCATCTGGGACTTCATCCGCTACGCCCGCGACCACGGCATCCCCGTGGGCCCGGGACGCGGTTCGGCAGCCGGCTCGCTGGTGGCCTACCTGACCGGCATCACCCAGCTCGATCCACTCAAGCATGCCCTCCTGTTCGAGCGGTTTCTCTCGCCCGAGCGGACCGAGCTTCCCGACATCGATACCGACTTTTGCGTGGAGCGACGCGAGGAAGTCATCCGCTACGTGCGCGAGAAATACGGCCACGAATATGTCTCCCAGATCATCACCTTCGGACGCATGAAGGCTCGGGCCGCCATCCGCGACATCGGGCGGGTCATGGGCGTTCCCCTGCCAGAGGTGGACAAAATCGCCAAGACCGTGCCCGCCGGGCCCGGGGTCGATCTCAAGATGGCCCTGGAGACGCCCGAATTCAAGGCCCTATACGACCAGGACCAGACTGCCCGCAAGCTGATCGAGCAGGCCCT
>CAYYHB010000047.1:0-27411 GCA_964471395.1 uncultured Burkholderiales bacterium | reverse complement strand
CCTCGCGGTCGAGCACGGCCAGCAGGGCCAGCGAGTTCTCCAGCAGCCAGTTGAAATTTTCCTCGCGGGCCTTCAGCTCGCGCTGGGTCTCCCGCAGCCGCTCCTCGCGGCTGCCAAGCTGGCGAAAGAGGGCCAGGAACGAGCGGGCCAGCCGGCCCAGCTCGTCGGCGCGCCGGGTGGGGGCGCTCAGAGCCAGCCCACCGTAGTCGCCTCGCCGGGCCGAATCGGCCGCTTCGGTCAGCTGGCTGACGCTCAGGCTGATGCGCAGACCGATCAGGGCCACCACGGCCAGAGTCAAAAGCATCGACAGCGCGATCAGGCCCAGCCCTTGCTTGATGAAGGGTACCAGGGGCGCCAGGATGGCCTCCTCGGGCAGGTTGCACACCACCGTCCAGCCGCTGAGCGGAGCCTGCTCCCAGTAGATGCGGCGCACCTGGTCGTCGATCGTGAGCCGGCCGGTGCCCGCCCCGGGCTGGACCAGCTTGCCTTCCGGGAGCTCGGCCAGCATGGCTCCCGCGCTGGTCTTGCTGACCTGCAGGCGCTCGTCGGGGTGGGCGATCACCCGGCCCGAGCGACTCACCAGGTAGAAGTAGCCGTTGCCGTAGCCCAGCTCGCTCTGGGCCGCCACGACGGTTTCGCGGATCTGATCCAGAGCCAGGTCGGTTCCGGCCACGCCCACGAAAACCCCCTTCGAGTCCAGGATGGCTCGGGTCAGGCTGACCATGGCGATGTTGGAGGCGCCTGCATCGTAGTACGGCTCGGTGATGTTGAGCTGGTTTGGCTTCTTGCGCGCGTCCTGGTACCACAGGAAGCTGTCCTCGTGGAAATCATACTCCAGGTGGGCCTGAGCCGGCATGGAGTTGCGGTTGACCCATACGATCAACGGCGCCCCGCTGGGCTCGCGTTTCTCCATGGCCAGGTAGACGCCGAAGGCGTCCTCGGTGGGGGTGTGGCTGAGCAGGGTGAGCAGGAAGGGGAAGGCGCGAGGGGCGGGATCGGCTCCGTAAGGTGCCTGGAAGGCCACCAGGTCCTCGGTGAGCTGGCTGGCGGCCAGCAGGTAGTGATCCACCACCTCGCCCAGGCCCTCCACCTGGTGGCGGGCCTGCAGATCGGCCTGGTTTACCAGGGTGCGCCGCTGACCATCGAGATCCACCGCCAGCACCACCAGCAGCACCAGGCAGGCGGTCATTCCCACCCGCGAGAAGAGCTTGAGGGCCAGCCCGCGCATCAGGCGCTCACCTGGCGCAGCCAGTCCACCAGCTCTTCGGTGGAGAATTGGCGCCGATCCACCAGCCGGGCCGTGTGGGCGTGGAGATACTCGCGCTCTTCGTCGGTGAGCTCCTTGGCCGTGACCACCACCACCGGCACCGAGGCCCAGCGCGGATTCTGGTGCATCACCGCCAGCACCTCGAAGCCATCCACCTCGGGCATCATCAGGTCGAGCAGCACCAGCCGGGTGGGCTCTCCCTGCATGCGCTCGATGGCCTGGCGCCCGTTCTCGGCCGTTTCCACGGTCCAGCCTTCCTGGCTCAGGGTGCGCTGGAACAGCTCGCGGTTGTTGGGGTCGTCCTCCACCACCAGCACTCGCCCCGGGCCGGCCGGGCAGAGGCGCTGCAGCAGGGTGACCAGCCGGTCGCGCTGGATTGGCTTCTCGAGCTGCTCGGCGGCCCCCAGCGTCAGGCCCGGTCCGCGATCGCCGGCGAAGGTGACCAGCACCACCGGAATGCCGCACAGGTCGGGATCGGCTTTGAACTGCCCCAGCACCGTCCAGCCGTCCACCTCGGGCATCATCACGTCGAGAGTGATGGCATCCGGACGCCACTCCCGGGCCTTGCGCATGCCCTCGGGTCCGCCCGCGGCCGCGGCCACCTCGAACCCCTCCTTCTCCAGCGTCCGCCGCATCAGCTCGAGTACCTGGGGGTCGTCGTCGATGACCAGAACGCGGGGCGTGCGGCGCGAGCGCTCCTGGTTGCCGCCCACCTTTTGCACCTCGCCCACCATGGACGAGTGCAGGGGAAGCTCGATGGTGAAGGTGGATCCGGATTCGGGAGTGCTCTGTACGAACACCTCGCCCCCGATCAGCTCCACGATGCGTCGGGTGAGCAAGAGGCCCAACCCGGTGCCGCCGTACTTGCGCGTGGCCGAGGAATCGCCCTGGCTGAAGGGTGCCCAGAGGCGCTCGAGCTGCTCCGGCTTGATCCCGATCCCGGTATCCTCCACCTCCACCGACACGCGTCCGTAAGCTTCCTGGGCCCGCACCTCGATGTGTCCTTCGTGGGTGAACTTGCAGGCGTTGTCCAGAATGGCCAGCAAGCACTGGCGCACGCGGCTCTTGTCGGAGTAAAGGAGGATTGGCTCCTCGGGCACCGCCACCCGCAGCTCGACGCCGCTCTCACGGCGGCCCTCCACCTCGCGCACCAGCTCGCGGATCAGGGTCTGCAGCTCGAAGGTCTCGGGATAGACCGGCATCTTGCCGGCATCGATCTTGGACAGGTCCAGGATATCGTTGATGAGCGTGAGCAGGTTCTTGCCCGAGGTGTGGATGCGCTCGAGGTCGGGCAGGAAGTCGTCGAGTCCCGAGTCGGGCGCCTCTTCGATCAGGATCTCGCTGTAGCCGATGATGGCGTTCAAAGGGGTGCGCAGCTCGTGGCTCATGTTGGCCAGGAAGGCGCTCTTGGCCCGATTGGCTGCCTCGGCCGCGTCCACCTCGAGCTGCAACTGGCGGGCCCGCTCGCGCTCGGTCACGTCACGCAGGCCCACCAGCACGCTCTCGCCTTCGGTGTGGCGCAAGATGGTGACCTCGACCTGGCGCGTCTGCCCCTCGGCATCCTGCACGCGAACCTCGAAGGGGAGGCGACCCGCCAGGGAGGGGTCGCTCAGGGCCAGCTCCAGCCGGTTGTGATCGCGCGAGTCGACCAGCGAGCTGAGGGGCTTGCCCAGCAGCCGCTCCGGGTCGTGACCCAGGTCGCGCTTGAGGGCCGGGCTGACGTAGAGGCAGTTGAGCTCGGCGTCGAGCCGCATCAGGATGTCGGTCGCATTCTCGACCAGGGCCCGGATGCGTCGCTCGTTCAGCTCCAGGGCGGTGCCCAGGTCGATGAGCTGCTTCTCGCGCTCGTGCACCTGGGTGATCATCTCCTCGAACCCTCGGGCCAACGTACCGAACTCGTCGCGCCGACGCGACAGCTCGTGCAACTCGCGGCCCGGCTCTTGCCCCTGCTCGGCCCGGTCGATGGCTTTGAGCAGGATGGGGATCGGCCGCAGCAGCCGGTTGGTCACCAGGCCCAGGGCCGCCAGCATGACCACCATGGTGGCCAGGAAGACCCCCACGTCGTTTTGCAGGATCCGCTCCACCGGAGCCATCACCGAGGCCCGCGAGACCTGCAAAATGACCAGGAACCCGCTTTCAGAGCAGGTAGCGAAGTAGTACTGCCAGGCCCCCGCCTTGACCCGATCCGCGCCCGAGTGGGCGTCGAGGTGCGCCTCCAGGATCTCCCGCCCTTCCGGCAGCTGGCTGACGTTTTGACCGGGCCGATCAGGCCCGGGCAACTTGTCGGGGTCGGGGTGGAGCAGAAAGTAGCCGGCCCCGTTGGCCAGCCAGGGAATGTCCTGCTCTCGGAGCGAGCAGCGGCTCAAGATGGGTTGCAGCCCTTCCACCCTCACGTCGGTGGCGGCCACGCCCAGAAAGTTCTTGCCGTCTTGCGAGATGACGGCCTGGGCCATGCGCACGATCACCGAGCCCTGCTCGAAGACCGGCTCGCGCAGGAAGAGGACTCCGCGTTTCTCAATCGCTCCCAGGTACCAGTCCTCCTGGCGGGCGTCGTAGGGCTCCACTTGCGTGTGGGCGGCCCGCAGCATCGTGCCGTCGGCTCCCGCGAAGAGCACTCCCGCCGTCAGCTTGGGCGAGGCGCGCGACAAAAGTCCGTCGAGCAGGGTCTGCACCTGTCCCAGGTCGCCCTCCGAGGCGCCCACTTCGGCGGCGATGGCGCGGGTGATGGCACCCTGGCCGTAGAGGGTCAGGTCAATGGCCTGGGCCGTGGTGCGCACCTCACGAATGCCCTCGCCCCGGGTCAACTGGTCGAGAACGTCGGACACGTTCTTCAGCCCCTGGGTCAACGTCAGCAGCAACACCAGGGCGGTGGCCACCCCGACCGAGAGCTGCAGGGCAAGCGCAATGCGTCGGACGCGGAACATCCGGCTCAGCGTTGGAGCAGAGCCTCCATCTTGGCTAACAGGCTGGCCAGATCCACCGGCTTGGTATCGTAGTCGTCACAGCCTGCCTCCATTGCTTTCTCGCGATCCCCCGACATGGCGTGGGCCGTCAGCGCGATGACGGGCATGGCGGCCGTGAGCGGGTTGGCTTTCAGCCGGCGGGTGGCCTCCCAGCCGTCGATCTCGGGCAGGCTCATGTCCATCAGCACCAGGTCCGGCTTCTCGGCTTCGGCCTTCTCCAGCGCCTGGCGGCCGTCTTCCGCCAGGATCACCTCGTAGCCCTTGCGCTGCAAGCGCCGGCTCAGCATGTCACGATTGTTCTCGTTGTCTTCGACCAGGAGGATTCGGGGCATCTGGCCAGCCTTCGGCCCTGGTCGGACGGTTCCCTATATCGCTGAGGGAAGTTGGTGACAGGTCGTTATGATCCAGCCCGCCCGGACCACGGCCTGCTGGCCAAAGCTGGAGGCACTGCGGCCCGAGCATTGCACCAGGTCGTCAACTTGGGGGCGGCGAAACGCGCGGCAAAGCTTCGCCACCAGAAGATATTGTGTAGGGCATCAGCCTCCTGGACAATCTGTTGGACGCAGGATACCTCTGTGAGGCCTTATCATCACTCCGCTAAGGTGCCGCGCGTTGAGCACTTCAGGAATACGCGCGGCGCCGTTCAACAGATTGTCTACACTCCCGCGCGTTCCAATCCTGAACCGGTCAACGCGCGGGAGTGTAGTTGCCCAGGCCGTCCAGGATTTGCTCGACGTTGAGGCGGAGCAGGAAGTAGGCTTCCTGGCTTACATGCTTGCCTCGTTGCGCCTCCAACTCGTTGAGTAGCGAGCTCAGGTTCTTGCGCGCTTTGTCGGGGCTTGCCCCGGCCAGGTCTCGAGCGCGTTGCAGCTTGGCTCGGATGCTCTTGCCGGGACCGGTGAGCCAGCCCAGGTTGATGGCTTCTTGAGTCAACAACAATAGGCGGTCGAGTCGAGCGATCGGATGGGTGGGGACGCCTTCAGGAGGAACCGGGCCGACCGTTCGCACCGGTACGTGGTCCTCCTCCCAGGGGCGCCGATCAGTAATATAGACGATGCTCGGGTCGCTGGAGGGGCGGCGAAAGGCGGGAACCCAGCCCTGAAAGGCTACCGTGACGATTCCCGGAGGTCCCTGGGAGGCCACCATGTATCCCCCGAGCGAGTTCCCGGGGAGAATCATCGCCTCTTCGCTGTCTACGATCCATCGTATCTCGGTCCCGCCAGAGGGAAGAAAGGAGACACCTCCGCCCCAGCCGGGGGGAGCGGACTCGGCGATCGGGTCAGCGGAGGTTCGGAGCCAGACGGCGGCCAGCTTCTGCTGGCTGCTGGGCAGACTGTGGAGCGTGTAGGAGTAGTAGTAAGTGTGGCCGGCGTGGCAGGTCACCGTCACGCTGATCTCCGGGCTGATCCTGGTGGCCGGATCGACGTGAACATGAATGACCTGGACCTCTTGCCCGCCGGCCCAAGCAACCAGACCCAGGACCAGAGCAGTGAAGACTGAGAGCCTACCGAGCACGTATCTCATCCGGGCGTTCTCCTTTGGCGGACTATGGGTCAGGTGGCAATACAGGGGCCACGAAGCGGAGGTGATAGTGGGGAGAGCCCGTCGATGTCTCGTCGTGGGGGTCGAGACCATACTTGCGAGCCAGTAGAACGAACTTCGAGTCGGGCTGTCCCAATACGGTGGTGTTGGTGCCCACATCGGCCGACTGACCGATCCGATGCTCCGCGTGGGATGGACGCCAGTCGCCGAAAACGTCAAACTGACCGCCCTGAACGGTGACGTGGTAGGTTCCGGAGGCCGGATGATTGAGCACTGGATAGAGCAGCAGGTTGGCAGAGTCACTGCCCGCACTGATAACTGGACCAGTAAAGGTGGCCAGGTCCAGTAGTTGTTGGCCGTTCACCAAGATCGTGCCTGTGACTCGAGGCGAGCTACCCAGAGCCACATTCAGGCTCATCTCCATCACAAGCTCGTTGGTGCCCAGGGGAAAGGACCGACCGAAGTCCGGCCGGGTGAGGTCGAACGGCTGGACGGAAACAAGGCTGGGCGTGCTGTCTGCGGGAAAGGTCCAGGTTACCACGATGTGGTTGGTGCCTTCCTCGAGCGCCGGCAACGGAGGCACGATCCCGTTATGAGGGGTGCGGATGGTTGCTTCAGGCGTATGCCTGGTAGGGCTGAGCACTCCCTTCCAGCCGGTCCAGACCATAAACCAGTTGGGGGCTGCCCTCGGGCTGGCGAATGGTGAATTGTAAAAGGTGACTGCGTTGATCGTCCGGGTCGTGGCGCGAGCGCACTGATTCAGGGAGCGTGGCCCGGCTCAAGATGGAGTTCCGCTCGGCATCCGAAACGGCTCCCGGGGTCACATCCACAAAGGAACGCGGTGAAGTTGGGGCAAGAAAGCCGAGCCGGGCAACATTTGAAAAATTCCCGCTAAAGCTCGGTTGGGGAGTGCTTAGACCTGGACCCCCCCCCGTCAGGCGCCTCGGGCCCACCACAGCTCAAGAGCACCAAAAAGACCATCGTTGCCAGCAGACTTCGACGCAAACCTGGACCTCCCCCGACCAAAGTCTCCCACAGTGATTCGATCGACAAATTGCGCTTCCTTTTTGAATAATAATCAGCGTTTGGCAGGCCCACCGCAGCTAGCGGCCCACCGAGAGCGTGCGCGGATACCCCGCGCACATATTGGCGGTAACCCGTTCGACACCGGCTCCTCGCGAGGATGTGTCGATCACCATATCCTGCTCGACCATGTCGATGGCTTGATTGGACGGGAACGGGGGTCCCTATCCCTATTTGACCCTGGCCGTAAGGTAACAAGCCGTCAACAGCGATGGGCACGCAGACGGATTACTCTCCCATTGATGCAGTTGTCCGCACCCCGAGCCCAGGATGGGCGCCAGCCAATCTCCGTGGATCTCAGCTACCCCGTGCCGGTGACCGAGCGGGTCAAGCTGGGCGGCACGCCGCGCGATTACTTCGACAACGACCCCCGCCCCGGCGTGGGGGAGGCCAGCTGTGACAACGGCGCCTGCGCCAACCTGCCCCAGGAGCTGTGGAAGACTCTTCCCCGCACCACGCCCGAAGGCCAGCCCCTCATGCGCACGGTCAACCAGCACCTGGAGGGCCGTCCGGCCAGTCCGCTTTGGAGCTTTGTCGGCTACGGAGCCGCGGCCGGCCTGGCCGGCGCAGTGGTGGGCGGCTTGCTGGGAGGGCTCCTGGCCGGCCAGCCCGTGCTGGGGGCGGCAGCCGGAGCGGCGGCGGTGGGCATCCCGGTGGGAGGCTTGATGGCCCAGCGGGCCGGCCAGGATCGGGTTGCCCTCGAGTGGCGCCCCCACGCCATCGTGACCGAGCAGATGACCGGCTACCGCGAGAGCGTGACTCCCGGCCAATTCAACGGCCAGAGCGGTTACTATCACCGCTTCGAGCCCGTTATCTCCCGCCAGATCGTGGGAACCTACCAGACCCCGCACATCGTGCACTATACCATCAAGGAGAAAGGCGGCTGAAACGCCTGCCCCGAGCCTGCGTCGTGAACGTAGCCGCACCCCCCAACCTGCCTCCCCTCCCGCCCGTGCCCAACAACGGGCGCGGCCGCGTCGTGGCCGACATCGACCACCAGGCGCCGGTGCTGGTGCAGAGCAAGCTGGGCGAGGTTCCCCACAACTACCACTCCTACTCCTCCTACGTCGACAAGCACTACACCAGCTGCGAGCAGGGTCAATGCCAGAGCGGGGGACGCGAGATCTGGGGGGCTCTGCCTCGCCTGGACGCCAGCGGTCAGCCCCAGTTCACCACCGTGACCAAGCACATCGACGCCCAGCCCGCCTCGGTGCTGCTCGGGACGGCGAAGTGGGGAGCTCTGGGCGCCCTGGCCGGGGCCGGAGCCGGCACTCTGGTGGGTCTGTTCGCCGGTCTTCCGCTGGGGATCTGCGCCGCGGCCGGAGCCGGGGCCGCCGCTTTCGCGGCCGGGGCGGTGGGAGGCTACCAGGCCAGCCGCGATCGCATCCGGCTCGAGTGGCAGGAAAAACCCGTGGAGGACCTGACCCTGGCCGGCTATTACCACACGGTCAGCGAGGAAACCCGGCAGGATTGCCATTACGAGTACTGGGGCGGTCAGTCCCACTACGTCTGCCGCACGGTGCACGACGGGTGGAACCACCGTTTCCGCTCCGACGTGCAGGGGACGACCCTGGCGACGCACTTCGAGCCCGTGGTGGTGCACTACCAGGCTTCGTAAGCTCCGGTAGACCCGCTCGCGCTCGGCGCCGGGACGCGTCTTTACCGCATCTGCAAGCGTTACCGTTCCCACCGGGCGGTATACCGCCTGCTCAGACCGGTAACGCCATCAGACCCGTAAGCTCCGGTAGACTCGCTCGCGCTCGGCGCCGAGACGCGCACCTGCCGCGTTGCCGCCAATACCGCCTGCTCGGACTGGCCCCCGCGTAGGATTTGCCACGCGCGAGGAGAAACCGCCGCGCCATGAGCACTTCCACCTTCGTTCTCCCCGACATCGCCACCATGAGCCTCGAGCTGAAAGTGGCTCAGCTGATCCACGTCGAGGTGCCCGGGTTCGCGCTCGACCCCGAGACCTTCGCCCACCTCGACGAGCACGATTTCCACGGCGTCATCTTGTTCGCCCACAATGTGCGCGACCGCGAGCAGGTGGTGAAGCTGGTGGATTCGATTCACGACGCTCTGGCCATCGTGCCCTTCATCTCCATCGACCAGGAGGGCGGCCTGGTGGACCGGGTGCGCTTTCCGGAGATGTCGCTCTCGCCCGGCCTGATGGCGCTGGGCGCCACCGACGACCCGGCCCGGGTGGAGGCGGCCCACCGCATCATGGGCCGCGAGCTTGCCGACCTGGGGGTGCACATCGACTTTGCGCCCTGCCTGGACGTGAACGTCAACCCCCACAACCCGATCATCGGAGCCCGCTCGCTGGGCGAGAACCCCGAGCGGGTAGGCGAGCTGGGCCGGGCCGCCATCCGTGGCCTGCGCCAGGGGGGCGTGGCCGCCTGCGCCAAGCACTTCCCGGGTCACGGCGACACCTCGATGGACTCGCACATGGCCCTGCCCACCGTGGCCCACCCTCGCGAGCGGCTCGAGCAGGTCGAGCTGGCCCCCTTCCGAGCCGCGGTGGCCGAGCAGGTGGAAGCCATGATGACCGCCCACATCGTCTTTCCGGCTTATGACAGCCTGCCCGCTACCCTCTCCAAGACCATCCTGACCGATCTGCTGCGTCGAGACATGGGCTACCAGGGGGTGATCGTCACCGACTCGCTTTCCATGAAGGCCATCGCCGACCACTACGGGATGGGGGAGGCCACTGTCCGTTCGGTGGAGGCCGGGGCGGATCTGGTGCTGGCCCTGGGACCTATCGCAGACCAGAAGAAAGCCTTCGATGCCCTGCTCGAGGCAGCCCGCTCGGGACGCATCAGCGTCGAGCGCCTGGACGAGAGCCTGGAGCGCCTCTTTGCTTTGAAGCGACGCTACCACAAGCGTCCGAACCTCAAACCCGGCTTCGACCAGGCCGCCCACGCCCGGGAGATGCGCGAGATCGCCGCCGCCGGCGTGACCGTGGTGCGCAACGAGGGCTTGTTACCGCTGCGCCCCGGCAAGGTGCTGGTGCTCACCCCCGACCTCTTGCCCGTCACGCCTCTGGGCGAGATGGCCACCAGCACCTCGCTGGCCACCTTCATGCAGTCGCACGAGGGCGAGGTGGTGGACCAGAAGTTCCACTTCTCGGGCATCTCGGGTCCTGCCCACCATGAGGTGGTGGCTCGCGCCGCCGAGGCCGACACGGTCGTGCTGGCTCTCTATGCTCGCAACCGCCTCAGCGACCCCCAGCGTGAGCTGGCCCAGGCGGTGCTGGCGGCCAACCCGCGCACGGTGCTGGTCTCGCTCTCCAGCCCCTACCTGCTGCTCGACCTGCCCCAGGCGCAGGGTTGCGTGCTGGGATACAACTACACCCCGCTGACCCTGGAGGCGGTGGCCGAGGTGCTGCTGGGCAAGCGCAACGCCACCGGACGCCTGCCGGTGGCCCTGCCGGGGCTCTACCCGGCGGGCCATCGAGCCGTGTGAGGCCGCGGGGCAGAATCCGCGATTTTGGTTGACCAGGCATGTCTGGTCAAGCTATAATTTCGGCGTGAAACAGGTGAATGTCTACGAGGCCAAGACCCATCTCTCCCGACTTCTACAAGAGGCGCTCGCAGGTGAAGAGGTGGTGATCGCTCGGGATGGAGTTCCGCTCGTTCGCCTGGTACCGGTGGCTGATTCGGAGCCCCGCCCTTTGCTCGGTCTCATGAAAGAGATCTGGATTGCTGACGATTTTGATGCTCCGCTGGATGATTTTGCCGACTACCGATGACGGCGTTTCTCCTCGACACGCACACCTTTCTGTGGGCCCTGAAAGACTCCGAGAATCTGAGCTCTGAGGCTCGAAGAAGACTGACAGGCTCTCCCCCCCAATGCTTATTGAGCCTGGGCTCGATCTGGGAGCTTTCCATCAAACTCGGGCTTGGAAAACTGACCCTGCCCGAAAGTCTTGGTCGTTGTCTGACCCGGGCCAGGCGCTCTGGGCTCCGACTGTTGTCCATCGAAGTCGACCACCTGCTGCGGGTCGAGCATCTGCCCGCCCTTCACCGGGATCCCTTCGACCGGCTGCTGACCGCTCAGTGCCTTTCTGAGTCGCTCCCCATCCTCAGCTGTGACGAGATTTTTGACCGATACGGGGTGAATCGAATCTGGTAGTCAGTGTGCCTGGAAGTGATAACCCCAGCGCCCTGAAAGATTCCTGAAATCTGACTGTCCGAAGGAGGGCTCGTGAGCCCCTGGAACACCGCCTGCATGCGCTTGCTGCTTCTCGCTTTTTTTCTCGGGCAATTGTGCCTGGCCGAGGGGGTCGATTTCAAGCTGCTGCAGGCGACCGCCACCGACTGGCTGGTGAAGAACCCTGCCAGGGTTCGGGCCATCCCGGAGAAGCCCAAATTCGTCGGTCCACTGATGGGCTGGAGGCAGACTTTCTACGTCATGACCTACCAGACAGGGGACACGGACGAGTGGGTCTGGCTCACCCCGGACAAGGGCGGGGTGTGGCGTGCGACCGGCTACCGGGCCAGGCGAGGGGAGAAGGTGCTCAAAGAGTGGGGAGACCGGCCCAAGCCCCTCAGTACCAGGTTCAAGTAGCCGAGAGACGAGTTTAAGCCGCCTGTAAGGCTCTCGGGCCACAATGAGCCTGACACATGCTCCGGCCCCTTGCTGCATCCCTTCCAATGTGCCACCTCGACGGGCTTTCCGAGGTGCGGCAGAGCCATGCTGCAAGCACGGAATGCGTGGACAGTTTCCTTCCGGGAGCCTTCGCCGAGCCCCTCGACCCAGGGTCTAAGACGGAAATGGCCCAGGTGGAGCCGCCCCAGGCCCCTTCTCGGTCAGAGCCGGCCTCGGAGCCTCCCGAGCGTGCCCTGGCCCTGCTCTGTTTGCAGGTGGACACGCTAGACGCTCTCGAGCGTCGGGCCGACAGCCACCCCGATCCGGTGGTGGCGCGGATGGCCCGATTGCAGGTCGTCAAACGCAACCCCGCCACGCGCCTTGATGAGGCCCGGCGGGCCTCGCTGGGCCAGGCCGGCTTCCTGGAGTTCAAGCTCGCCCAACTGGGCTCGCTTGGCCCGCAAGAGGCCCGCGAATTGCTGAGCCAGGCCGTTCCGCAGCCGGGGTCTTTGCGCGCCCTTACTTCCACCCTCATGGACGAGAGCCGCCCGGCCGCTGCCGAGGCCGCCCGTTGCCTGGAAGACTGGTGGCGCCAGGGCGTCGTCTCGGTTGTTCGCAACGGTCAGAGCGTCGCTCCCGGATCGCTCTCCCTGACTCTCGCCCTGCGCGAGCATCGGCTCTGGGTGGATGGGCAGAGCCTGCAGCTTCGTACCCCTGTCGAGCCCCACCCGGAGCAGGCAGAGCTTCAGAAGGAGCTCTCGGCGGGCAAGGCGGACGCTCTGGCTGACCGCCTGGAGCGCGAGGGGCCTGAGGCCGTGCGCGCCTTTGTTGATCGTCCCCTGGAGCAGAAGCAGAACACGACCGCGGTGATGGAGCTCTGCTCTGTTTCCTCGCTCTTGACTGCAGCCTCCGGCCGCCCGGCCCTCAAAGGCATGCTGGCGCAGTGCTGGGACATTCTCTCCACCCCCGCACGCCGGCAGCTGGCCACCAGAGGCTCGGCCTACACGGGCGAGGGCAAGCTGTGGGACTACCTGACCGCGCTGGGCGGACTCTTTCCCGAACGAGTCGATCGCAGCTTCCTGCAAGAGGAGATCCTGCCCCTCTGGAATCACAACGGCTCTGCCAATGACTTCCGAGGCCTCGGCACCGCCTACCTTCGCAACCTCTTTCAGGCCCGCCCTGACTTGCGCGAGGACTGCCTGGATTGGGCCCTGGCCCGGCCCGGTGCCGAGCTGGGCTCGGCCCGCGAGGGAATGGTGCGCCTGGCGCTCGAGAATCCCGAGTGGGTCCCCTCCAACGCCCAGTTGCAGGGGGTGCTCGCTCTGATCCCACCGGTGGAGGCGCCGGACGGCTTCCTGGCCGATCAGCGGAGCCAGGCCGAGGTTACCATGCGCGTGGCTGTGGACGTGCTGCACCGCATCTACGAGAGTGACCCGGAGGGCTATGCCCGCCTGCGGGCCCCTTCCCCGGACGGGCGGTTGCTGCCGGTCCCTGAGGCTCTGCTGCAGGCCACCCTGGGCGCGCCCCTGACGCTGGCCTCGGTCCTCTGGCGCGGCCGCGGTGAGCTGGAAGAACAGCTTCTGTCTCATCCTCCGGCCGTGGAGACTCTTTGCCAGCTAGCCCTGCGGCCTCGTGGAGAGGAAGTCGACTATGAGACGCAGCGCAACTCCCTGGGAGCGGTGTTGACACTCGAGCGCGGGCGCGCTCACCAGGACGTGGTTGACGCCTACCTCAGCCAGCGTCTCGACCAGAGAGATGGCTCGGTTCTCAAGTTTCGCGCTGAGGAGCTGAGAAAGGAGCGACTTGGAGCCGAGCTCGCCCAGGTGCAGCAGCATCCGCCGTCGCTCGAGCGCGCCCGGGAGGCCTGGCAGGGCTGGACGCTCTTGATCCAGGGCGGGCAATACAAGCCCCGGGAGGTGGAGCAGATCAGCCTGGGGCAGCTTCGTCCCCTGGCGGCCTGGCTGGCCGGCAGCCCGGCCGAGCTGTCCCGCGCCGGCACGCAAGAGCAAGAATGGTTGCGCCAGCGTCGAGCCGAGCTGGAGCGGACCGGTCTGAGGGGGGGCGATCTGGCCCGGCTGCGCTTCATCCTGACGCTGGCCGAGCACCACGAGCCCCTGGGAGCCTCGCTGCAAGACTTCGTCAATGCAGCCTGGAGAAACTCGCCTCACAGGGAGACTCAGAGCCAGCTGAGCGAAATTCTGCAGGGCGCCAGAGAGATCGACTTTCGTCGCGAGCTGCGCGACCTGGCTCGAGAGGGTCCTCTCCGCTCGCGCTTCGAGGGCTACACCAGACTGACGCGGGTGGCCGACCGGGAGCTTCGCAATCCGGACCTGGAGCAGGAGACGGCCACCGTCTTCCTGGCTGGCACTCCGCCTGATGACAGAGCCTGGCTCGAGCGGCTCGAGTCGCGCCTGGGCGGGGTCGAGCCCCGCGATCAGGCGCTTCGGGCCGTCTACGACCGGCTGAGCGGTGAGCTGGAGACCGACCAGTGGAGCGCCTTCGCTCGCCTGCTCGATGAGCTTCCCGCCTGGGACAATCTGATCGAGCGCGCCGCTCTGGGCTTGCAGATGGTGGAGGAGCTGGTGCGCGACGGCCAGCCCCGGCCCACGGCCATCACGAACGCCGTGGGCCGGCTCCTGGGAGTTCCGGCCACCCGTGAGCCCTCGACCTCGGCTGTGCAGGTCGACGCAGAGAAAGTTCGCGTGGGCGGCGTGCAGGTGCGGCGGCGCGACCATCAGAGATAGCTCGGCAGCTCGTCTTGCCTCTGAGTGATGTCAAGACATCGACTGGAGGATGTCTCCGGCTCAGCTCGTGGTTCGGTGGTCCGCACTCTCGATGACGAAGTGAGGTCCACCGCTCCGTCGTCGCTTAAGTTGTTCACAAACCGATCGCTCGACCGCCCTTTTGCACCCTCGACCCGGCCAGTACCGTAAATTGCTGTAACATGTCGGCAATCTTTAACGGTCTGGCAACAGTCTGGCAAACTCCGGGCGCTAGGATAGCCTGGGGCCACCATCACACACACAGAGGGGCCCGTCATCCGGTTCTGGAGGCCAAATCCCGTGCAGAAAACCGCGCCCGCGCGCGCCCTGGCGGAGCCATGCCTGGAAGTCTCCTGCTCCCCCACCGGCCGCACCCACGCCCCCAATCACGTTCGCTTGCGCTTCTCCAAGCCCATGATCATCCTGGGCCAGAGCGACCTCCCGGCGGTGCAGATCGCGCCCGCCGTCGAGGGCGACTGGCGCTGGCACGACCAGCAGACGCTGATCTTTGAGCCCGGCAGGCCCCTGGCCCACGCCACCCGCTACCGGGTATCGCTGCCGGCCGGCGCTCGCTCCCTGGATGGCAGCGTGCTGAAGGCCGCCCAGAGCTTTGAGTTCCTGCTCGAGGGGCCCATCCTGCTGGGTCTCAGCCCGGAAAACGACCAGCCCCTGGGCCTGAAGCCAACGTTCCGAGCCTGCTTCAACCAGGCGGTCGACCCGGCCAGCCTGCTCGGCCGCATCATCCTGCGCGTCGGCAGGCGACGCCTGGCGCTCGAGAGCATGCCGCGCGACCTTGAGCAAGAGCTGGTCTTTGCGCCTCGCGTGCCGCTGCCCGGGAACGCGCGCATCGTGCTCGAGCTGCCCGCCGGGCTGCCCTCGGCCGAAGGGCCCGAGAAGTCGCTCGAGTCCCACCGGCGCGTCTACCGCACCTACGGCCCGCTCAAGGCCCGGGGGCGAGGGCTGGTGGACTGGCTCACCCGGCCCGATCCTTTCGGGCCCCTGGGCATCCGATTCTCCAACCCGCTCCAGCCGGATACCGCCCGGGTGCGCATCGAGCCGCCCTGGCCCGATCTGGTGGTGAGCGTGCACGCTAACGAGCTCCACCTCGACGGCACCAGGCCGCCGGGCCAGCCCTGCAACGTGGTGGTGGAGGCTGTGACCGATGTTTTCGGTCAGGTTCTCGAGCAGCCCGTGCGGCGTGCCTTCCGGGGCTCCTGGACCCCCTTCCACCTCTCCCTCCCGTCGGGGATGATGATCGTGCTCCGCCCGGGCGAGAAGGTGCCCTTCTACTGCTCGGGCTACCGGCAGGTGGATTGTCGCCTGCTCGAGGTCGAGCCCGAGAGCTGGGAGGCCCATCGCCAGGGGAAGTTCGTCCGCTCGAAGCTGCTGCGCTCCTGGACTCAGAAGGTGCCCAACCGCGGCCAGCTGGAGACGGTGTGGCTGGATGTCGGCCCCGAGCTTGGGCACCGCCTGCTCGAGGTGCGGGTGGGGCGAAACCGCGAGGTGGTCTGGCTGCAGCGGACCGGGCTCAACCTGCAGGTACGCAGCCACGATGAGGGCCTGAGCCTGGTGGCGGCGGGCGTCGACGGCCAGCCCGTGGAGGGAGTCTCGGTGACCTGGGGCGAGGAGCGGGGCCGCACGGGATCAGACGGCCACTGCCGGCTGGGCAGGCCGCAGGACGCCTTCGCCGTGTTGGCCCGCTGGGGAGACGACTGCACGGTACTCCCCGTGGGCCCGGCTTTCTCCCTGGCCAGTCCGGTGCGCTGGTGCGTGTTCGACGACCGGGGGCTCTACCGGCCCGGCGAGACGGCCCGCGTCAAGGGCTTTGTCCGGCCGGTGAGCGAAGGTCCGGTGGACTACACCCTCACCGACAAGAGCGGCACCCGGTCCGGCCAGGCAGCCCTCAGCCCCGAGGGCGGGTTCGACCTGGAGCTGGCCCTGGATGCTCGTGCGGTTCTGGAGCTGAAGCTGGACGGCTCGGTGCATCACCACCGGTTCCAGGTAGCCGAGTTCCGGCGTCCCGAGTTCGAGTTCGAGCTGGAGGCTCTACCTGACCGCGAGCACTACCCCGCCGACGCTCCGCCCGTCTGGCGTCTGGCCGCCCGCTACCACTCGGGAGGCAACCTGGCCGGGGCTGAGGCGGTCTGGTCGCACACGCTGACCGAGCGGCCGTGGGACCCCCCGGGTTGGCCCGAGTTCGACTTTTGCTGTCGGCTCAGCGAGCCTTTCAGGGACTGGCGCTGCGATACCGTCAGGCTCGACGATCAGGGGGAGTGGCTGGGAACCATTCCCATCCCGCGCCCCCGTTGCGGTCAGGTGGTGGAGATCGAATCCAGGGTGATGGTCACCGACCAGAGCCGCCAGGCCGTCTGGCAGCGGGCCATCTGGCGGGTGATCGGGGATCAGCCCATGGTCGGGCTGCGCTCGATCGCGGAAGGGGCCGAGCTGGTGGTGGTCGACCCGCAGGGTCGCGCGCTGGCGGGATACCCTGTCAGGCTGTCCTACCAGGACCGCTCCTGGCAGGTGCTCTCGGAGCAAGCTCCGATCGCCCTGCAGCTTGCGCCCGGAGGGACCCTGCAGGCGTGCCTGGGCGACCACCAGGTGGCCCTCCTCATCCCGGCCCACACTCTTCCGCAGCTCGACCTGAGGCTGCCCGAAGGCCAGGCCGAGCCGGGCCAGGAGGTGGAGCTACAGGTGCAGTCTCCCGTGCCCTATGCGCTGGGAGTGCTGCGCGTCTTCGCCGGGCCCCAGGAGCCCGAGGTGACCGTCTTCAAGTCGCAGGACGGCAAGCTGCGCGTGCGCGTGCCCGACCTGGGCCTGCCGCTGATCGAGCTGCACGCGGCCTGCCTGTCTCTGACCGGCCGCTGGCTGACGGTCTACCGGCAGCTGGCTCTTTCCCAGGCCTCCCGCCGTCTGACGGTGGAGCTGAAGACCGACCGCGAGGTGGTGGCTCCCGGAGGCACCGCCCGGATCGCCGTGGAGGTGCGCGACTTTCGTGGAGAGCCCGTGCCGCTCGCCGAGGTCACCCTGGTGGGGGTGGACGAGGCGGTGCTTCAGGCCGCCTCCTACGCCGAGCCCGACCCCGTGTCGGCCATCTATCGGCCCACCCGGCCCGCCGGCTGGGAGCTGGACTCGTCTCACTGGTTTCTCCAAGACCAGCCTCCCGCGCTGAGAGCCCCGGGCACATCTGGCGGCCCGGAGAGCGTTTGTTACTGCCTGTGCTCGGGAACCAGTGCTCCAGCCATCACCCTGCGCGAGGACCTCCGTCCGCTGGCCTTCTTTTACCCCGCCCTGAAGACCGATGAGCGAGGCCGAATCGAGCTGGAGGCCGCTCTGAGCGACAGCATTACTCGCTACCGCGTGAGCGCCGTGGTGGCCCGGGGCGATGCCTTCGGCTCGGCCAAGACCTCCGTCAGCACCCGCCTGCCGCTGCTGGTGCGCCCCTGGCTGCCGCGCTTTCTGCACCAGGGCGACCGCTTTGACTTCTGCCTGGGCGTGCAAAACATGACCGGCTCTGAGCTCGAGGTCGCAGTGGAGGCCACGGTCTCGGGTCTTGCCTTCCTTGACGGCGTAGAGCGCCGCTGCCGGGTGGCGCCGGGGGGCCGGGTGCGGGTGAGCTTTCCCTGCCGGGCCGAACGAACGGGCCAGGCCGTAGGCCTGGTGCGCGTGCTCAGCGGAGAGCTGGAGGACGCCTGCCGGGTGCGCCTTCCGGTCAAGCCCCCTCGCTTGAAAGAGCGCGTGACCCTGCAGGGGCGCACCGGGGAGGAGCGCGAGCTGCCGGTGGAAGTGCCGCCGGGCGTGGAGCTGGAGGAGGGAGGGCTGGAGCTGCTCGAGACCGAGAGCGCCGTTCCGCTGGCTCGCGATGCCTTCGAGGAGCTGCGTGGCTACCCCATGAGTTGCTCGGAGCAGCTCTCCTCCCGCCTGCTGGGCTGGGTGCTGGGAGGGCCGCACTTTTGCTCGGAATGGAAAACTCGCGCTGAAGAGCTGGTGCAGCGCCTGTGGGAGCGCCAGCAGAGCGATGGCCAGTTCTGGCTGTTCCCGGGCTGGCGAGAGCCGTTCCCCTTCGTCTCGGCTCACGTGACCCAGGCCCTGCTGCGCGCCTACGCCGCGGGGATCGCGGTGGACGGCGAGCGGCTCGGACGAGCCCTGGACTTTCTGGCCGGCGACTTTCCTCGCACCCCTCTGGAGAGGGCCTATGCCCTGAACGTGCTCTCCCAGGTCGGGCGGGCCTCGGCTCGCGAGGTGGAAGAGATGGCCCGGCACCGTCGCCTGACTGCCGAGGGCGCGGCCTTCCTGCTGCCCCTGACCGAGGGGCACGCCCGCGCCCGTCTGCGCAAGAAGGTGCTGGCCGGCCTGGACGAGACCCCGGAGGGGCTCTTCCCTTCCCGGCGCCGGGCCACAGCGATGGCTTTGCTGGCCCTGGGCGAAGAGTGGTTGCTGGAGCGAGTGCTCGAGCCGCTCTCTTACGGCAGCACGCAGGACCACGCCTTCACCCTGCTGGCCCTGGCCGGCCAGGGGGAGGGGAGGCAGTCGCAGCGACAGGTCGCGCTGCGCGAGCTGCTGCACGAGCCCCGGGTTGCCTTGGAGGGACTGGGATTCTACCGGGCTACTCTGACCACGGTGCCCACCGAAATACTGCAGCCGGCTCGCAGCCAGGGGTTTACCGTGACCCGGCGCTACGAGCTGGGCGAGGTGGTCTCGATCCACCTCGAGCTTGAGCTGCCCTCATCGCGCAAGATGGTGGGACTGATCGACCCGCTGCCCGCCGGACTCGAGCTCTTGCCCGCCGCCGCCCAGAGCGGGGTGCCGGGGGCGGTCCACTGCGACTATCGCGACGACTGCACCGAGCTGTGCTGGCCCCGGCTCTCGGCCGGGAGACACCGGCTCACGCTGCAGGCCAGGGCCACGACTCCCGGCACGTTCCTGGCCCCGGGGACGCGGGTGGAGGAGATGTACCGTCCCCAGGTCTTCGGCCGGGCGGCAGCGGAGGTGGTGGAGCTGTGAGATTCCTGCATCGCCAAGCGCTGATTCCCCGTCATCGTCTGAGCTGGAGCTCGGGCATGCCGCGACCTTCCTGGCGACTTGGAGGCCCACCCTGAGGTTACCTGGGCGCCGCGGCGGCTATTGTATGAGTGTTTGGGTAACGTCCCACGGCCTTGCTTTGGAACCTCTCGTCCAGGGTCCAGAGCTCGGCCCGTAGCTGCTCGGCCAGCACCAGGAAGTGGCAGTCGTACGCGGTTGGCAGCGAGAGCGCCTCGGCCGCATCGTATGCCTGGCGGTGAAGGTCTGTCGGGCGAACAAGGTTGATCGGGAGCGCGAAGAGCAGCTCCAGGGCCATTCGGGCCTCGTCTTGCTTCAAGAGGTCGCGATGCACTTTATTGCGCAAAGAGGCTGGGATCTCATAAGCAAGCAGCGTGGGCGCCACAATCTCCGTCCCTGACGATATCCATTGGGACCACTTCTTGCGAACCTTCAGGGACCTCGCCTCGGCCAGCGCCAGGGGCAAAACGAATGAAGTATCAACCACCACCGGCAAGTTTGACTGACCGCCCTTCACGAAGCGCTCGCAGGTCCTCTGCCAGGTCCGAGCTTTGCTGACGAGACCGCAACGCGTCGAGTTGATCGAGCACCAATTCGTAGCGCCGCTTGTCAGGTTCAAGCCCGGTGCCCCGCTCGAGTCTCTCCAGCTCCTCCAGGCTGATCAGAACAGCCTTGGGCTTGCCCCGGGATTCAACCACCACTCGCTCATTGCCGTAGGTCACCTGATTGAGGAGAGCCGACAGGTCTCGCTTGAGCTGTCCAACGCTTACCCGCATGTGCAATATCACCTCTTTGGCCATCTTACAACTCCAGCTCGGTTTGAGCAAGACGGGCTCAAGCGGGAGCTGAAGGGCACAGCTCGCTGAGCACGCACTCGGCGCAACGAGGCTTTTTGGCCAGACAGACATAGCGCCCGTGCAGGAGCAGCCGCGAGGAGCCATCGCTCCAGGCCTTGCGAGGAAGGAGCTTCATCAGGTCCTGCTCCACCTCGTCGGCATCCTCCTTGGCGGTCAGCCCCAGCCTGGCGGCCACGCGTTTGACGTGGGTGTCCACGATCACCCCTGGCACCGCGAAGCAGTGGCTCAAGATCAGGTTGGCCGTCTTGCGCCCCACGCCGGGCAGGCTGACCAGCTCCTCGATCGTGCGCGGCACCTTGGCGCCGAAGCGCTCCACCAGGGCTGTGCTGCATTCTTGAATCGAGCGCGCCTTATTCTTGTAGAAGCCGGTTGGGCGCACCACCTCCTCCACCTCCTCGCGCAGCGCCTGCGAGAGCGAGAGCGGCTCGGGCCAGCGGTTGAAGAGCACCGGGGTGACCTGGTTGACCCGCTCGTCGGTGCACTGGGCGCTGAGGATGGTGGCCATCAACAGCTCCCAGGCGTTGGAGTGCTTCAGCTCGCAGGCAGGGTCGGGTATGCTCTCGGCTAAAAGGGCCAGTATCTGGGCGGCGCGTTTCTTGCTCACGCGACAGGGTTAGACAGAGGAGAACCCCCCCCTGCAACTAATTCGTCGCGTAACCATTGTGAAGCCACCAAATTCAACCTGCTGAGAGCGCCATGACAACCGAAGCCACCGCCAAACGCCTGATCCGGGTGGGCCACAGCCCCGATCCTGACGACGCCTTCATGTTCTATGCCCTGGCCAAGAACGCCCTGGACACGGGCGAGCTCGACTTCCAGCACGTGCTGGCCGACATCGAGACCCTGAACCTGTGGGCCTTCCGGGGCGAGCTCGAGGTCACCGCCGTCTCGCTCCACGCCTACGCCTTCCTGCACAAGAAATATGCCCTGATGGCCTGCGGCGCCAGCCTGGGCCACGGTTACGGGCCCATCCTGGTGGCCCGTCCCGGCACCGACCTCAAGACCGCTTTGCAGGGCCCGGTGGCCATCCCAGGAAGGCTCACCACCGCCTTCCTGACGGCCCAGCTCTTCGCCGGGAAGTTCCCCTTCCAGGAGCACCCTTTCGATACCATTCTGGACGTCGTCAAGCGGGGTGACGCCGCTGCCGGCCTGGTCATTCACGAGGGCCAGCTCACGTTCCAGAGCGAGGGCCTGGTCAAGCTGGTTGACCTCGGCGAGTGGTGGGCTCAGGAGACCGGCGGGCTGCCCCTGCCTCTGGGGGTGGACGTAGTGCGCCGCGACCTGGGTGACGAGCTGGTGCGCCGGGTCACCGGATGCCTCGAGCGCAGTATCCGCTATGCTCTGGAGCACCGCGAGGACGCTCTCACCTACGCCATGGAGTTCGGGCGGGGCCTGAACCGCGACCTGTCCGACCGCTTCGTGGGCATGTACGTCAACGAGTCCACCCTCGACTTCGGCGAGACGGGCAAGAAGGGCGTGCATGAGCTGCTCAAGCGCGCTTACGACGCCCGCCTGATTCCCGAGCCGGTCGAGGTGGAGTTCGTGTATGGGACTTGATCGTCCGCACCCCATCCTGGTGGGGATGCTGGCCGGAATCTTGCTCTTGCTGGGCACCGCCATCGGCCTGAAGCTGCAGCGTCCCCAGCTTCCCCCGACGCCCGTGGCCAGCCCCACTTCGACCCCCGTGGTGGCGGCCACTCCGGCCCAGTTCGCCGATGTGGTGGATCGGGTGCTGCCCAGCGTGGTCAGCATCAACGCCGTCAAGGTTATCCCTGGCTATCGCCATCCCTACGCCGACCATCCCCTCTTCCGCCACCAGTTCGGGCCCGATCTCTTCTCGGCCCCCGAGCGCAAGGTGCAGAGTGCCGGTACCGGCTTCATCGTGGGCTCGGACGGCAAGATCGTGACCAACAACCACGTGGTTCAGGGCATGGAGGAGATCGCCGTCACCCTGGCCGACGGGCGCACCCTGCCGGCCCGGCTCAAGGGCACCGACCCGGCCACCGACCTGGCCCTGCTCGAGACCGAGGCCACCGACCTGCCGGCGGTGGAGTGGGGCTCCACCGAGCCCCTGCGGGTGGGCGACTGGGTGCTCGCTTTCGGTAGCCCCTTCTCGCTTTCGAGCTCGGTCTCGCACGGCATCATCAGCGCCAAGGGCCGCAAGGGCCTGGGCATCGCCGACTACGAGAATTTCTTGCAGACCGACGCCTCCATCAATCCGGGCAACTCGGGCGGGCCGCTGGTCGACCTGCAGGGGAAGGTGGTGGGCATCAACACCGCCATTCTGTCCCATTCGGGCGGCTCGCAGGGGGTGGGCCTGGCGGTGCCCAGCGAGGTGGTACGCGAAGTTTTGACGGCGCTGGAGAAAGAGGGCCACATCGAGCGGGGCTGGATGGGACTCTTCCTGCAGCCGCTGGACCCCGATCTCTCGCGCCGCATCGGCTTCACCGGCAAGGAAGGCCTGCTGGTGGTGGGCGGCTACCGGGCCGGCCCGGCTGCTCGGGCCGGCCTGGAGCTCTACGACGTGCTGCTGGGCGTGAACGGCAAGCCGGTGACCAACATGGGTGTCCTGCGCAACCTGATGGCCGAGACGCGTCCGGGCGAGGAGATGGAGCTCTCGCTCTGGCGCCAGGGCAGGGCCCTCAAAGTGAATGTGCCGGTGGTGGCGCGCCCGGTCGATCCCGAGGGACGTCCCCTGCAGGGGATCTAGCCTACCAGGGAGCGAAGCCGAGGCCATCCGAGGTTGACGGGGAGGATGGCGTGAGCGCAGCAGTTCTGGCCGAAGCGGTGCATTACGAGGGGGGCGAGCTGGTCTTTCTGGCTCCGGTCGGTTTTGTGCCCGGCTATCTCGAGCCCCTGGGCCTGCAAATGCCCGATGGCTCCACCCGCGAGATCCAGGTGCGGGTCAAGACCAGTCGCAACCTGGGCGACGGGCGTTTCCTGGGGGTGGGCTCGGTGCTCGAGGGGCTGACCCCCGACGAGCAGGTAGTGGCCCAGGAGACGCCCGAGGGCCTGCGTCAGGCCCCCCGTGTGCCCTATCGCACCGGGGTGGTCTCGCCCGAGCTGCCCAACTACAAAGCCCTCACCCTCGACTGCAGCCTGAGCGGGCTGCAACTGCAGACGGACGGGCCGCTGCCGGTGGGCCAGGTGATCCAGCTGAGCCTCGATCTGCGCGAGTCCGGCGAGCCGGTTCCCTGTCTGGCCCGGGTGGCCTGGTGCCGGCACGCCCCCGACGACGGCAAGTACCGTGTGGGGCTCGAGTTCGTGGAGCCGGCCGTGGAGCTGGAGCTGGCCCTCAAGTCGGTCACCGACGACGTGCTCGGCACCGCCTATGATAAGACCCCGGCCGGCGTGCTCAAGGCTCAGCTCAGCCACCAGGGGCCGGTTCGGGTGGAGTCGTTTGAGGAAGAGCTGAGCCCGCTGGCGGGCAAGATTCAGAAGAGCTGGATGGACCAGGAGCGGGCCCTGCATGTGGAAGTTCTGCTCGATTCCGGTCAGCTGGAGACGGTCCAGATCCCCGCCACTCGCTTGCTGCGTGACTACCGCGACAAGCACGGCAACGAGGTGGCCGTCCTGGGCTGCTCGCGCAGCTCGGGCGGAAAGCGCTGGCGCTTTCTCAACTACGAGCAGCAGGCTGTATTGGACATCGAGTCCAGTATTTGACCACTTCAGAGCTTGAGGCGACCCGGGTGAGAAGACCGTGATGTCAGGCGCAGCAAAGCCCACCCCTGGCCCCAGGCGGATCACCGGCCTGTGAGTGCGAAATGCCGATTGTGAGAGAGTCCGATCGTCAGCTTGGCCTCCGATTCAAAGAGCGCCTGCAGATACTGCTAGGCCCGAGGTTACTTCGGGTGCGAGCCTTCGGCTCGCGGGCCCGAGACTTGTGCAGAGAGGATTTCGACCTGGACCTGCTGGTGGTGGTCGACTCGGCTGATTACGAGACGCGGCGTGCCATCGCCCATCTGGGCGCTGACCTGATGCTCGAGGAAGACGAGCCAGTGGCGCTCAGCACGCTGGTGATGGATCCACCTCGAATCGAGCGGCTGCGCCAGTTGGAACGGAGGTTGATCCTCGACATCGACCGGGACGGCGTAGAGCTTTGACCGAGGAGAACCGCCTCCACAACCTGGCCAGGGAGTGGGAGCTTGGCGAGCAAGCCTGGCGGGAGGGTGAGCTGCTGCTCAACGGAGGCGAGCCCCGCGGCGCTCTGACCCGGTACTACTATGCTGCCTTTCACGCCGCTTGCTCAGCCCTTCTGACCCTCGGGATCGAGGCAACTACGCACGCCGGGGTTCGCTCGCAGCTGTCGATTCATTTTATCCGGCCCGGGCACCTGCCCTCCGATCTGGCCCGTCTTCTGGCCGGGCTGCAACAGCTTCGGGAAGATGCCGACTATGAGCGCGATGTCGAGATCGACCTCCACCAGGCCCGTGGAGCTCGCCAGGACGCTGAGCACATCCGCCGGACGATCCAGAACTGGCTGAGGGAGAATGACTGGCTGAAGGCTCCCGGGTAGGTTCGGGTCAGAAGGGATCTCCGAAGAGAGCCGACTCGTGATGTTGACACCGTTATCCGATTGGCTGGGCGACCCGCCCCTGGCGGGCCCGGCTGCCTACACCTATGAGGGCTACTGTCCGAGCACCGGCCGGCTGCTCACGCTCGAGCGCACACCGCTGGCCGAGGCTGTGGCGCGCGAGCTGATGCGGCGCCTGGGCCGCCTGGAGAAGGGCCGGATGTACGGCGTCTTGATCACCGACCAGGGCGTCCTCATCGGTTTCTCGGGTCAAGAGCAGAGTGAGGGGTGGGTGCCGCCCATCCGGCCCCACGACCTGCCCGAGAAGGAGCTGACCGAGCTGGCCGAGCTCAAGGCCGAGCTGGCGGAGCTGCCCTTGCCGCTGGCCCGCCACGCGCACGAGCTTTTGCAGCAAGAGCGCGCCAGGATGAGCGAGCGCCATCGTATCAACAAGGAGTTACGCGCTCACAAGCGCCAGGAAGGCGGCGACCTCGAGCTGCTGCGCCAGGAAAGCCTGGCCGATGAGCGCGAGCTCAAAGCGCACAAGGCCAGGGCCCGTGACCTGGCCGCCCGGATGAAGGCGCTCGAGGAGCGTCGCGTGCAGATCGTGCGGCGGCGGAGGGCGCTGTCGCGCCAGATGCACCGCGATCTGCAGCAGCGCTTCCAGGCCAGCCTGTTCCCGGGCCAGGCCTGGTCACTGGCGTCGCTGTTTGCGGGCAACGCCCCGGGTGGGACGGGCGAGTGCTGCGCTCCCAAGCTGCTGCACTATGCCGCCCGCCACGGGCTGACGCCGCTGGGGCTGGCCGAGTTCTGGTGGGGACCGGGCCCGCGTATCGCGGGTGAGTTCTATCCAGCCTGCGCCGAGCGCTGCCAGCCGCTCCTGGGGGCTCTCTTGAGCCGGCAGGAGCTGCGCCTGCTCTATGAGGACGAGTTCTTGATCGCGGTCGACAAGCCCCCCGGCGTCCTGAGCGTTCCCGGGCGGGGTCCGCTGCAGCAAGACTGCATGCTGAGCCGCATGCAGCGCCTTCGTCCCGAGGTGCTGGGGATCCACCGCCTGGACCTTGAGACCACCGGGGTGCTGCTGTTCGCGCGGAGCCGCGAGATCCAGAGCCAGCTGAACCGGCTGTTCCGAGACCGCCTCGTGCTCAAGACCTACCTGGCTGAGCTCACCAGGAGCCCCGATTACCTGGAGGGAACGATCGAGCTGCCCGTCCGCGACAAGCCCGCCGTCACGCACTACCGCGTCCTGGAGGGCGCGAGGGTGGAGTTCCGCCCCGTCACGGGCCGCACCCACCAGTTGCGCGTGCACGCCGCGCTGGGTCTGGGAGCGCCTATCCGGGGCGACCGTCTTTACGGGGCCGAGGGTCCGCGGCTCTACCTGCACTGCAGCGCCCTGGCCTTCGAGCTGGCAGGCCGCCGGCTCGAGATCGCGTCCGAGCCGCCCTTTTGGAAATGAGACCGAATTCAGCGACGACAGGAGCGGTCGAAAGAGTCAACGAAAGCGCAGCAGCCGTAGCCCGTTCAGCACCACGATCAGGCTGCCGCCCATGTCGGCGAAAACGGCCATCCAGAGCGTGGCCGTGCCCTGCAGGGCCAGGGCGAAGAAGAGGGCCTTGAGTCCGATGGAGAAGCCGATGTTCTCGCGCAGCACCCTGACCGTGAGACGGCTCAGGCGCACGAACTCGGGCAGCTTCTCCAGGTCATCCTCCATCAGGGCCACATCGGCCGTCTCCAGAGCCGTGGCCGTGCCGGCCGCGCCCAGCGCAAAGCCGATCGAGCTGCGAGCCAGAGCAGGCGCGTCGTTGACCCCGTCGCCGACCATGCCCACCTGACCGTGCACCTTGATCAGCTGCTCCAGCGCCTGCAGCTTCTCGTCCGGCAAGAGGTTGCCGCGGGCGTCCTCCACGCCCACCGAGGCGGCTACCCGGGCCGCCGTGAGGGGATTGTCGCCGGTCAAGATGATGGTGTGCAGGCCCATGCGTTGCAAGGCTTCCACCGCCTTGCGGGCGTTGGGGCGCAGGGTATCCTCCAGGGCGAAGATGGCCAGCACCTCGCTCTCGGTGAAGAGCGCTACGGCCGTGCACCCGGTGGCCTCGATGCCAAAGAGCACCTCCTCCAGCTCGGGGCTGCAAACCTTCTGGTCCTCCACCAGGCGGTGGTTACCCACGAAATAGAGCTGGCCCTGGCACACGGCCCGGGCGCCGCGACCGGGCAGGGCAGCGAACTCGCTCACCTGGAGCAGTGTCCCCTGGTGCTGGCGAACGATGGCGGCCGCTGTGGGATGCTCGGACTGAGCGTCCACGCTGGCCGCCAGCTCGATGGCCCGCTCGCGGGTCAGCTCCTTCTTCCAGACCACAACTTCGGTCACGCCCGGGCGCCCCACGGTGAGGGTGCCCGTCTTGTCCAGGGCCAGGGCGCGCAGTTTGCAGCCCTGCTCGAGGAACACCCCTCCCTTGACCAGGATGCCCCGCCGGGCGGCCGACGCCAGGCCGCTCACCACCGTCACCGGAGTGGAGAGCACCAGGGCGCAGGGGCAGGCGATCACCAGCAAGACCAGGGCTTTGTAGACCCAGGGCAGCACGGGCTGGCTGAAGAGATAGGGCGGGAGCACCGCCACCAGCACCGCCGCCAGGCACACCAGCGGGGTGTAGACGGCCGCGAAGCGGTCCACGAAGCGCTGGGTGGGAGCGCGCTGGGCCTGAGCCTGCTGCACCGACTGCACGATGCGGTCGAGGGTGGTGTTGCCCCGGTTGGCGGTGACCTCGAACTCGAAGGTGCCGTTCTCGTTCACCGTGCC
>CAYYHB010000046.1:0-27801 GCA_964471395.1 uncultured Burkholderiales bacterium | reverse complement strand
TTGGTGTAGACCTGGGTGGTGGAGAGGCTGGAATGGCCCAGGAGCTCCTTGATGGTCACCAGGTCGGAGCCGCCCTCGAGCATGTGGGTGGCGAAGGAGTGGCGCAGGGTGTGGGGCGAGGCTGACTTCTCCAGGCCGGCCTCCTGCATCAGCTGGGCAAAGGTGAGCTCGATGGCCCGACGCGAGAGACGGTTGCCGAAGCGGTTCAGGAAGACGGCCTGCGACTTTGCTTTGGGCCGGGCGGCCAGGTAGTCGCGCAAGGCCTGGGCGGCGGCATCGTTGATGAAGACGTAACGCTGCTTGTTGCCCTTGCCGGTGACCCGCATGCTCTTGCGCTCGAGGTCGATGTGGTTGAGGTCGAGCCCCACCAGCTCGGCCAGGCGGATGCCGCTGGCATAGAACAGCTCCAGCGCGGCCCGATCGCGCAGGGCGAACTCGCGGTTGGGGGCAGTCTCGATACGAGAGCGGGCGGCCTCGAGCAGTTGCTCTACCTCGGGCTGGGTGAGCACCTTGGGCAGCAACCTGCCGTCGCGAGCCGAGCTGACCCCGTGCATGGGCGAGGTTTTGAGATGGCCCTCGCTCTCCAGGAAGCGAAAGTAGGTCTTCAGGCAGGCGATCTTCCGGTTGAGGGCGTTGGCGGTGTATTCGCGCTCTTGACGCAGATAGGCCAGGAACTCGCGGATGGTGCGCGCGTCCACGGCTTCGAGGCGGAGATCGTCGGCGAGGTAAGGCTCGAGATACTCGTAGAAGAGGGCCAGGTCCATCTCGTATTCCTTGATGGTGCGCCGGGCCAGCGTGCGCTCCACCGACAGGTGCACGAGGAAGTCTTGCACATAGTAGCCACGGGCGCGATGCATGTCGGACATGCTGAACAATGTTCAATTATCGAACAGAGGTTCCTGCTTGAAGGACGGCCGCTCAGCTCTCGTAGAGGATCTCGTCCAGCTCGAGCACCAGCCCCGGGAGCACGTCCTCCCCGGACAGCCTGGCAGGCTGAGCCAGCCGCTCCACCGGCTGGCCGGGACGGTAGATCTCCACCGCCTGCTCCTCGGGATCGAGCAGCCAGCCGAGGCGGGCGCCGCAGTCGAGATACTCGACCATTTTGGCGCGCAGCCCGGGCAGAAAGTCGCTCGGTGAGCGCAGCTCCACCACCAGGTCGGGGCACATGGGCGGGAACCTGCGACGTTCCTCGGGGCTCAAGGCCTGCCAGCGCTCGGAAGTGACCCAGGCAGCGTCCGGGGCGCGCACCGCACCGTTGGAGAGCAAGAAGCCGGTGGCGGAGTCGAAGGTCTTGCCCCCGTGCTCTCGCGACCACACGACCAGCTGCGAGATGAGCAGGCTGTTCCGCCCGCCGGTCTCACCTCCGGCCGGCGCCATGATCACCAGCTCGCCCTTCGGGCCGAGCTCGAGATGGAGATCCGGGTTGCGCCGGCAGATCTGCTCGAACCTTGCCACATTCAGGTCGGCGAGCGGCGAGAGGTCCAGCGTGAAGTTCATCATGGTGAGCTGTAAGGGAAGTTCGCTCCATGTTGGCAAGGGGTCCTCCTGGTGCGGGATGCCCTCAGCGTAAGGCAGAGCGAGCTGCGACTTCAGTGACCAATGGTACTGAAAGAGATTCATCCACCTCCGGCCAGCGGGCCGGGATCCGCTCCAACAGCCCATCCTCTCCGAACACCTCCTCGAGCCGCAACTCCGGCCGGTGCACATAGCCGATGTGGCAGCCGCAACGCTCGGCCGGGCAGAGCCGCACTCTGAGGCAGGCCTCGAAGCCGGGTTCGTAGATGTTGCCCAGCACCTGGCCCACGAGGTGACAGCGGCGCACATCCCCCTTCCCATCGACGGTGAAGCTCGTCTCGCCGGCCCGGCAGGGACGGTCCAGGCTCTGGTAGCGGGGCAGGTTGAGCCGGAAGTAAGGATCCACTCTGGCAAGTCGCCCCACCTCCTCGGGCCGATAGTAGTCCGGCGAGCGCTTGAAAGCGTTCACCCAGAGGTAGACCGGGCGCGGCAGCCGGGCCCGCAGCTCCTCGATGGCCTCGAAATGCTCGCGCAGCCCCACCACCCCGACGCTGTAGCGCAGGCCCAGCTCGTCGAGCTTGCGGCAGCGGGACAGGAAGCGCTCGAGCTTGACCTGCGAGGGGTGGAAACTGGCCCACAGGGCCAATGACGGCCCGGCCCCGGCCAGGTCTTGCACAGGAGCGCTCAGATTGGTCTGGATAGCCACCCGCCGCACCCGGGGCAGCAACGACAATCGCACCAGCGCCCTCCGGTAGGCCCGGTGCACCAGCGCCTCCCCCCACGGCGTGAAGAGCAGGCGCGTTGCCTGCGGGCGGCCGCCGACCCAATCCACGAACCGCTCCAGCTCGCGGAAGTCCCGGGCCAGCTCAGCGCGAGTATTGGCCCGCTTGGCGAACGGGCAGTAGTCGCAGGCGTAGTTGCAGCTCGACAGCGAGCCGCGGTAGAGAATGCTCCAGTTCACCGAAGCACGGGGTTCGTCGTCCCAAAGGACATGTCCCTGGCCGCTCTCGAACTTCCGGCGGTGACCCGCAAAGACTTGAAGGCTGTGGAGCGAGCGCTCGAGATCCACTTGCCGGAAGCTTACTGCTCACTGGTTCTCAGCAAGCCCTTCAAGAAGCACCCCGAGTTGCAGGTGCTCTTCACCGACAGATCGCGCCTGCTCGAAGCCAACCAGAGAGCTCGCCAGGGGGAGTGGCCTCGGCGCTGCCTGGTGGTCGGCACCGATCTTGCCGGGAACGACTACTTCGTCGACTTGGAGTCGCCCGATCTGAGCATCTACCTGCGACTTCACGAAAAGTCGACTGGTCTGTTCGAGGCCCGGGTCAGCTCGCTGGAGGATTTCGTCGACACCGTGGAGGACGAGCTCGGGTTGGAGGCGGAGATCAACCTCGGTCCCCAGGCCGCCCGGTTGCTGGCTCGGGTCGAGCAGCTCTGGTTCCTCGCCCCGGCCGAGGCCGAGCAAGCCCTTCCCGGCCTGAGCGAGCGGGCTCCGAAACTGGGAGCCCGGCTCGCCTTCAGGCCTGCGGTTGATCTGGGCACCCGCCTGGCCAGGCTGGGCATGGTTCTGGAGCAATCCGCCTTGAATGGACGGGTGCTCATGGCGGCCGATCGCCCCCCCTTCCTTGGTTGTCTCGAGCTGCGCGACGTCGGCAGTTGGCTGGCCAGAGGGCGCAAGGACGCCGTGATCCAGCGAATGGCCGTCAGCGGGAAGCGGGCCGAGGAGGCCGGCCACCCGGGCGCGGCCGCCGCTTTCTACTCCGAGGCCCAGCGCCTTGGGGCCGATGCCCGGTCGGCCATCGACCGTCTGGCGGCCGCCGGGCATCCGGTCGACGAGCGTTACGCCCGATTCATCGAGAAGTTGGAAGCCATGCCTGAATGGCCCACTCTGACCAATCCATTCGATCCGTATGACGACTTCAGCGCCGACGCAACCAGTCTGGGGCGGTTCAGCCTGCTCTTGAGAGAGGACCCGCTGGCCAACCTCTCGGAGAGATTCCAGTACTTCGCCAGTCAGGACCACAAGCTCACGATGAGCAAGCTCGGTTTTGTTCCCGAAATGCTCGAGAACGGCTTCACCGGCGTGCCCGCCGACGAATGCCTCTTCTCCATCGGGTACTGGTACACGCATTCGTTTCCCGAGCTTCTGTTGCTGCCGCAAGGCCCCCGGGCGACCCTGGCCATGATGAGCGAGGCTCTGCGGGAGATCGGTCGCAAGCTACCGGCCGGTCAGCCCGTCCATCCCGCGCTGCGCGCCAGCCCCGCCTTCCTGGCGCCCCGCCTGGAGCAATTGAGCGAGCTGTTGACCGGAGTTTTGCAGGCCCATAGGCTTGAGGCCAGGGTGGGGCTGGTCGATGAAGAAACCCTGACGCGCTACCCTTACCACCAGGGTTGGTATTTCTATCGTCACTTCACCGGCGAGACGCAGATCCCCATCCTGTGCGCCCGGGTCGCCTGACCTGCCCGGCTCACCAACCCGCATAGCTGGCCATTCGCTGGCTCATTGACTCGGAGTAGAGCCAGGGACCCACGGTATCGCTGCGCGCCAACCCTTGCTCGGTCAGGCGCAGCCGTCCCTCGTCCCGCTCGGCCAGCCCTGCTTCCAAGAGCTCTTGCAGGCGCGGGTGATCGTCCTCCAGCGAGCTGGCGAAGCGGTCGCGATAGCCTGAAAGCGCCACCCCCTCGGCCCGCAGCAGCGACTTGATCAGCCAGCGCAGCTTCTGCTCCGAGGCGTCCAGCCTCACCCCGTAGTCGGCCTGGCTGAAATCGCGCTCGGCGAAGGCGCCGACAATGCGTCGCACCCCGGTCTGGGCCACGGCATACTCCGAGCTGTAGTGAAGCGCGCGAGTATAAGAGCGCGCCCCCGGTCCCAGCCCCACCATCCCGTCCTCCTGGCAGCAGTAGTCCGAGGAGCGCTCCACCTCCCTTCGCCGGAAGCTGCGCATCGAGAGCTGCCGGTAGCCGGCCGCCAGCAGCCGCTCACGCCCCACGTGGTAGAGCTCTTGTCGGCGTGCTCCCGGGCGTTTGCCCAGCACGTCCAGGTTGGTGCGTTTGCCCACGTAGAGCGGGTAAAGATAGAGCTCCTCGGGCCGCCACCGAAGAGCCCGCTCCAGGCTCTCCTCCCAGCTCGCGGCGGTCTGTCCTTCCTGCCCGTAGATCAGGTCCAGGTTGAAGACCGCAAAGCCGGCCGCCCGGATGGCCGAGCAGGCTCGCTCCACCTCGCCGGCTTCTTGCGGGCGCTTGAGGGCCGCCAGCTCAGCCGCCACGAAGCTCTGCACCCCCAGGCTGACCCGCTCCACTCCCAGGGAGCGCAGCAGAGCCAGCTTCCCCGGGGTCACGGTGGCCGGCGAGAGCTCCACCGAGACCGGGATCCCGGACCAGCGCAGTGGCCAGTAGCGGCTCACCTCGGCGAAGAGCCGCTCGAGCTGGACCTCGCTGAGGTAGCTGGGAGTCCCCCCGCCCACGGCGGCCTGGGTCACCCCCTCGGGAGCGATACACTCGGCCACCACGCGGGCCTGGCGGGCGATGGAGGAGAGCGTGCGCTCCACCAGCTCCTCGGGGGGGCGCACGGTGGTGAACAGGTTGCAAAAACCGCAGCGCATCTCGCAGAAAGGCAGGTGCACGTAGAGGAACAGGCGTCTCTTGTCCTCGTCGCGCCAGGCCTGGGCGAGGGGCACGGCCGGCTCGAGCGGCCGGTATGCCGTCTTGTGGGGATAAGAGTAGGCATAGCCGTCATAGCCGTCCTGCTCGAGCCGCTCGGTCAGCCTCACAGCTCGAACTCCGCGTAGGGCACCGTCCACACCACCTCGTGGCCCAGCCGGTGGCCGTGATAGCCGTCTTCGCCGTAAGCCGTGCCGTGGTCGGAGAAGATCAGCGCAAAGGTGGGGGCGCGCTCTTTCATGGCCTGGAACAAAGGCTTTAAGGCTTGATCGACGGCCACCAGGGCCCCGGTGTGGGTGGCCAGCGTGTCCTGGCCTTGCTCTCCCCCGTAGAACCAGTTGGGCTGGTGGATCGCGGCCACGTTCAGGAAGATCAGGCGCCGTCCTTCGCCCTCGAGGGCCTGGAGCGCTTCATTCACCTGGTGGGCGGGCGATTCGGGGCAGGTCACCCCCAGCTCAGGACGCCAGACCGCCTGCGAGAACAGTCCCGGCAGCACTCGCGAGAGCTCGTTTTGCTGGCTGAAGAAGCCCGTGCCCCCGATGCAGTGGGTGCGGTAGCCGCGGGCCGCCAGCGCCTGGGGCAGGGTGGCCTGGGAAAAGACGAAGGTGCTCTCCGCCGTGGTGGCGCTGCCCGCGAAGGCGGCCGCGAAAAGCCGTGGATGGGGGCCCGGCCCGACCGGCGTGGGCAGGAACCCGGCGAAGAAAGCCTGGTGGGCCGAGTAGGTGAAGCTGCCCGGGCTGTGGCGCTTCTGCCAGCCGCCCGGCTCGAGGTAGGGTCCCAGCGTGCTCAGGCGCCCCTCTTCGAAGGCCCGCTGGGCCGCGTCATAGCGAAGCGTGTCCAGGGTGACCATGAGCACGTCGTGGATGCCCACCCGCTCTTTCAAAGCCCGCGCACCGTGTCGGCGTCCAGCACTCTTGCGGCCAGCCGGAAGGCCATTCCGGCCGCCCGGGCCCCCACTCCGTCCAAGAGCTCCTGGTCCCCCACGAAGAGGCACTCGCCCGGCTCGCGCCCCAGCCGCCGGCAGGCCAGCAGGAAGATCTCCGGGTCGGGCTTCTCCAGACCCACTTCGCCCGATACCACGATCGCCGCTCCGAAGAGCCCCTCAAGTCCGGCGGCGCGCAGCTTGGCGCGCTGGCTCCGGCTGCCTCCGTTGCTGACCAGCCCCAGCTGGCAGCGAACGCCCAGCTCGCGCAGAGCTTCGAGGAGCTCGCGGTCGGGGGTGATGCGCAGGGCCAGCTCTCCAGCCAGGTCTTGCTGGCTGAAGGGCCTGCCGGCGCGCTCGCTCCAGGCGACAAAAAAGCGCGGATCGCCGTCGAGACAGAGCAGAGCGGCCCGGTCCTGCGGGTCGGCAAAGTGAGCGGCCAGAAGCTCGCGCAGCGCCCGGTCGCGATCGACCAGGGTGTTGTCCAGATCAAACAGGACAGCTCTGGGCACGGCACAGGGCCTCGTAAGCGGTCTCGCCCCGGTGGCGAAGGCCGGGCAACAGGTCGCCGAAGGCGTTGATCTCGCCTACCAGGGCGCGGTGCGAGGTATCCAGCAGAATGTCCACCCCGGCCGCCAGCGAGGCCGGGAAGCAAGCGGCCGCCCGCTCGGCCAGCCGCAGTGCCGCTTCAAAGCGCTCCGGGCCGATGGCCTCGAGCAGGGCTGACTCCTCGGCACGACGGTTGCCCAGGTGCAGGTTGGTCATCGGGTGGCGGCTCTGGCGCACCACCCGGTGGCGCGCTTCCCCCGCGATCACCAGCACCCGCAGGTCGACGGCGCCCCCCGACAGAGTGAGCTTGGGGATCCAGGCCTCGCAGATCATCCCCTGCGGCTCGAGCTCGCCCAGGATGCGCTCGATGTCGCAGGGAGCTGTGTAGCGCCACACCTTCAGGCTGTTGAAGAGCCGTCCTTGAGCGATCTGAAGGGCGGCGAATAGCTCGCGCTTGCCTGGACGCCAGCGAAGCGCGCAGACTCCCGAGGCCGAGGAGCCGTGCAGTGGCTTGAGAAAGACCCGCCCCGCCGGGCGCTCGAGCAGCTCGCGCCCTACCTCTGGACGGGGCAGTCCGGCTGCCACAAAGCGCCGGTGGGAGGCCTGTTTGTCGAACATTGCGGCGATCTCGCCCGGGTCATTGAGGCATCGCAGGCCACTTGCAGCCACCCACTCGAGCACCCGACAAAAGCCCCTGTGGTACTCGCGCAGATAGCCGATCTGGCCGTACTCGAGGTCGGAGCGGGTCGGTCCACCCCCGAGCGCAATCAGCTCGCGGGCCACCTCCTCGTTTTCGCCCGGCGAGTCGATGCGCACCGCTTCCACTTTCCAGTCCGAGAGCAACTTCGGGTTGCGCAAGAGGTCGCGGTAGGCCAGGCAGGGCGGGCGGGGCCAGCCCAGCCGCTCGGCCGTCTCCTGAAAGTCTCGGATGCGCCGGTTCTCGGGGTTGCCGAGCAGTCCCAGCCCGGGCTTACTCCCCCACGGCGACAAAGCGCGCCTCCTCTTCTTCTTCCATGCCGGCCGGCACCGAGACGTCCACCGTGAACGGCAGGGCCTTGAGCTGTCGGCTCAGCTCCGGGCTGAAGTAGTTGTAGTGCAGATTGAGCTTCTTGAGCGTGGGGCTGGAGAGCTTGAGCAGCGACCGCCCGCCTTCATCGGTCAGCACCCCGAGCGAGAGATCCAGCGTCTCCAGCCGCTCGACCACCGGGCTGTTCACCAGCACCCCGGCCAGCTCATCGGCCAGCTCGCTGTTGCGAAGCCCGAGGTACTTCAGCTTCGGGAAGAGGCGCCCCGAGAGGAGCGGCTGCAGGTCGGCCACGGTGGCGGTGGCTCCGTAGCCAGAAGTGCCCAGCCAGAGCTCGAGGTACTCAAGCTCGGGGAAGTCGGCCTGGCACACCGAGCGGATCACGCTCACGTCCAGCCCTCCCGCCTCCAGCGCCAGGCCCCGCAGGCGCTGGTGGCGCGGGTTGCTCAGGGCTAGCCCCTCGCCCCCCCGCGTGCGCAGCAGCTGCAGGCTCGGGAAGGCCAACAGCAGGGGTGTGAGATCGCACTGGTTGATCCAGGACATCTCACACTCCTCGCCGACGATATCGCCCAGGTAGAGCGCCGCCAGCTTCCCCAGTCGCCCGGCCGCCTGCGCCAGTTCATGGACCACCTGGGAGGAATCGACGCTGGAGTCGTCCACCTGCCAGGCCCCGATGACCAGCCCTCGGGCTTCCCCGGCCGCCTCCGAGGCAAGAAAGCTCTCCAGCGGGAGCTCTTCCTTCTCCCAGGTGGAGCGCAGGCGATAGACCACGTCGCTCCTGGCCGGCTTCTCGGGGTCGTAGTCGACAACCCGCATCCCGATGAACGTGCCCAGGTTGCTCAGGATCTCGTTGCGGTGGTTGATGGAGGTGAAAGCCACCAGCGGCAGGAGATCTCCCTCTGCTTCCTGGCCCGCTTTCTCCACATAGCCCTTGGAGAGCTTCTCCTTGACCAGCTTGTCGAAGTCCTTGCGGGCCGCTTCCTCATTGGCAAACGACTTGCTGCTCGTTTGACCGGCCGAGCCGATGCGCCCGTAGGTCACCGTGTGGGCTGCTCCTTGCAGCTCGATGGTCCAGAACTTGCTCGATTTGGCGTCCATGTAGATGAGCTCTCGTCGCATGCTTTACGTCTCCAGACACGGTTGATAGAGGGAAGGCTCGTCAAAGCCGGCGATCCAGGCGGCCGCCTGGTGGCACGACTTCATCTGGGGGGGCACCCGGATGAGATACTGCCGCCCGGTGGAGGGGCACTGGCAGAACAGGCCCACCAGCGGCTCGTCTTCCTCCAGCTCGATGCGCAGCAGGCGCCGTTCTCCGCCCGGGTCGCGGTCTTCGTCGAGCACCGCGGGGTCGGCCTCGCGCACGAAGCGCAGCGCGCCCATGCGCTCGATCATCACCCGGCGCCGCTCGGCGTTGGGCTCTTGCAGCGCCTCGCGGGCGGTCAGCTCGTGGGGGCGCAGGGCGATCCGCTCGTCCACCCGCACCCCCCGCCAGCGCAGCGGAGCGCCCTTGAGGCTGGGCGGAAGAGAGGTGAGGGAGGTGCCCCCGATGTCCAGCCAGAGCGTCACCTCGATTCCGTCAGGGATGGTGCGGATTCCGGCGCATCCGGCCAGGTCGAGCTGGCTCAGCCGGCCCAGCCAGCCCGGCAGTTCGGTCAGGGCGACGCAGTCGCGCAGGATGAGCGCCCCCCGCTCGATGGTGGCCTGGCGCGGCCAGTGCTGGAAGGCCGTGCAGCCCGTCAGATCCAGAAACCAGGTGCTCAGCCCCTCCGGCAGGGCGGTCAGCGCGGTGCAGTTGCGCAGGCTCAAAGACCCCACCGTCAGGCCCTCGGGCAGGTGGGTCAGCTGGTGGCATTCGTCCAGCACCAGCCGAGCGTCCACCCGCAGGTCGTCGGGGAGATGGGTGAGCCTTGCTCCGCGCGCGTCCAGCTCGTAACAGTGCAAGCCGGCCGGCAGAGTGTCCCCCTCAAAGCCGGTCCGGTCCACCCGGCCGGGGAAGCGGGCCTCCTCAGTCACGGACGAGGCGGATCTCCCGTGGCGTGTACTCGCGCTGCCGCCAGATGCGGTAGAAACCGGAAGGCAGATCGATGGTCCGATGCTCTTCGTGAACGATCTCGACCGGCCCCACCGCCCGCAGAAAGAGCTCTCCACCACCCCGGTAAAGCTCCGCCTCCCCGCGGGCCTGGTGGCAGTGACCGGTTACCTCGCCGTGGGCCAGAATGCGGTGGGAGAGCTTCTCGAGCCCGCCCGGGAGGTGCTCCACCTCCTGGATCAGCACGTCGCCGTGACGATAGAGCTTGCCCATCACAGGGGGTTCGTGGCCGCCCTCCCCAACCTCCTACCCGCCCACAAGCCCCAGCGAAAACCTCCCGGTGGAGTAGGCTCCTTCATCGTCGCGGTGGGTGCGGTGGATCGAGAACTCCACCTCGTCCCCGTCCGTCCTGATCCGCATGCAGGCCGAGGTCTCCCGCGAGCCATAGCTCTTGGCGCCCAGGAAGTGCTGGCTGTCCAGCTCGGTGGTGTAACCCGTGCCCGCCGCCGTGCGGTCGGAACGCTTGCTCTGATAGATCTCCGGTCCGCGCAAGACCCAGCCGTTGATCGGACTGGCCCCCAGCTCGTGCACCCTGGTGGTGCCGAGGTCGGTTTCCATGTGAAAGCTATTGTGCGAGTCTCCGCTCAAGAACACCACGCCCTTGAGCCCTTCTCGGGCCACGAAGTCGAGCAGGCCGTCGCGCTGGGCGCGAAAGGCGCTGCTCGACCAGCGCGCCTCCGGGTCGGTCGAGGTCTGCTCGGCCAGAAACGGCACGCTGCTGACTACGAACCGGGGCCGATCTCGATTGGCCGAGAGCCAGTCATTGAGGCGCTGCAGCTGCTCGGGGCCGATCATCTCCCCCCGGGCGGGATTTCGCTCGGTGGTCGTGTCCATCACGAAGAACTCGGCCGGCCCGCGCGAGAAGGTGTAGTAGCGCTTCTCCTCCCCGAACGAGTGCGGGTTGTGGCTGTGCTGAAACTCCCCATAAGCCTGCAGGCCGGCCCGCTCCAGCGACTGCCGCTGGGCCGGCTCTGATCCCCAGAGCCCGCTCAGCCACAGCCAGGCCCGCCGAATCGGCGACAGGGGTTGGTGCTGAGCAAAACCGTTGCCCACCTCATGATCGTCCAAAATCATGTAGTTGGGGTGCTCCTTGAGCAACTCGCGCGCCTCCGGGTCCGACCAGGCCCGCCGGTAGCACCCTCGGAAGCCCTCCAGCCCGTGGCTCTGGTAGGGCTGGTCGGCGTAGATCTGATCCCCCGTGTGCAGCAGAAAGTCCGGCTTCGTCTGCTCGGCCAGAGCCTCGATCCGCTCCCAGGCCTCCCCCCGCCTCCAGAAACGGTGGTTGTTGCAGCTCCCCATCAGAAAGCTGACTTCTTCCGCATTCTTGTCGTCGGTGCGGAACGAGCCCGTCTCCTGGTAGCTCCCGTAGTCCACCCGGCAGCTGTACTCGCGGCCCGGCTCGAGCCCGGTCAGGGTCACCGCTCCCGTGTAGCCCGTTTCCGCCTGCAGCTGCACCCGGGCGCTGGCTACCACCTTGTCCGAGTCGAGCACCTGGGCCGTCATTACCGAGTTCTTCGCATCCCCTCGACCCCACAGCCGGGCTTCTCGCTCGCCCACGTGCCCGACGATCAGCCGCGGGCCTTCCGGAGTCAGCCAGCGCGGCAGAAAGTGGCCCACAAGCCCTCCGATGGCTGCTCCCGCCGCCGAGGCCGCCAGGCCCCATCCCGTTCCAGCCAGCGCCGTCCCCGCCACCACGGCGCCCGCTGCCCCCAGGGCAATTGTGAGCACCGGTACCTCGCGCGCCTCCTCCGGGGGAGGGGGAGACGGGGCAGGCGCCGGCAGGCGCGGCGAGGGCAGCAAGACGGGTCGGGCGCGGGCGGGCTCCATGAGAACAGTCTAGGCTGGGGGACTTAAAGAATCCTTGGATACCCCCGCTTGCCGAACCTGGGGCGGGAATGCTATAATGCCCCGCGCTCTTCATGAGGGCCAGAAAACGTTACCGAGGTAAGTCATGAAGCCAGGAATCCATCCCGAGTTCTTCGTCGCGCCCGTCAAATGCGCGTGCGGCGCCGAGATCTTCAACACCTACTCGACCCAGAAAGAGATCAAGGTCGAAGTCTGCAGCCAGTGCCATCCCTTCTACACCGGCAAGCAGCGCAGCATCGCCCGCGAGGGCCAGGTGGAGAAGTTCCGCCAGCGCTATGCCAAGGAAGGCAAGAAAGCCTAGACCGGAGCCCGGGCCGTGCTGGAAAAGGAACGACTGCTGGACATCGAGGGGCGGTTCGAGGAGCTCGACCGCAAGCTGTGCGACCCCTCGCTGCAGTCGGATGTGGCCGCCTACACCAGGGTGGCTCGCGAACGCGCGTCCTTAGAAGAGCTGGCCCAGGTGGCTCGCCGCTACCGCGAGCTGTTGGAGCAGCTCGAAGAGGTGGGGGCCATGCTGGTCGACCCCGAGATGGGTGCTCTGGCGCGCGAGGAGATGCCTCGCCTGAACGCCGAGCGCGAGGGCCTGGAGGAGCGCCTCAAGAGGCTGCTCTTGCCGCGCGACCCGAATGCCGACCGCAACGTGCTCGTGGAGATTCGGGCCGCTGCCGGAGGAGAAGAAGCTGCTCTCTTTGCCGGGGAGCTTTTTCGCATGTACTGCCTTTACGCCGACAAGCAGTCGGGCTGGAAGTATTCCATCTTGAGCGACAACGCCACCGAGTTGGGCGGCTTCAAGGAGGTGGTCTTCGAGATCGCCGGCCACGAGGCCTACTCGCATCTCAAGTTCGAGAGCGGCGTGCACCGGGTGCAGCGGGTGCCGGCCACCGAGTCCTCGGGACGGATCCATACCTCCACCGTGACCGTGGCGGTGCTGCCCGAGGCCGAGGAGGTGGACGAGATTCCCATCCGGCCTGACGACCTGAAGGTGGACACCTATCGGGCCCAGGGCGCGGGCGGGCAGCACGTCAACAAGACCGAGTCGGCCATCCGCATCACCCACCTGCCGAGCGGCATCGTGGTGGCCTGTCAGGACGAGCGCTCCCAGCATCAAAACCGCGACAAGGCGATGCGCATGCTGCGCACCAAGCTGCTCGAGGCTGAGCGGATCAAGGCCGAGCAAGAGCTGACCGCCGAGCGGCGCAGCCAGGTGGGCACGGGCGACCGCTCTGAGAAGATCCGCACCTACAACTTCAAGGAGAGCCGTGTGACCGACCACCGCATCGGGCTCACCCTGCACAACCTCCCCTCGGTGCTCAACGGCGACCTCGATCCGGTCATCAAGGCCCTGCAAGAAGAAGAGCAGAAAGAGCTGCTCGCGCAGGCCCAGCGATGACCGTGGCCCAGGCCCTCGACGAGGGCGCCCGCCGGCTGAGCCAGAGCCGCCCACGCTCGCCCCGTCTGGATGCAGAGGTGCTGCTGGCCCACGTGCTCGAGAGTAACCGCACGGTGCTCTATGCTCGCGCCAACGCCCCCCTGGGCGAGACCGCCCTGGAGCGCTATCGCAACCTGCTTGCCTGTCGCGAGCAGGGAATTCCGGTGGCCTACCTGATAGGCTGGCGCGAGTTCTATTCTCGGCGCTTCGAGGTGACCCCCGAAGTGCTGATCCCCCGCCCCGAGACCGAGACCCTGGTCGAGGTCGGCCTGGAGGTGCTGAAAAAGAGCGGCCTGACGCGTCCTCGGGTGCTCGACCTGGGCACCGGAAGCGGCGTGCTGGCGGTGACCCTGGCCCTGGAGCATCCGGGGGCCGAGGTGGTGGCCGTAGAGGTCGAGCCTGACGCCGCTCACGTGGCCCTGCGCAACTGCCGGCTGCACCGCACCGAGGTTGAGGTCAAGATCGGCGACCTCTTTGCTCCGGTCAGCGGTCGCTTTGACCTGATCGTGAGCAATCCCCCTTACGTCGGGCTCGACTGCGGCCCTCAGCCCGAGCCCAACGTGCGGCAGTACGAGCCTTTTACAGCGCTCTTTGGAGGCCGCACCGGCCTGGAGGTCATCGAGCGCATCGTCAGCCGGGCTCCCGACTCTCTGCAAGAGGGCGGGGTGCTGGCCATGGAGGTGGCTCCCCATCAGTCCGAGGGGGTAGAAGCCATGATGATCGAGAGAGGATTGACCCGCACCCGGCTGGTGCCGGATCTATCCGGGTTGCCCCGGGTGGTGGCGGGTTACTGGGAGGAGACAGGACGTGAAGACCTTGGAGCGCGTTGAGATGGACCTCGAGCAGGTGGCCCGAGACATGGCCCGGCTGGCCGAGGAAGAAGGCCTGCGCGAGCTGACCGTGGAGGTGGGCAAGCGCTCGCTGCGGGTGCGCCGGGCGGCCACCGGCTGGGGGCTGCCGGTATCCACCGAGGCCGAGATCGAGGCCGAGGAGCCTTCCGAAGAGGAGGTGGCCCTGGCCTCCGGAGTTCCCGTGACCTCCGTTGTGGTGGGTATCTTCCGCGTGGTGGAGACTGCCCGACCTGGCCAGCGGGTCAAGAAGGAGCAAATTGTGGGCGTGATCGAGTCGGTGAGTCTGAGGCATGAAGTTCGCTCGCCCGAAGAGGGCGAGCTGGCCGAGCTGTTGGTGGCCGAAGGCGAGCCGGTTCAGTATGGACAGGCTTTGATGGTGGTGCGAGCCGATGTTTAAGAAGATCCTGATCGCCAATCGGGGGGAGATCGCCCTGCGGGTGCTGCGCGCCTGCCGTGAAATGGACATCAAGACGGTGGCCATCCACTCGGACGTGGACAAGGAAAGCCTGCACGTCACCCTGGCCGACGAGGCCTTCTGCGTGGGCCCGGCCCAGGCGACTGGCTCGTATCTCAACATCCCCAACATCATTGCTGCGGCTACCATCGCCGGGGCCGAGGCCATCCACCCCGGTTACGGCTTCCTGGCCGAGAACCCGAGCTTTGTTGAGATCTGCCAGAGCCACCATTTCACCTTCATCGGTCCCAGCGTTCAGGCCATGCGCTTGATGGGCGACAAAGCGCAGGCCCGTCAGACCGTCATCGCGGCCGGCGTACCCGTGCTGCCCGGCACCAACGAGGTGCAGGATGTCAAGGACGCTCTGGCCTTTGCCGAGGAGCATGGCTACCCCATGATGCTCAAGGCCGCCGCCGGAGGGGGCGGCAAGGGCATGCGCGTGGTCAACGAGCCAGGCCAGATGCAAAAGTTCTATGAGACCGCCCGCAGCGAGGCCGAGGCGGCTTTTGGCGACGGCCGAATCTATCTCGAGAAGTTCCTGCCCAACGCCCGCCACATCGAGTTCCAGGTGCTCGGCGACGAGCACGGGCACCTGGTCCACCTGGGCGAGCGCGATTGCTCGGTGCAGAGGCGCAACCAGAAGCTGATCGAGGAGTCTCCTTCACTGGCCTTGACCCACGAGCAGCGCGAGAAGATGGGCGTGGCCGCGGTGCGGGCCGCTCAGGCCTGCGGTTATGCCGGTGCGGGCACGGTGGAGTTCTTGTTTGATGCCCGCAACGGCGATTTCTATTTCCTGGAGATGAACACGCGCATCCAGGTCGAGCATCCGGTGACCGAGATGGTGACCGGCATCGACCTGGTCAAGCAGCAGATTCTGGTGGCTGCCGGCCACGAGCTGCCGTTTACCCAGGAGCATGTCCGCCTGACCGGCCACTCTATCGAGTGCCGCATCAACGCCGAAGACCCGGCCTCGGGCTTCATGCCCAGCCTGGGCCAGATTCTTCACCTGCACTTCCCGGGAGGGCCTGGCGTGAGGGTGGACAGTCATCTCTACAATGGTTCCAGCGTGCTGCCCTATTATGACTCCCTGCTGGCCAAGGTGATCACCCACGGGGCCGACCGCAACGAGGCTCTGGCCCGCATGCAGCGAGCTCTGGCCGAGATGCGCGTGGACGGGGTCAGCACCACGCTGGATTTCCACCGACGTTTCTTGCACAACGAGTCTTTCCGACGCGGAGAGGTTCACACAACCTTCGTGGAGTCCCAGCTGGCCCAGGTCATGGCCGAGGCCTGAGTGACAAAGCGACGCCAGGCGCGCATCGAGACCCTGAACGCCCTGTTCATGATGGACGTGGGCGGCGCCAGCGTCGAGGATGCCATGGTTCGGGTGGCCGAGGAGGCGAACGACCCCGCGGTGTTGAATTTTGTTCAGACGATGTGTCGGGGAGTTCTGGAATATCAGTCGCAAATAGATCGACTGATCGAGCAGAAAGCAGTAAACTGGAAACTGGATCGGTTGAGCCGCGTCGATCGCTGCCTGCTGCGCCTGGGCATCTATGAGCTGCTGCACTGTCCCGAGACTCCGCCGGCGGTGGTGATCAACGAGGCGGTGGAGCTGGCCAAGGTGTATGGCGACGAGAAATCGGGTGCCTTCGTCAACGGCCTGCTCGACTCGGTAAAGTCCAGCGAGGTGACCTCCTCATGAGCGGCAAAGGGCAAAAGAGCAGCAGTGTCAAGAAAGGCTGCCTGAAGATCCTGATCTTCGGGGTGCTCGGGTTGCTGAGCCTGCTCCTGGTGACCCTTGCGGCTCTACTGGCGGTATTGAACCACTACTCCCGGGGTCTACCTGACGTGGGCAAGCTACGCTACTACGAGCCCTCCGAGACCACACGCATCTACGCCGCCGATGGCACGCTGATTGCGACACTGTTCCGAGAGAACCGCACCTGGACCCCGCTCGAGAAGATCTCGCCCAACATGGTCAAGGCCGTGCTGGCTATCGAGGACCGCCGCTTCTACGATCACCACGGGGTGGACCCCATCGGCGTGGCCCGCGCCGCTTACGCGAGCTACAAAGGGGGCGACAAGCAGGGTGCCTCCACCATCACCATGCAGCTGGCCCGCAACCTGTTCTTGACCCCCAAGCGCACCATCGACCGCAAGATTAAAGAGGCCATCCTGGCCATGCAGATCGAGAAGCGCTTCACCAAGCAAGAGATCCTCGAGCTCTACCTCAACCAGATCTACTTCGGCGCCGGTGCTCACGGCGTTCAGGCCGCCTCCAGCACCTACTTCAACAAGAAGGCCAAAGACCTGAACATCGTGGAGGCCTCGCTCCTGGCGGGCCTTCCCCAGGCGCCCACTGAGTACTCCCCCCTGGTCAACAAAGAGGCCTCGCAAGAGCGCCAGAAGCTCGTGCTGCAAAGCATGAAGAGCGAGGGCTACATCTCCCAGGCCGAGTATCAGGCGGCCCTGGAGGCTCTTCCCAAGATGAAGATCGCCAACCAGGACCGCAAGGAGTTCCAGCTGCTGAAGTACCCCTACTTCACCAGCTTCGTCATCAAGGATCTCTATCGCCGTTACGACGAAGACCTGCTCTACCGGGGCGGTCTGCGCGTCTACACCACGGTGGACCTGAAGCTGCAGAAAAAATGCGAAGACTTGCTCAAGCAGCGCATCAAAGCCGAGGGCAACATCTTCAACTTCCATCAGGGCGCCATCGTGGTGCTCGAGAACGGCACCGGATACATCCGCGCCATGGTGGGCGGGGTGGGCTGGAGCGACAAGAGCCAGTTCAACCGTGCCTGGCAAGCCCGGCGCCAGCCCGGCTCCTCCTTCAAGCTGTTCGTCTACGCGACCGCCCTTGAGGCCGGCATGACCCCCGAGTCGGTCGTGCCCGACTCGCCCATTACCTACAACATGGGCCCGGGCGAGCCAGCCTACTCGCCGCAGAATTCGGACGGGCGCTTCCTGGGCGCTGTCCCCCTCAAGGTGGCCCTGCAGCACTCGCGCAACGTGGTGGCCGTGCGCATGGCCATGATCGTGGGCATCGACCGGGTCATCGACTACGCCTACCGCATGGGTGTGCGCGAGAAGCTCGAGCCGGTGGTCTCGCTGCCCCTGGGGGCCTGCGACATCTCCCCACTGGAGATGGCCACCGCCTACTCGGTCGTGGCCAACGGCGGCATCCGTATCGACCCGTCACCTATCAGCGTCATCAAGGACAGCGAGGGAAACATCGTCGAGGACAACCGCTTCCCCCACTACGAGGAGGTGCTGGCCGAGTCGACCGCGTTCTACCTGACCGACATGCTCGAGAATGCGGCCAAGAATGGGACCGGTTACGCCTCTTACATCGATGGCCGCCGCTGCGCCGGCAAGACGGGCACCACATCGAGCCACCGCGACATCTGGTTCTGCGGCTTCACGCCTCAGTACACCGCCGCCGTGTGGGTTGGCAACGACGACTTCACCCAGATGTACGGAGTCTTCGGCGGCGACGTGTGCGCCCCGCTCTGGAAAGCCGTCATGATGGCCGCCCTCGAGGGCAAGCCCAACCTCCGGTGGAAGGTGCGCAAGGGCCCGACCCTGCCCTGTTTGATGTGCACCACCTCCCACAAGCGGGCCGGACCGAATTGCCCCAAGGTGTATCGCGAATACTATAAGCCCGGACAGCTTCCCGGCATCTACTGCGACTCGCACGGGGCCAGGCCGTTGCCCGGCAGCGGGATAGCCGCGCCCCGTCCTACGGGTCCGGCCCGGCCGACCGGTCCGGCCTCGCCCACCGCACCGGTGGACGAAAGACCGGGGGAGATTCCCACTCCGGTGGAAGTGCCGTTGGGCGAAGGTCCCCTGCCGCTGCCAGAGCCTGTGGCCGATCCGGGAGGAGCTTCCGGGGGCGAGGTGATTCCTGCTCCCGAGCCGATACCGGTGGAGATTCCCATGGAGGCTCCCCCCGAGCCGGCCCCGGTGCCCATCGAGGTTCCGCCCCCCGATCCCGGCCCGGCCGGCCCGGAGATGTAGGCTTCTGGCCATTACCGGGGCGGTTCTCGCCGGCGGTGCCGGCAGCCGCATGGGAGGCGACAAGCCTGAACGCCTTGTGCTGGGCAAGTCCTTGCTCGAGCACGCACGCGAGTTGCTGCGACCTCACTGCGACAAGCTGATCGTGGTTGGAGGCGGTTACGGCCTGAGCGACGAGCAGCCTGGCCTGGGGCCACTGGGCGGCCTGCTGACCGCTCTGGACCGGGCCGACACCGCCTGGGTGCTGGTGGCCACTGTCGACATGCCGGCTGTGCGACCGACTCTCCTCGCGCGCCTGGTGAGCGCCCGCCAGGTGGAGGATCGGGCCGTGCTGGTGCACGTTCCCTTCAGCTATCCCGACCTTGCGGCCGGCCAGGACACCATGCTGCTCGCGCCCCAGCCCCAGCCCTTTCCGGGGCTCTATCGCAGCGACCTGGGGCCGGAGCTGCGTCACTTTCTGGAGGACGGCGGGCGCAAGGCACGCAAGTTCGTCCATCTGCTCAACGCCAGGCTGGTTGAGGTGCGCTCGGACGAGATCGAGGGCATGCTGTGCAACGTGAATCGGCCCGAAGACCTGGCCGCCGCCGAGCACTTGCTGCGGCCGCGCTAGAACGATGCGCTATCTGGCCTTTCACAAGCCTTACGGGGTGATGTGCCGCTTCACCGATCCCCACGGACGGCCCACGTTGAAAGACTTCGTGGACGTGCCCGGGGTCTATCCGCTGGGCCGGCTCGACCTCGACAGCGAGGGCCTGCTCTTGCTCAGCGACGATGCTGGTTTTCAGAATCGGCTGCTCCGTCCGGGCAGCCACTTCAAGACCTATCGGGCTCAGGTGGAGCGCATCCCCACGGCAGAGGCGCTGAAGCAGTTGGAGACCGGCGTGGTGCTCGATGGCCAGAGGACGCTGCCGGCCCGGGCCCGTCTGCTGGAGGGATTCGACCCGCCCGAGCGCTCGGTACCGATCCGCTTTCGTAAGAACGTTCCCACGGCGTGGATCGAGCTCTCTTTGAGCGAGGGGCGCAACCGCCAGGTGCGCCGAATGACGGCGGCGGTGGGACATCCCACACTGCGCCTGATCCGGGTGCAGGTCGGGGAGATCGAGTTGGGGGAGCTTTTTCCTGGTAAGTGGCGCGACTTCACCCACAACGAGTTGAGCTGGGCGAAGCTTGTCAGTTCTGAAGGGAGACCGAGAACGGGGCCCGCAAGGTGAATCGCGAGTCGGCCCCCGCATCCGTGCCCACGCGCATCTCGCGGCGCGCTTCCTCGACCGACATCGCGCGAACGTCGACGGCCAGCTCTCGGGGGGCGGCTGCGGGCGGGGGAGCGGTGACGGTCTGAAACATCAGGAGGTTGTTGGCGACCACGCGCTTGTCTTCGAGGCCCGGCTCGGCCATGGTGCTCAGGTCGAAACCGTCAGGTTGAGTGAGATAAGCCGAGACATCGGCGAGAAGCTCTTCCTCGCTGGTTTCGTCGCCAACCAGCGTGGGCACGCCCGAGTCGATCACCTTGCGAATCAAGACCTTGTGGGGACACCGGTCGTCGTAGCCGTTGGGCCCGCTGCCGCCGCTGCAGCTCATGCCGAAGACTGCGTCGTGGTTAGCGGGAACGACCAGGTAGTAGAGGACGTTGCGCATCCACATGGCTGAGCCGTCCAGCTTGCGCGCCATCTGGCCCGTGGCGGGATCGAGCGGGGACAGGAACCAGAGCGCTTCCCCGTCCATGCCGCCGCCCCCGAGGTGGTCGGCGACCTGAGCGCGGGCGATCCGGGCGGGGCTTGCCAGAGCCAGGTCCCGGTCCAGAGCGGCGGTGACCCGACGCAGCTCCCGCACGGCCGTATCCGTTCCGGAGGTTGTGCGCCAGATGGCCAGGCTCTGGCTGAACAGGCCCACGAGCACGACCATGATCAGCGTGAAGATGCCCATCCCGATTACGAGCTCGAGCACGGTCGTGCCGGGGTTCTTATGGCGTGGGTGGAGGCGTCTCATTGACCAGTCGGCTCGCTTGAAGCTCCAGGCGTCCCATTCCTTCTCGAGTACCCTGCCGCGGGCGGGTGTTGTACCACCACAAGACCAGGTCGACCTTCTTGACGCGGTTGCCCAGATTGGCTCCCAGGGGCGCGCCGCTCGAGTCCACCACGGTGTTGGCATAGATGACGTACTGGTAGTCCACGCCTCCACTCGACAAGCTGCTGTCTCTCCACACGCCGTTCGTGCTCCAGAAGGCGTCCCGCGTTCCCGCGGGCCGGTCGAACTCGACTTGATACAGGCTCTCGTTGAGCAAGGTTTTGGCCGCCCGGGCGGCTGGACCGAGCAGGGTCGCCTTCTGATTGGAGCGCAGGGTTGAAAGCGTTAAAGCCACGAGCGTCAGCAGCACGACGGCCAGCAGGCCGACGGCCAGAATCAGCTCGGTGAATGTGAAGGCTTGGCGGTTCAGGGTTGCTTGCTTCAGGGAAGGTGATTGGTCCAGGAGAGCTTCTGCAACCCGAAGGAATCAGGCAGCTTGCTGGTCATTTTGGTCACGTAGGTCGAATTGAATTGAAGCTGGGCGTTGTCTGCAGCGATCAGGATCTTGCCCTTTCCGTTTGCTCCAGGGACATCGGTCGGATCTCCTCCGTAAGCGATGAGCGAGCCTTCCAGCGAGAAACTGCCCCCCGAGCCCAGCTTTCCAGCGCCCAGCTTGGCGATGAAATCGCCCCAGGAATAGACGACGCCTTTCATCTTGACATCCTGGAACTGGTAATTGCCGTCCGGAAGCTTGTCCAGCGTCGACATCACGATATCGCCTTTGGCATAGAGACTCACCGCCTGATTCTGGCTCGCGGAGAAGTCCACGGCCATCCCCACGATTTTGATGTCCTGGCCGGACACGATGGAGGCATCCGTCCCCCGCAGTCCTCCGGTGATGTGAACCGAGCCCGGGCTCGTCAAAACGACTTCCTTGCCGTCACCCTTGAGCTCGAGCTCGACGTCGGAGGCAGTCAGCTTGTCTTTCACCCCGGGAAGATCGAGCTCGCCCGGGGCTTCGCTGGCCGTGATTCCCAGATCGCTGGCCACGATGTAGGCGTTGTACATATTGAACGTGCCGACCAGGTTGTCGCCCGGAACCTGGCGGTCAGCCGCCAGGGTCCAGAGCAACCGCTGAAGATCTCCCCCGTACTTCACCTCCCGGGTGTCAAGATCCCACTTGAGGAATCCTTGGGAGGTGCCGCTGTCGTCGTAGAGCTCGGCGCTGCCGCGCCGGACGCTCTGATCGGGCGGTGGAAGGTCTTGCGTCACCTGCAGCACCTTCAGCAGCACTCTCGGGTCGGACCCCGCCAGGCTGATGAGAGCATCCGCCTCGTTGCCGCCGACTTTGCTGGCCGGAGGCTCCTCGGCCGCGCCCGAGCGCACCAGAATGTTCAGCTCGTCCGTCGCGCCGGGTTTGACGTTGACGCTCGAGCCCACCACCAGCTTCATCTTCCCATCGACTCTCTCGGCTTTGACAGCCGACCCCAGATCAGCCGGCAGGCCGGCATTCAGGGGATCCTTCTGGATGAAGTCGACGTAGTCAGCGTGGCTCATGTCGTAGTAGTGAAGCGTGCCGTCCTCCCACCAGACGTAGGTTCCGGCCTTCAGCTCGGGATCGGTGGCCTGAGCTTTGCGCACGTCATCCCACAACAGGCGATAGAACGGATCATCCGGCTTCTCTTCGGCCATGCCGATATCCGCGACCCGGTAGCGCGCGTCCACCGAGCTGGTGGGAGTGGCCACCTCGGCATTGGCGCCGGTCAGGTTCTCGCCGGCGGCTCCTCCCTGCACGCTGACGGGTCCCTTGCTGCGAAGCTTTGCTTTGTCGGTTCCGGCCGCGGAAAGGTTCAGGGTTCCCGCACCGGGCGGAATCTCGACCGTCACCCCCTGAGCCGCCATCATGGCCGACTCCTCGACCTCCTCGCCCAGTACTCCCTCCAGAGCGTAGACCGCCTCGACGACCTTGCGCGTCGCGACCACGCCGGCCGGATTGGGGTTGGCTGGACCTGCGGCCAGGATGCCTGAGCCGGCCCGGCCCTCCACCGCCAGGCAAACGGTACCTGCCGGAGTCTGGAAGGGACGCTCGCTGGCCCCGGTCACCGACCATCCGGCCCCATCAGCCCGGGGCACCGGAGCGGCGGCCCCGCCCTGGAGATTGTTCAGCGAGACGTAAGGGGTATCGAGCACCATGGCCGGGTCGGGCAGCCCGTCCTCGGCCGGACCGCCGTCCTGGTAATTGAAGCGCAGGCGAAACTGAGACCAGCGTTGATCGGGAGTGCGTACCAGGCCGACCACGTTGCCGTTGTCCTCGACCACGAAGAGGTCGCCCGAGTTGACGGTGACCTCGTTGCGGTCTCCACGCCAGGCCGGATCGGCTCGCAGCTGCGACAGAGCATACTGCACGCCGGACTCGGCGGCTCGCTCGGCATCGTCATGCAGAGTGCTGTGCTGCCCGGCAAAGAGATTCCCGTGGGTGAGCCGGGCGGCTGCCCCGACGAACATCACGGTGACGACCGCCAGGATGATGATGATCATGAGAACGATTCCGCGTCTACGCATGGAGAAAATTGTAGCAGAGAAATACTGCTTCAACCAAACAGGAGGCGCGCGTTCTTCTCGGTCACCTCGGCTATCCTGGTGGGGTCTTCTTGGCGCAATCGGGCCACCTCCGCCACCACCCGGGGGAGATCCGCAGGCTCGCTGGTCTGGTAGGGCGAGTCGGTTTCCACCAGCAGCCGCTCGAGAGGCGCAGCCTTCACCGCACCCTCGCTCTTCTTGCCTCCCCGCAGCACGGCCGGTGAGAACGAGACGAACAGTCCGCGCTCCAGAAACGGCTTGAGCTGCTCGCGCGAGCCCGAGTAGGAGTGCATCACCCCGCGGATGTCGTGCAGGCAGGAAAGGGCCTCCTGATGTGCCCTGACCACGTGCAGCACGACCGGAAGGCCGCGGTTTCGTGCCAGCTCGAGCTGGGCCTGGAAGGCCTCGAGCTGCAGATCGAAGTGGGGCTTGAGCCGGTCCAGGCCGATCTCGCCCACCGCCACGGCGCCCGTGAGGTCGAGCCGGTCCAGGTCGCTTCGCCAGTCGGGGCCCACCCACCAGGGGTGCAATCCGAAGGCCAGCTGCACCCCCTCCAGAGCGCGCTGCAGCTGCCAGCTCTCAGGATGGGTGCCGACCACGATCAGTGAGCTGACTCCGGCCTGGCGAGCGCGTTCCAGGCTGGCCTGCGGGTCGGGGCAATCGTGCAGGTGGCAGTGGCTGTCGATCACCGCCGGATGCGCTCGAGACCCGAGTAGACGTTCAGGCGCTCGCGGCTGGCAAAGCCCACCAGGGTTACCCCGTGAGAGGCGGCCAGCTCCACCGCCAGGCTGCTGGGCGCACCCACGGCAACCACCACCGCGATTCCCGCCAGCACGGCCTTCTGCACCAGCTCGAAGCTGGCCCGTCCGCTCAGCACCAGGATCGTGTCATCCAGGGGCACTTTATGCTCGAGCCAGAACGAGCCCACCAGCTTGTCCAGGGCGTTGTGGCGTCCCACGTCCTCGCGGGCGCGCAAGAGCTCGCCCGCGGGGGAGAAGAGGCCGCAGCCGTGCAGACCGCCCGTGATGGCGAACAGCTCCTGGGCCGGGCGCAGACGGTCGGGCAGTTTCGTGATCAAGTCCGCCTCGAGCTCGAAGGCCCCCACCGGTGAGCGCGGGCAGGCCGCTCGCACCAGCTCCAGCGAGGCCTTGCCGCACACCCCGCAGCTCGAGGTTGTGTAGACGTGGCGGCTGAAGCGGCTCAGGTCGATGGGGCGGCGCAGGCGCACGTCCACCGTGTTGGGGCCGCCCACCATGCGGCGCACCTGGTCGGGTTCGGCGAGTACCCCCTCGCTGTACAAGAACCCGGCCGCCAGCTCGAAGTCTTCTCCGGGGGTGCGCATGGTGACGGCCAGGGGATGGCGATCAACCCGGATTTCAAGCGGCTCTTCTCCCGCCAGCCGGTCCGAGCCGCGCCCCAGGCGGCCGTTCTTCAGGCGCAGCAGACTGACCCGGCGCAGTCGGCTCAGCGGACGCCCTCCATCCAGGTTGTTCGGGCGATTTCGAGGGAGGGGCCCGAACGCGTCATGAGCACGATGTTCGCGTCGGGTTGGCCGCCGCCCTTTTGGGGTTGCGGACCCTCAGGTCGTCGGGTTCCACACTCTCCTGAAGCCAAAAGATTGGAAGTCTTTGACGTTGGCGGTCGCAAAGTCGGTGACGCCGCTGTGGAGAAGGGTGAGAGCAAGTCGGGCATCGATGATATGGCGGAAACCGGATTTCGTTCGGCCGGCCCAGTCCCACAGCTGCGCCGATACGAGAGAGATGTAGTCGACGTGTTGCCAGGTCGGATGAGCTCGGAGGGTGAGGCAAAAGCTGGCGGCTTTGCTGCCTGTCAACGGTTGGCGCATCACGGCCGAATTTCTAAGCTGCATGTAGAGCTCCACCAGGACGAGCTCGCAGACGACGAACTCTGGATCTGATGCGACCCCATCGAAAAAGCACCGGGCGGATTCGTGGTGAGGGCTGGCCGGGTTGGCGGCGTAGAGATAAATGTTTGTATCGGCCGAGATCATCCGCGGTGGCGCAGCGCAATGGCATCGGCTTCCACCCGGACATCGGCCGGGTCGACCAGAAAGTCTCCGCCCAGGTCAAGGGTGGGGAAGACCCACGGCTGCCGGCTTTGCTCCTCAGGGAATCTGTCTACATACAGCTCGACTGCCCGCCGGACGACATCAGCCAGGGCCCAGTCATTCATGGCGGCGACTTCCTTGATTCTACGGTAGAGTGGGTCGGGAAATTGAACCTGGGTGCGCTTCATGGGTCAATCCTACATCGACGCCGATCTGGAGTCAATCAGCCAGGGAAGCATCTCCGTGCAGAAGCTGAAGGGGAACCATGTCCAGCCGATCACAGGCCACGATACGATACTGAACCCCGCGGTACTCCCCCTCAAACGGCTTGGGCGGCGGACCTGAGGTTTCGTCGTCGATGTTGGCCAGGTGCAGGTGGCCGTAGACGCAGGTATGGATGCCCGAATCGCTGAGAAGCCGGGAGAACTCGGTGTCCTTGTGATGGGGGAGGAGAGGCGGATAATGGAGCATGGCCAGCCGATGGGTGACCTTCTTGCCCATGGCCTGGATGCTCAGCTTGAGCCTCTCCACCTCGCGCTTGAAGATGGTCTCGTCGTGGGGATCCTGGAAGCCCTTGGCGGGACGAAGATCCCATCCTCGCGTTCCGCAGACCCCCACATCCTGGTAGAGGAAGGCGTCGTTCTGCAGAAAATGCAGGTCGGGAAAGGCCTTGCGCAGCTTGCTCAGGCTCTGCCACCAGTAGTCGTGGTTGCCGCGCAGCAGCACCTTGCAGCCGGGCAGGGCGGCGATGAAGTCGAGGTCGATCTGGGCATCTTCCAGGCGCATTCCCCAGCTCAAGTCGCCGGGCAAGAGCACCAGGTCGTCCGGCTGGATGCGCGCGCGCCAGTTGGCCTCGATGCGCTCGGGATGCCGCTCCCAGACGCTTCCGAAGCGATCCATCGGCTTATCCCCGCATAACGACAGGTGCAGATCGGCGATGGCAAAAACTCGTGCCATAGGCGCGTTTGGTTCGCGAGGGGGAGTCGGAAACCTCGGAGAAGGCCCCCGGACATGCTGCCCATTCCCTCCGGTAATCGCCACCGCCTCGAGCTGGATATTTTCAACGTGCCCTTTCGCCCCTGCCGCGCGCCGCAGGAGCAGATCTACGAGTTCTACCACGACGGCAAGCCTCGCTTCGAGTGGGACCGTCTGCGCCAGAACTGGATCTTCGTCCAGAATCCGGCCATTCTGGTCTTCTGTGAGTCGTGTCCGCTCAACGTCTTTCAGGAGGTGGAGGGGTGCCGGGGCGAGGTGGACTACCTCGAGCCCTTTCTGCGCGCCGTGGCCGAGGTGGCCCCCGATTCACCCCTCAACGACCTGCCCCTGGATGGCACGCCGCTTACCCTCGAGGAGAACCGCGTCCTGCGACTCGACCTGGAGAACGTCGAGAGGGCCCTCAAGGGACGTCGCTGGCCCGTGGCCCAGGTGCTGCGCCCGGACGGACCGCTGCGGGAGTATTTTCCCGATGGTGGAGACCGGCTGCTCTACTACCCCTGGTCGGGGGAGGGGCCGCCCAACCTCATCACCATGAATGAGGGCTACCAGATCTTCTTGAGCCAGCACGGGCTGATCGTCAAAGCGACCTATGAAGATCCGGTGCCCACCACCTTTCGCAGGTTGACCCGCCAGGGCCGCAGCGTGAGCGGCGAGTCGGTCACGGGCGACGTTATTGGCTTTCAGATGTCGCTGGCGCGCCTTCCCGTCTGGGACCCGCAGGATGCGACCGCGGACGGCTCTTTAGAGATGACCACCTACTCGGCCGATGAAGTTTTTCGCGAGCAGCTCGATCTGCTCGACGTCTTTACGGGCCTGGCTCTGCAGGCCGAGACCGGCATCCTGGTCTCGCCCCTGGGGTAGGAAGGCTCCCTCGCGCCGTCAAAGAGCGGTCCATGCAGGGCCGCACCGAAGCTCGGATCGCCTGGTTCTTCCTGCTCCCTTCCCTGGTCATCATCCTGACCATGGCTCTTTTGCCGATCCTGCGCTCGTTTTATCTGAGCTTCTTTCTCAAGGACCTGGCGGTGCCCCAGCTCGGCCAGCCTTTCGTGGGCCTGGACAACTATCTCTACATTCTGCGCGACTCGCGCTTCTGGGCCGCGCTGGGCAACACGTTCGGCTTCACCTTCATGTCCGTGTTTCTGGAGACCAGCCTGGGCCTGTTGCTGGCTTTGATGCTCAACCGCGCCTTCACCGGCCGGGGGTTGGCCCGAGCCGCCATCCTGATCCCCTGGGCCGTCCCCACGGTCGTCTCGGCCCAGATGTGGCGCTGGATCTATAACGACAAGGTGGGCGTGCTCAACGACCTCTGCCTGCGCCTGGGCGTGCTCACCCAGCCCTTCCCCTGGCTTGCCTCCATCGACACGGCCCGAGCCGCCATCGTGGTGGCCGACGTGTGGAAGACCACACCCTTCATGGCCCTGATGCTGCTGGCCGGGCTTCAGATGATCGATACCTCGCTCTATGAAGCCGCCGACGTGGACGGAGCCACTGCCTGGCAGCAGTTCCGCCACATCACCCTGCCTCTATTGACCCCCGTGATGACGGTGGCGGTGCTGTTTCGCACCCTGGACGCCTTCCGCATCTTCGATCTGGTCTACGTGCTCACGTCCGGAGCCTTCGGCACCGAGACCCTCTCGGTGCTGACCGCCGACGTGACCTTCAAGTTCAACGACTACGGGCAGGGCTCGGCCTATGCGGTGATCATGTTCGGCTGCATCGTGGCCATCAGCTACACCTTCATCAAGCTGCTGGGGGCCGACCCCAACGCCGAGGAGCG
>CAYYHB010000045.1:0-28443 GCA_964471395.1 uncultured Burkholderiales bacterium | reverse complement strand
CTGTTGGCCATCCTGCCCCCCCAGGTGCGGCAGGCCCTCAACCGGATGGAAGACGAGCAACTCGACCTGCTCGAGGTCGTGCTCGACCTCGGCCGCCGAGCCGAGGCCCGGTTCCCCGGCAAGTTCGTCTTTCTCACCGCCGACCCGGTCTCGCGCGAGGACATCGAGTACGTCACCACCCGCATCGGCACCTTCGGCAAGGACAACCGGGCTGGCATCGAGCGCACCCTGCACCGCATCTCGGCCATCCGCAACCGGGTGGGAGGTGTCGTGGGTCTGACCTGCCGCGTGGGGCGCGCTGTCTACGGCACGGTGAGCATCATCCGGGACGTGGTCGAGTCGGGCCAGAACCTGCTGTTGCTCGGCCGCCCCGGCGTGGGCAAAACGACCATGCTGCGCGAGATCGCACGCGTGCTGGCCGAGGACTTCTCCAAGCGGGTGGTCATCGTGGATACCTCCAACGAGATCGCCGGGGATGGCGACATCCCTCACCCCGGTATCGGCCCGGCGCGGCGGATGCAGGTTCCCCAGCACGATGAGCAGCACGCCGTGATGATCGAGGCGGTCGAGAACCACATGCCCCAGGTCATCGTGGTGGACGAGATCGGCACCGAGGCCGAGGCCTATGCCGCCCGCACCATCGCCGAGCGGGGCGTGCAGCTTGTTGCCACGGCGCACGGCAACACGCTGGAGAACCTGCTCATGAACCCCACCCTGTCCGACCTGGTGGGGGGGATCCAGGTGGTCACGCTCTCCGACGAGGAAGCCCGCCGTCGCAAGACCCAGAAATCGGTGCAGGAGCGCAAGGCGCCGCCCACCTTTGACGTGGTCATCGAGATCCAGGCCCAGGACGCTGTCGCCCTGCACCTGGAGGTGGCCTCGGTGGTGGATCGGCTGCTGCGCGGTTACCTGCCTTCTCCCGAGCTGCGTCAGCGCGATCCGGAGGGCACGGTCATCGTGCTCGAGCCTTCGGCCGCCGAGGAAGAGGAGCAGCTGATCGAGGAGATCCCCTCTCGTCCCTACCTGGCGCCGCCCCCACCCGGCCACGAAACACTCGAGAACGTGCGCATCTACCCCTATGCGGTCAGTCGCAACCGCCTCGAGCGTGCCATCAAGGTGATGGGGCTGTCGGCCCAGATTGTGCGCACGCTCGATCAGGCCGACCTGGTGCTGACCATCAAAGGCCAGGACCGACGGCGCCTGGCCGAAGCCCCCCGGGTACGCGAGCGCAACCTGCCGGTGCACGTGCTCAAGAGCAACACCACCTCGCAGATTCAGGATTTTCTGGCCCGCTACTTCAAGATTTCCGACTCCAAAACGGAGGAGTTGGCTCTCAAGGAGGCCGAAGAGGCTGTGCGCCGGGTCGTGCGCTCGGGCCGGCCGGCCGATCTGGCGCCCCAGCGCTCGACCATCCGGCAACTGCAGCACGAGCTGGCCGAGCGATCCAAGGTTCGCTCGCGTAGCTTCGGAACCGAGCCGTTGCGCTACGTGCGGATCTATAAGTGAGGTAGCCATGCAAGGGTTGTTCATCACGTTCGAAGGCCTCGAAGGAGCGGGTAAGTCCACCCAGGCCGAGCTGCTCTACAAGCACCTGCAGCGCGAAGGCTACCCCGTGCGCTGGACCCGCGAGCCGGGCGGAACGCCAGTGGGCGAGGCGGTACGCGAGGTGCTGCTGGACGTGCGCAACAAGGACACAACGCCGCTGGCCGAGGTGTTTCTGTTCGCAGCCTCGCGCACCCAGCTCGTCGAGCAGGTGATCCGCCCCCAACTGGGCGAGGGAACCATCGTAGTGTGCGACCGCTTCTACGACGCCACCCTGGCCTACCAGGGTTTCGGCCGGGGGATCCCGCCCAACCAGATCCGCGACATTAACGACATGTGTAGCTGGGGGGTGCGCCCCGATCTGACCTTCCTACTCGACATCGAGCCAGCTCGCGGCCTGGATCGCGTCCGTGTACGCGCCCAGGACACAGCCACCCCGATGGACCGGTTCGAGTCGGCCGATCTGGGCTTTCTCGAGCGGGTCCGCGAGGGCTACCTGCAGATCGCAGCCGATGAACCGGCCCGCTTCCGGGTGCTGGACGGCAGCCTGGACCCGATCACCACTAACGAGATCGTGGTCCGGGTGGCGATGCGCGAGGTGCAAAAGCGGGTGCCTCCCAGGGGTCGGCTCAGTTACGAGCGCTCTGGCCTCGATTGAGGATCCTGGGCAACCAGAAGGTCCGTCAGGGACTGCTCGAGTCGCTGGCCCGCAGCGGCCCGGCCAGCTCCTACCTCTTCCTGGGCGACTCGGGTCTGGGCAAGTCCCGCACCGCTCTCTGGCTGGCCTCGGCCCTCAACTGCTCGGCTGAGGAGCGACCATGCGGCGTTTGCCCCAGCTGTCTCAAGATTGCCCACAGCAATCATCCCGACGTGGTGGTACAGGAGCGTCCGGCCGGCAAGACCGGAATCGGCGTGGGGGACGTGCGCGAGCAGATTGCGGCCACCGCCTTTAAGCCCTACGAGGGGCGGCATCGGGTGTGGATCGTGGCCGAGGCCGAGACCCTCACCGAGGAGGCCCAGAACGCCCTGCTCAAGACCCTGGAGGAACCGCCGGGCAGCATGGTGATGGTGCTGATCAGCTCCAGCGAATCGGCCCTGCTGCCCACCGTCAGCTCGCGCTGCCGCTCGGTGCGCTTTCAGAGCGTGCCCCCCGAAGAGCTGTGGCGCGAGCTCGAAGAGCGCGGGGCCGAGCCCGAGCAGGCCCGCACCCTGGCCCACCTGGCCCGAGGAAGACCGGGCGTGGCCCTGGGCTGGCTCGAGAACAGGGCGCTCTGGGAGCTTCGCTGCGCTACCCTCGATCTCTTGAGCGGCCTGCACGGAGCTCAGCTCTGGCCCGCCCTGGAGACGGCGGCCAGGCTCGACAAGCTGCGGGCCGGAGAGGAGGCCCGCCAGTCTCTGGCTGCGGTACTGGACACATGCCGGTTGTGGTACCGTGACCTCTTGCACCTGGCCTCGGGAGCCGAGGAGGTGGTGGTCAACCGTGATCGGCTCGAGGAGCTGCGGCGTCTGGCGGTCGACGGGGGCCTGGCCCGTCCCCGCAAAGCGCTGGAGCTGCTCCTGGAGGCCAGCGAGCACCTGCAGGCCAACTTGAACGGAAGGCTGGTCTTGCAGCGGTTATGCCTGCACCTGTCCCGCTGCTGAGCGCCCTGCGGCTGGCCCAGGGCAATCGCCAGATGCAAGACCGCGCCGCGGTCTTCGAGACCGGGTTTGAGCTGGTGGGCCTGGTTGCCGACGGGGTGGGAGGTCGTCCGGGTGGGGCCGAGGCGGCTACCAGCTTGCTGGAGGCCGTATCCAGAGACTTCGAGCGGCTGCTCCCTGTGCCGTTCCTGCAGGAGATGGATGCGGCTCTGGCGGGCGTCGGCGAAACCACCGCGGTGCTGGCACGCATCTCGGCCGACCGCATCTCCGGCGGCGTGGTGGGCGATTCGGGAGCCTGGCTGATCGGCTCGCGCACCCACCGGGTCTTGACCACGGTGCGCAAGCCCTATCTGGGAAGCGGGGGGGCCTTTCCGGCACCCTTTCGAGGTCAGTGGGAAGAGCCCACTCTGCTCATGGCCAGTGACGGGCTACTGCGCTACACCGATCCCGAGCGCATCGTCAAAGCCGCGTCATCGAGCGATCTGGAGGAGGCGGCCGATGCGCTTCTGGCCCTGGTGCGACTTCCTCTCTCGGGCGAGTATCCCGACGATGTCTCTTTGATCCTGGTGCGCCGGGCTGACTGATCAGGACTGGGGGCGCCGTTTGCGCAGCAGCACGCCGCCAACCACCACCTGGCCCTGGCTCTCGGCCACGCTGGCCTGGCCTTCTGGCCGGGCTCCCAGCTCGCGGAAGGGCACATAGCCGTCCGTTTCAATGGCTCGCGCCGTCTGGAGCAGGTCGCCAGGCTGGGCTTTGACCAGGGCGCCCTGAGGGTCAGCTTTGTAGCTGCTGACGAAGTCGCTGGCCCATTCGATAGCTTCGTAGCCCTTCTCGGTCTTCTTATAGAAGGTCTGGCCCTGCTGACTCTGATCCAGGAAGAAGTCCAGGCCGTCGAGATACTCGGCGCGCAGGGTGGAGGTGCTCAGCATGGAGCCGTTCATTGTGCAAAAATGCAGCTGGTTCTCGGGAGTGTGGAATTTGTAGGCGATCAGCTTGAGGAAGGCGCATTCGGGGGGCGTGGTCTGAATGCGGGAGGCCATGTCGAAGCCCACCCCGTCCTGGTCGACCTGATAGAACTTGAGGGGGGGCTCAACGAACTGAACGCCCCGGTCGGCTAGCTTCTTGAAGACGGACAGCTTCTCCAGGTCCTGGGGCTCGAGCCCGCCGGGTGAGGGTCCACCGGCCAGGAAGGCGGCCACCTGAGCGTGCGTCTCCTGAGAGAACTGGCGAGGGGGCTCGGCAGCGAGCTTGATGTTTTGCTCCAGGGCCCGCTCGCGCGCGGCCGCCTCGGAGGTGTTCTTTCTCAGGGCTCGTTGGATTTCGAGCATGTTCTTGAGCATTTCCCTGTTGTCTTGCATGGAGGTGAGGTCTTGCGGCTCGAACTGGTCCTGGCAGGCTGACCGGGGTAGCAGGGCCGGGCGCTGGGGGGGACTCAGGGTGTAGCTGGTACTGATCATGGCGCTTCATCGTAGCAGGCACGGCCTGAAAAAAGGCTTATCGACTCGACCCGCGGAAGCTCAAAGGCGCGATGGAGATGGTGGGAGTGGCCTTTCAGGCCGTGGGTAAGGTGTTTTATTACCCGGTCGGCACGGTTCGCTACCAGGCCGGCGAGGCGGTCGTGGCCGACACGGCTCGAGGCCTTGAGCTGGGCCGGGTGGTCGGGTTGCATGACGTCCCCCCCGAGGCGGCCGGAGAGATGAAGACCAGCATTCACCGCCGGGCCACTCGAGAAGACCTGACCGTTCACTTCCGAAACCGCCTGCGGGCGGCCGAAGCCCTCCGGGTGGCCCGCGACCGGGTGGCCCATCACAACCTTCCCATGAAGCTGTTGGGCTCGGAGTATACTCTGGACGGCAATCGGATCGTCTTCTATTTCTCGGCCGAGGGTCGGGTCGATTTTCGTGAGTTGGTGCGTGATCTGGCCTCGCACCTGCGGCGTCGCATCGAGCTGCATCAAGTGGGGGCGCGAGACCGGGCCAAGAGCAGCGGGGGGATCGGCCCCTGCGGGCGCGAGTGCTGTTGCTCCTCGTGGCTGCGAGAGTTCTCGCCGGTATCCATCAAGATGACCAAGGAGCAGGGCCTGTCTCTCAATCCCACCAAAATCTCGGGCTCCTGCGGACGCTTGATGTGCTGTCTTCGCTACGAGTATGAAACTTACCGCCAGTTGCGCCGTGAAATGCCTCCCATCGGGGCCACTCTGCGCCTGCCCGAAGGCCCGGTGCGCGTGGTGGCCCAGCACCTGGCTCGCTATACCCTGACCGTGGCTCATGAGCAGTTGGGGACCTTCGAGGTCCCCGCGGGTCGAAGTCTGGTGGGCGAAGCGGCCGAGCTTTGTCCCTCGTGTCAGAGCCGGCCTTGCGCCGCTGAGCCCGCCGCTGAGCCTGAGCTCGAGGAAGCTGCCGCGGAGACGTCGATGGAGGACCCGCCGAGCCCGTCTCAGGAGGCCTCCGCCGAAGGCCTGCGCAAGAAGCGCTTTCGCCGGCGCTGATTCCGGCTCAGGCAGGGGCAAGTGGGAGCCGAAGAGAAACGACCAGCCATCACGACGGAGGTTTAGTTTTCTTGAGCGAAGAGCCGGTTCCAGAAGGCGGAGGAGAAGTCGAGGCGGGAGTCTCCTCAGGAGAAGAGGAGAATCCGGCGGTGCTGGAGGCCATGAAGCTGATGGAGATCGCCATGAACACCCTCGGCCCCGAGGAGAAACGGGTGATCTTTCAGCTCAGGAAGGAAGTGCAGGACGCCGCGGCCCAGTCGGGCAGTAACTTTGACCATCGCCTGGAATTTTGCTACGCCATCAAGTTCAGTGGCGACAAGATTAAGAGCACTCGGATGCTGCACGCGGTGGAATCCTACATTCGGGCTGTCGAAGGCTAGAGCGACGGCCTTATCGCCCTTGGTCGGAATAGAACAATCGGGGAAAAGTTGTTCACTTTTCCCCAGTCTTTTCCACAGAGACTCGCGTACCAGTACATCTCTACTGTCTGATATTAATCCCGGGTTAACGGAACAGTCAAGCGAAAGTTCTGTAAACCTTTTCAAGCTTAAAAATGGCTTAAGACGGGCGTTCTATCCTCACCTTTGAAGGGGGAATAGGTTTTCGGTTGTGAAATTTTCTCCATGTCGCTGAACGGGCGAACCATCCTGATCACGGGAGCCTCGGCCGGTATCGGGCTGGCTACCGCTCGCCTGTTAGCGAGCCAGGGGGCTCGGTTGGCCCTGGTATCCAACCAGCCCGTGGAGCTGGCCGCTTTGGGGCAAGAGCTCGGTGCCTTCGCGCTGGAGGTCGACCTGACCGATCCCGCCCGGGTCGAGGGACTGGTGGAGCGCGTCGAGCAGTCGGTTGGCCCTCTGGATGTGTTGATCAATAACGCTGGCATCGGCCTGCACGCTACCCTTTTGGAGACGCCGCCCGAGAAGCTGCGCCGGGTCTTCGAGGTAAATTTTTTCGCCCCCGTCTCGCTGTGTCGTCAGGCGCTGGCCGGCATGGCCGCGCGAGGCAAGGGTCACCTGATCAACGTATCGTCGGCCTCAGGCAGGCGCGGACTGGCCCGGATGAGCGCCTACGCTCCCAGCAAGGGCGCCATGCACATTTTCTCCCAGGTGCTCCGCATGGAGGCGGCCGGCCACGGGGTGCAGGTGACCGAGGTTCTGCCTATCTCCGTGCAGACCGATTTCTTCGCCGCCGCCGAGAACCGGTCGGGTCGGGACTACCGTCCTCGCGGCCTGGTGCACACGCCAGACTATCTTGCCCGCTGCATCCACAAAGCCGTGTTGCGTCCAGTGCCCGAGGTCTATCCCAGCTTCCTCAGCCGCCTCGGCTTCGTCTTTGAGACCGCCTTCCCCAATCTGACCGCGCGATTGTTGGAGGCGGCCGAGCGACGGTCTGCACCTACCCGGGCTTGACAATGCCGTGCTGGACGGCCCAGGCGGCCGCTTCGCTGCGGCGCGACAGGTTCAGCTTGTCGAGAATGCGGCTGATGTGGTTGCGAGCCGTCTTCTCGGCGATCACCAGCTCTTCGGCGATCTGTCGGTTGGTGTAGCCGCGCGCGACCAGGCGCACGATTTCCGCCTCGCGCTCGGAGAGGGGACCTTCCTCGTCCGAGCGCGGCCGGGTCACCATCTCGACCAGGCGACGGGTGACTTTGTCGGTGACGGCCGGGTCAAGCATCTGCTGACCGTCGGCCACCAGTCGGATGGCCCTTACCAGCTCTTCTCGCCTCACGTTCTTAAGCAGGTAGCCGCAGGCACCGGCGACCAGCGAGGAGAGCACCGCTTCGTCATCCGAGGAGGAGGTCAGCATCAGCACCCGCACGGCTGGAAATCGGTCGCGTATTTCGCGGCAGGCCGCTACACCGCCCATGCCTGGCATCATGACATCCATCAGGACCACCTCGACCGGGCTGGACTCCAGCCGGGCCAGGGCCTCCTCGCCGCTGGCCGCTTCGCAGGCCACCGTCAGGTCTTCTTCCAGGGCCAGCACCGTGGCCAGGCCGGTGCGCACGACCTCGTGATCGTCCACCAGCATCAATCGCAGCATTGCTCACCCTCCCGGCAGGCTGACCTGCACCCGGGTGCCCTCACCCGGAGCGCTCTGCAGGGTCAGTCGGCCCTCCAACTCCTCGATCCGGGTGCGCATGTTCCCCAGCCCGTGTCCGGGGCGCACCGTGGAGGGGTCGAAACCCCTGCCCGAGTCTTCCACGCAGAGGCTGGTTTCTCCCGGAGTGAAGGCCAGCCGCAGTTCCACCCGGAGACTGCCAGAGTGCTTGAAGGCGTTGGCCAGGGCTTCCTGGATGACCCGGTAGAGGGCCACTCGCTGGGCCACGGGCAGGGTCGGCTCGGTGCCCTCGACCTTGAGCTCCACTGGAATACCGCTCACCGACTCGAACTCGCGCACGAGGCGCGAGAGGGCTTCGCTGAAGGGAGTCTCTCCTTCCAGCAGAGCCGCCTTGTCGTACATGGCATTGCGCACTTCCCAGAGTGCCTGGCGGGCCACCGGCAACAACTGCCCGAGTTTCTCCTCCAGGACCGTCTGCTCGGCCCGGCTGGCCAGCTCGCGGCAGGCATCCAGGGACAGGGTCAGCATGAACATGGTCTGGGCGACCCCGTCGTGGATCTCGCGACCCAGGCGCGAACGCTCTTCGCGGGCAGCCAGCTCGCGGACGCGCGCTTTCTCGCGCTCCAGGCGACGCAGCAGCTCGGCCAGGAAAGCGGCGAAGAAGGCGACCAGGAACGGGTTGAGCAGGGCGCCCACGAATCCGCCGTCGAGCCGCCCGTCGCTGTCGTACACGGCGGCCATGCCCGGTCCCGAATAGGCCACTGCCGCCAGAAAGCAGAGAGAGTAGCCCAGCGAGGCAAAGGTGCCGCCCCGCAGGCCGTACTTGAGCGAGGGGGCCAGGACCGAGGTCAGGCTGTACTCGTAGAACGGGCTTCGCCACCCGCCCGAGAGCCAGATTACCCCTGTGGAGGCGACAATGTCCAGGGCCGGCAGGAGGGGGTTGTTCTCGGTGTAGCCGATGGCGCTGCCCAGGCGGGGGCGCAAGAAGGGCAAGTAAAGGGCCATGATGCCCAGTTGGATCGCGGTGAGGGCCAGCAGCGGCCAGGCATGCTTGAGGTTGGCCGGCGGGGCGGCATGAAACAACACGATCCCCAGCGCGATCAGCCAGGTGATCCAGCGAGCTCCGACCGAGAAATAGATGGGGTTGAGAAAGCCCTGTCCGGCTCGCTCGAATTGCCAGCGTCGGCGCAGGGCTTCCAGGCTCACCAGAATCTGGTTCTACCGCCAGGGTAGGTTATTCCTCGCCCATCACCATCAAGTGGAGTCGCAGGCTGCCCAGAAGGCGCTCCTGAAGGTCGATCTGCTCGTTCAACATTTTGTTCTCACCTCCGCCACTCGATTGTGACACGAGGGGACCCTCCGGGTCAGGGTCATGTGACCCCAACCGGGAGGGACAGGCGACCAGGGCTACAGAATGCAACATCCGATGCCTCGCCCCAAGTTGCGCAAGCTCGACTATCAAGAGTTCCCGCCCCCTCGTTTCCACACGCCCCTGCCCGGCCCCGACGACTGGAAGCTGTGGCGGGCAGTCCGTCCCCTCTACGAGCTCCGCGACTTCGATCTGCCGGCCTCCCGTCGTTTGCCGGCTCAACTGGCCCAGGAGGCTGAAACGCTTGCGAGCGAGCCGTACCTGGCCATGGAGCTGGAGGTGGCCGGGGCGGCCCGGGTCGATCTGAAGACCCTGCTCGCCCCGCTGGCCAGGGCCTTGCCTCTGAGGCTGGCCACAGTGCGCCGCGCGAGCGGGGCCGAGAACGTGCTGCGCCTGAGCCAGGCCGAGCGGGCGGCTCCTCCTTCACTGGCCTATCATTGCAGCTGCCTGCGCACCTGGGGCCCGGCTGCCTCGCGCTGGCGCGAGGACCTGCGCCAGAAGCTGGTGGAGAGCCAGGCCGAGCCCCTCCTGGAGGGCGAGGTTTGTCTCCAGCTCAGCTGGAGATGCTCTTCTCTGCAGAACTGGGTCGAGCTGTGGCGCCCCACCGGCGATAGTCTGGGTCCCGTGCTGGGCGAGCGTCGCCCCATGCGCCCCCTCCTGGAACGCGTAAGCCAGATGGCGCTGCACCTTTCCCTGGACGACCGCCTGGGCATGGCCGTGGATGTCGGCTACTGGTGGAGCCCGGTTGGCTGAGCTTCCTCTGCTCGAGTTTGATGAGGATCGCCAGGCCGTCATCGAGCCCACGCGGGCCGTTAAACCGGTGGAAGGCTTGCCCGAGGGTTGCGTGCTGTGCTTCTTCCAGGACGTGTTCGAGAAGTTGACCTCCGAGTTGGGCGATCCGGTCGCCGCCCTGCGCACCGAGTTTGCCCGCCATCCGGTCTACTGCCTCGAGTACCGGGGCCAGAAGCTCGGCCTGTTGCATCCCGGGGTGGGCGCTCCTCTGGCCGCCTGCATGCTGGAGGAGGCGATCGCGCTGGGTTTCAGCAGGTTCGTGGCCTGCGGCTCGGCCGGCGTGCTGGACGCAGAGATTGCTCCTGGGCAGTTCATGCTCCCCTTCGCGGCCGTCCGGGACGAGGGTACATCCTATCACTACCTGCCTCCCGCCCGAGAGGTGCGGGCCGACCCGGCTGTGGTGCGGGTGCTGGAGGAGATCCTGCGCGAGTCAAAGCGGCCCTACCTTTTGTGTCGCACCTGGACGACCGACGCTGTCTATCGTGAAACCCGGGCGCGAGTCGACCGGCGCCGCGCCGAGGGCTGCCTTACGGTGGAGATGGAGACGGCTGCTCTGCTGGCTGTGGCCCAGTTTCGCGGGGTGAAGCTGGGACAATATCTTTACGGCGGCGACGACGTCAGCGGGGCAGACTGGGACCCTCGTGACTGGCACCGCCTCGCAGTGCGTGAGACGCTGTTCTGGCTGGCAGCTGACGCCTTGCTCAATCTTTGAGCAGGCGGCTCCTCGGTTGGCGGAATGCGCTCCCTCAGCTCCGCCCCTTCTTCCCTTCGCGCTTGAAGACAAATGCGGGCGAGCCCTGCTCGCTTCCGGGCAGATAGACGACCAGAGGCGCTCCGGCTGCGGTGCACCACTGCACGATCTCTTCCGAGGTGAAATTTCGCAGGGAATCGGGGGCCAGGAACATCTGGTAGAAAAATCGTTCGCCCAGTCTCAGCCGCGGCTCGAGCGAACGCCGCTCGCCTTCGCTGGAGGGCAGTTGGGCTTCGGAGCTGATGATGAGGTAGCCCCCTTTTTTCAGGGCTCCGACGGCGCGTTTGAGAGCATCGGCCGGATCTTCGGTCAACGAGAGCGAGCGATGGAAGACCGCAAAGTCAAAGCGGTCCTCGTAACGACACTCCTCGGCAGTTCCCACCACGATAACCGATCGGGTGGCTCGTTCGGCCTCCCGGGCGCACTCGTAATCAGGCTCGATACCGGTGGGCTCGACCTCGGGGTAGACCTTGCGTAGTTGCTCGAGGCCGTAGCCGCAGCCGCAACCAAACTCCACCAGGCGCCCCCCTTTCTTGAAGCGCTCGTGAAGAGCCTCGACCTGGGGAATCTGATGCTCCCAGAGGTAGGCATACGAGCTGCGCAGCCCATCGGCCAGCAACATGCGCAGACTGAGGCTGGGCTCGGGGAAGGCCTTGCCCCGAAAGACCGCCTCCAGACTTTCGTAAACGCGCTGCGTGACCTGGATGTAGGTGTTGACCCAGGCTCCCAGTCCTGGGGCCATGGCCTCGGCGTCAGGCTCCAGAGTATAGCCCTCTTCGGCAGAGCCGCTGAGGAACTCGTAAGCGTGGGCGGCGCGGCACCAGACCTCGATGTAACCAAGCTCGTAGCCCAGGTGGCTGGCCAGTTGGGCTGCGGTCCGCGGCTCTTGGGCCAGGGCTTCAAACAAACCGAGCTCGCGACCGACATGGAGCAGCCATGTACCCCAGAAACCCTCGAGATAGAGGCGTACTCGCGAGGTCTTGCCTGGAAAGTCGACCGGAGTCGGTTCCGAGGTCACCGGCACTCCCTCCCGAAATGAATCTCCGCTATCGATGAGCGGGGTTGAAATTCTTCCCGCCCGGAGGGCGGTTCCCTGCCTGCCTGAAAATCCATCCCACGTTATCTCGTCTGGATTCAGTGGTGAAAGGAATTAAACCCAGACCATTTCGTCGAGCAGGTCGAGCAGCACCGCTTCGCGCTCCGGAACGCTGAGACCGGCCAGCTCCATGGAGGTATGGACCCACTCTCGAACCTGCTCTTTAAGACGAACGGGGTCCTGGCCAGGTGCCAGGACCTCCTGCACCTTCCAGAGCTCGAGCTCGGCCCGGGCCTGCATAATCCGGGCCAGGAAAGTTCGGCCTGAGTCCTGGCTCCAGTCGGCCAGAGCGGCCAGCTCCAGGGCCTGAGGTAACTCGACGAACCAACGCTGCTCGACCGACTCTTCACCCAAGACCGCTTGGCGCAGGGCTTCTCCCCAGGGGCTGAAGGGTCGGCTGTTGGTTCCAGGGTGGAGGCCCTCAAGCCATGCTCGAGCTCCGCGGTCGAGCCACTCCAGAGCTTCTGGACCATTCCTGGAGATTCCCATGATGTGGCGCTGGACTTGCTGAGCGAGCTCAGCCATCTTGCTGGCCAGAAAATCCTCTAACTCCTGAATCAGAGAGTCAAGCCGTCCCAGATAAATGCTCTGCTCCTCCACGGGGGGAATGCCCGTGAGACCAACGATCTCTGGCAGTAAGTGACTCAGCAGCTTGCGAGGATGGGACTCACGGCAGCCCTCCAGCAACTGCAGCAGTTTCTGGGCGCCCTGAGAGTGAGCCTCCCGCAGGACGCGCGTCAGCCGTGGCAAGTGCTCGAGCCAGGTGAGGAGTTGCCGGTGGGTCCGTTGCCACAGGTCTCCCTCGGCCAGCATGGCCATACTGGAGGTGCCGAAAAGTCCTCGCACGGCCTTGACGAAGGCCTCCTCTGCTCGGGTGGCGACGCGATAGCGAACTTCGTAGCCCGAAGGGCGGTCGAGAGCCTGGCAGAGTGTTTCGATGTCTCCCCTGAGAGTCTGATCGCCCTGGCGCAACTCGAGGTCCTCTGAGCGCACCCTCAGGGCCGCTCCAAGGAAGAGTTGGGCTACGGGTCCTCGCAGCCCACGGGGTGGTTCTGCCAGCCAGCCAAGAACGTCGGCCAGACTCTCGGACCGCTCGGACTCTCGGTCCCCATACAGCTGATCGAGCAGGTCGCGCCAGAGTCGCAGTTCAGGGCTGTCGCCCTGGGGCCATTCCTCTACGCCCAGTTGGCGGTAGCTGCCGTGCTCGCTCTGCGACTTGAGGATTCCGGGGCCGAGGAGGGTCCGTTGCAGGACCTCCGAGGAGCCGCAGGTCAGGCTGCAGGACAAAAGCAGCGGTCGCTCCCTGTCGAGCAGCTCTTCCAGGGCCCCCGCCAGGGCTCGACGAGCGGCGGCCGGGCGGTGGGTAGGCGTGTCTGGATAGATGGCCTCCAGGGCCTGAATGAAGAATGCCTTTCGGTGCTCGGCCGGCGTCCACTCAAGCGGAATTCCGCGGTGCCGCCACCGGAACGCGCGGGGTCGAAGCGCGGTCTGAACCAGCTCGCGCACTCTGCGTCGCAAATAGTCCCGATGGGTTGCCAACTCGCGGGCGGCATCCTCCGAGTCGCAGTAGGGCGGTTGACGTTCGAGTCGCTCGAGGGCGGCCAGCTCGCGCAGCTCCTCGGCGACTGCCAGCGGAGCGCGGGGCAAGCCTGCCAGCACGGCTGGATGGGGGTCGAGTGATTCCAGGTTCCGGTAGACCCGCTCCAGATCGGGTAGGGTATAGCCCAGTCCGAACAATACCAACAAATCCCAGCCAGGAGACGGGCGGCTGGGAATAGGATCCTCGGGACCGATCATCAGAGACTGTACTCGGCGGGCCATTGCATAGCTTCGGGCGTAAGCTCGGGGCCGCATGGACCTGGGTCGGAAGTGTCGCAGCAGTAGCTCGTGAGGGGCTGCGGCCTCGCCCAGGGAATCGAGAGCTTGCTGGATGTCCCGATTCAGGTCGTAATCGATTTCTCGCAGAGCCATTTGACCTTCAGAGGGCGATGCGATTCGTGGTGTCGGTGATTTGCAGCTGCACCAAGCTCTCTTCGCCTCGGTCGAGCACTTCCAGGAAGGCAAAAACGATCTTGGGATCGAGCTGGGTGCCGGCCGCGGAGCGCAACTCGTTGATGGCTCGGTCGCGGTCGAGAGCCTTGCGGTAAGGACGGTCGCTGGTCATCGCATCCCAGGTATCAGCCACGGCGATGATGCGAGCGAACTGATGGATCTGCTCACCGACCAGTCCATCCGGGTAGCCCGAGCCATCGAAGTTCTCCTGGTGCTGGCGAATGGCCAGTTTGACCCGACCAGGGATGTCGATGGGTAGTACCATGGATTCGCCCAGGGCGGAGTGCCGCTGCATCTCGAGCCGCTCTTCGTCAGTGAGCTTGCCAGGCTTGCGCAAGATTGCGTCGGAGACCCCGATCTTGCCTACGTCGTGAAGGAATGAGCAGATCTCGAGATCGGCCAGATCCTCGGCTGACAGGCCGAGCTCGGTGGCGATTGCCATGGAGTAGAGACATACCCGCTCGACGTGACCACGTGTGTATAGGTCCTTTGCCTCGATGGCATTGGCCAGGCAGAGGATAATCTTCTTCTTCATGGCATAGAGTCGGGCGTTCTCGATGGCCGGGGCGGCCTGGTTGGCGATGGCTGAGAGAAGGACCAGGTTGGTCTCTTTGAAAACCCCGTCTTGAATGCGGTTGTCCACGTAGATCAAACCGGCCGTTCGGCCTTTGATGATGATGGGAGCCGCCATGATGGAGCGCAAATTGTGCAGGGAGACGCTGGCGAAAGCCTTGAAGCGCTCGTCCTTCATGGCATTGTTGGCCAGCACCGCCTGGCCGGTCTCGAACACCTGGCGCACGAGGTTGCGGCTGAAGGAAAAGCCATCGGCCTGGATTTCGTTGTGGCCCAGACCGCGCGCCCGTACAAGGTGGTAGTCGGTGCCGTCGTCGGAGAGCATCATCACGCATCCTCTCTCGGCCCGCATCATTTCGATCACCTTGTCGATGACCATGTCCAGGACCTGTCCGAACTCTAGGGTTGAGTTGAAGAACCGGCCCACATCGAGCAGCAGTCGCAACTGCCCGGCCTCCAGGGCCTCGGTATCCCGCCGGGCAGCGGACACATCGGGACCCTGGCTCATGAAAGAACTCCGCTCTGCATTCTGAACTCGCTTCGACGGCGCACAACGGTTCCCTACAGATTCCTTTGAGGCAGACCCGTGTAACATATCCTGGGCGCCCCGGTCCAAGTCGGTAGAAGTGGGAGATCTGCTTGCTCGAGGAGGCTGGAGTGGGGCGACGGGTCAGGACCTGAGGACGGACCGCGCGGACGACCAGAGGCCTCCCCCGGACCTGGATGGGAAGGTCGTCGCCCCGGCGGGCCCGATCGGCCACCCGGTAGCCCTGGAGGTCGTAACTGGCCTGCTGATGACCCCGCTGCGCGGACTGGCCCTGACCGAGGCCCCGCGGGAATACCTGGCTATGAATCCAGGAGGAGCTCGGGCACCCCCGAGCCGGCGCGCTCCGCGCCCCGGCGAAATCGACCACGCTAAAAAAAATCGAGAGGCCGCCTGAGCCAGGCGGCCTCTTTGCTGGTGCGGAGGGGGGGACTCGAACCCCCACGGTTGCCCACACGCCCCTCAAACGTGCGCGTCTGCCAATTCCGCCACCTCCGCAGAACAACTTCAGCATTATAGCAAACCCGCTCTCGATGTCAAACGGCCTACAGGGTTGATACCATCGTCTCCCGAATCAGGTAGCCCGGTGACTCGGAACGCTCCACCATTGATTTCCACATCCGCACCGCTGGGGGAGGTGTGGAACGAGCTGGAGCGAGCGCCCATTCTGGCGCTCGACCTGGAGATGGACTCCTTTTACTCCTACTTTGGGAAAGTCTGCCTGATTCAGCTGTCGACCCCCGACTCCGACTTTCTGCTCGACCCTCTGGCCGGGCTCGAGTTGGGCCCGCTGGGCATGATCCTGGCGGACCCGTCGAAGATCAAGATTCTTCACGCCGGCGAGAACGACATCCCATACCTGAGGGGCCCACTTGGTTTTGGGACAGTGCGGAGCGTGTTTGATACCTACCTGGCCGCTCGTATCCTGGGTTATGCTCGTTGTGGACTGGCGGCCTTGCTCGAAGAGCACTTCCAGGTTCAGCTCGACAAGGATATGCAGACCGCTGACTGGCGCCAACGTCCCCTGAGCCCCGAGCAGGAGGAGTATGCCCGGACGGACACGCGCTACCTGATCCAACTGCGCGAAGTGTTGCTAGCTGAGCTGTCAGAACAGGGTAAACTGGAGCAAGCCAGCTCTGAATTCGATCGCATCCTGGACCGGGTACACGTTCCCCGTCAATTCGACCCGGCTGGTTGGACGCGCATGCGGGGAGCACGAGACCTGAACGGGCTGGGGCGGGCCATCTTGAGCGAGCTCTACCGCTGGCGCGACGAAGAGGCCAGGCGGCGCGATCAGGCAGCCTTCCGTGTTCTCTCCGACCGCTTCTTGTGCGAGTTGGCCAGGCGGGCCCCCACCGATCCGTCCGATTTGCCCGAGCCTCATCGCCAGGGGCTGTTCGAGGCTGTCCAGCGGGGACACAAGCTCGGGTTTTTAGGCTTTCCAGAGCCATCCAAGAGCAAGTTCGTCGAGAACCGCTTATCTCGGACCGAGCAAGAGCTTTTCGATCGTTTGCGGCGCTGGCGCAACGAGACGGCCGGGCTTGCGGGCGTCGAGGCCGATCAGGTGGTGCCCAACCGACTGCTGCGCCAGGTGGCTCGCAGCCAGCCGGTTACTCTGGAGCAACTGGCTGCCGTCCCAGGCTTCGAGAGCTGGCGCCTGGAGCAGCACGGTGACGCGATTTTGCAGGCCCTCAAGACTCCATCTGACTAAGGAACGGGAATGAGGTTACTTTTGAGGGCTTCGGTTCCCTCGACGGCGGCCACGCTGAGACGTCCGGCCGTCAGGCGGGCGCAGGCCCGGAAGGCCTGCGCGGCTGCCGAGTCGGGCTGAGCAACCACAACCGGGGTGCCCTCGTCCCCGGCTTGACGCACCTGGCTGTTGAGCGGGATCTCGCCCAGGAAGGCCACACCCAGCCTGGTGGCAGTCTCGCGCGCTCCTCCGTGCCCAAAGACGTCATCGCGCTGGTGGCAGTGAGGGCAAGAGTAGAAGCTCATGTTCTCGACCAGTCCCAGGACAGGCACCTTGAGCTTCTCGAACATGTTGATGGCTTTAGTGGCCACTCCCAGGGCAACGTCTTGCGGGGTGGAAACCACCACCGCCCCACCCAGCGGCACCAGTTGTGAGAGCGAGAGTTGGACATCACCGGTCCCGGGGGGCAGGTCGACCACCAGGTAGTCGAGCTCGCCCCAGTGGACTTTCCGAAAGAAAAAGTCGACCTGCCCGTGCAGCATGGGCCCGCGCCAGATGACCGACTGACCCGGAGGCACCAGAAAGCCCATCGACATGATCTTCATGCCGAACTTCTCCATCGGGGCCACCAGTTGGGTTTCCTCAAAGTATGTCAGCTCGCCGTGCTTGAGACCCAGGAGGGCGGGGATGCTGGGTCCGTAAACATCCAGGTCGAGCAGGCCGACCCTGGCTCCCTCGGCTGCCAGGGCGCAGGCAAGGTTGCTGGCCACAGTCGATTTGCCCACGCCCCCTTTGCCGCTGGCCACGGCCAGGATGTTCTTGACTTCACGGGCCAGTTCGCTGCCGAGGGCCGGACGCGTGGCCCTCTGGCGGGCCGAGAGCTGGACCTCCACGCTCTCGACCCCGGCCAGGGCGGTCACGGCTTGCTGGCAGCTGGCTTTGAACTCGTCTTTAACGGGGCAGGCCGGGGTGGTGAGCTCGAGGGTGAAACGCACCTTCCCGTCTTTTACGGTGAGGTCCTTGATCATCCCGAGAGTGACGACATCGCGACCGAGCTCCGGGTCGTTGACGGCGCTCAGCGCCTGCAGAACTTGTTCAGTGGTTATGGACATGGCAGCGGCCGCTTCGCGCCGCCAGCAGTCTACTCCTGGGGGGCCGGAGCCGGAGCCGGCTCCTCGCCTGTTCTTCCTTTGTGCTGCAGAACGCAGTTGAGGAAGTCGACCACAACTTCCCGGTAGCGATCATCGGACAGGATGGTACGGCTGATCTTCTGCTGCATCTGAGGGAAGCCAGGCTTTTGCTGGATCTCTTCCCCGAACTCTTGCTCCAGGGCAGAGCCAACCAGTTTCTCGGTAGCGTCGGGCAGGAAGTTTTCGTCGTTCTCGTCCATCTCAAGCAAAGAGGGCATCACGTTGGCCAGGAACTTCTCCTGCTGCTCGCCGGGGATTTTCTGGGCCGCCTCGCTGGGGCTATAGACATCGCTGGCCTCATTGGACGCGGCATTGTATTTTTCGATGCCAGCTTCTTTGAGGGCCTTCTTCTGGGCCCGAAACCACTCTTCGGTTAGCGGTATTTGGACGCCGCCGGGAGTTCCGGGCGGCGGGCCAGGCCTCATCGGATCCAAGGATCCTTCACCAACTTTCCCAAACTTGTAAGCGAACGCGTCGGGAGTTACACTGAGCTCTGACGCAACAGGCCAGTTTACCCTCGGCTCGGTTTCTCCCTGCTTATCCCCCCTGTTTCCAAAATGTAAAGTGGGGTTCCTCGGTCCGGGGTGCTCCAGGATATCTGGCTTCCTCGGGCGAACTGGAAACGTTACAGAAACAACATTCTCTTGACCTCGGCAGTTGCGTTCGGCTCGTTAACACTCTGTTAACATGGCGCTAATAAGCTGGAAACAGCCTGCCGATACACTGAAAACAGGCGCTTAAGCTCTGCGTGTAGCGCGTTTGAGCCGACCAGCCGACCGACCAGGAACGGACCGAACACAAGAGGCAGCAAGCCTCGCACACAAGGTCCCCGACAGTCAGGCCAGCCGCTTTGGGCACTAAGGGTTCGAAAGCAGGGAGGAGTACCGATTATGGGCAAGCCTTACAGTATAGTTGACACGACTATGCTCGAGAAGGCGCTGAATGCAGCCAGCATGCGTCAGCAGGTCATCTCCAACAACATTGCCAACATCAACACTCCGGGTTATCAGGGCCAGACCGTGGTCTTCGAAACTCACCTCCGCGAGGCGATGGCCAACGAAGATGCGGAGAAGAATGGGGATGTGGCGGTCGGCGCGGCGGGGGCGGTCGACAAAGAGTTCACTCTGGATGGAACGGGTTGGTCGATGGCCAGCCTGCAGCCTGAGCTGGTCGACCAGGTTGGAAAGGTTGATGTCAACCAAGAGATGGCCAGCCTGGCGAAAAACCAGATTATGTATAACGCGCTCGCCACCAAGATTTCAGGCATCTATGGCGCGCTCAAATGGGTCGTCGAGAATAGCGGTCGCTAAATTCGAAGGAGGCTGACCAGTGAAGTTTTTCCAGACCTTTGACATCGCGGCCAGTGGAATGTCGGCCGAGCAGTTCCGGATGAACGTCATCTCGGAGAATATCGCCAACGCCAACACGTCCAAGACCGAGGCCGGCACGCCCTACCAGCGCCAGGTGGCCATGGTGAGCCCTCAGATGAAGGCCGAGTTCGAGAGCGATTTCGCTATGGCCTCGTTCGACATCGACCTGAACAAGGATCCGGTCAAGTTCCACGGCGGCGGGGTCAAAGTGCAGGGGATCGAGAAAGACCAGTCCGATTATCGCTGGGTCTACGATCCCGGCAACCCCAACGCCGAGCAGGATGGACCCCACAAGGGGTATGTGGCCATGCCCAATGTGAATATTATCCAGGAAATGACGACGATGATTCAGGCCAGTCGTGCCTTCGAAGCCAATGCCACCACGGTCGAGTCGGCCAAGGCGATGGCGATGAAGGCTCTGGAAATCGGTAAGGGCTAAGATTTAGGAGGATCAGGCAAGTGCAGCAACCCTTCTCCATGACCCCCATCGGCGGTATCGGCGGCATCAAGGGGCTCGACGGTACTTCTTCTCCCTCCCTGATCAAGCCCACTGAAGAGCAGGCGAACTCATTTGCCTCCCTTCTGGGCAACGCGATCAACACCGTGAACACGGTGCAAGACAACTCCAAGAAGATGACTCAGGCCCTGGCGACCGGTAACATGGATAACATCCACGAGATGACCATTGCGGGCGCCAAGGCCGAGGTGGCGATGAAGATGACCACCACCATCGCCTCCAAGCTGGCCACGGCCACGACCACGCTATTCCAGATGCAGTTGTAGCCCGAAGGCAGGCCCTGCCCGGGGGCCAGACAGATAGAGCCGGGTTTTGGGGATCGAGAGGATCGGAAGGAGAGGACCTACGATGGCCACTGGGATCCAGACGGGGATGCGAACCGGCAGCAGGCTCGCAACAGGACGTGGAGCAGCTGCAGGCCCTGGCGGAGGTGGGCCGCTTGGCAAGGTGTCCGAGCTGTGGGGCAAACTCAGCCCTAAAGTCAAGATTTTGTTGTTCGTGGTCATCGGCCTGGCGATGGCTGGCGGTCTGAGCTATAGCGTCATCAGCGCCTCCAATCGGCCGGTGCCTCTCTACTCGACCAAGATGACCGAGAACGATGTCAACGAGGTTGCCGCCAAGCTGACCGAATTGGGCGTTTACCATCAGGTGAGCGTAACCGGCGATCAGATCACGGTCCATCCTAAGGATCGCGCTCGGGCACAGATCAAGCTGGCCGAGTTTGGCCTCCCTCGTCACGAGGTGATGACCAAGCTGCCCGAGGCCGGCATGGGCACGGTGACCGAGTCGCAGCAGCGGGCCATGTCCCAGCGCGTGCTCGAGGGGCAGATCACCGAAACGCTTCGCCAGTTCGACGGAGTAACCGATGCCTACGTCAAGCTGGCTCTCCCTGAGATGACCTACTTCAAAGATGATGAGCGCAAGGTCACCGCGATGGTGATGCTCAAACTGCAGCCCGGCCTCAAGTTTAGCAGGGCTCAGATTTCAGCGGTCATGCGCCTGGTTGCCTCGTCTGTCCCCGACCTCAAGCCAGAGAACGTGCAGGTGGTCGACAAGGAAGGGACGGACCTGACCGCCATGGTTCCGAACGGCGAGAATGGCGCCATCGGGGCGATGAATCCCGACGAGCTGCGCATGAAAGACCAGCAAGAGAAGCAGACCAAGGTCCAATCTGCTCTCGACGCGGTGCTCGGCGCGAATCGCTCGGTGGCTACCGTCAATGTTGAGTACGACTTCTCCCAGACCGAAACCACTCGCAAGGTGATGGGACCCACGGTCCTCACCGGCAGTCAGAAGCAGGTGGAGCGCTACGACCGCAGTAGCGGCGACAACTCCGACAACGGAGCCCAGATGTCCTCGGCGAGCGCCACGGGCAAGGGTGGCTACGAGCAGATTAAAGAGGCCACCAAGCACGAAGCCAGCGAGACGGTTGCCAAAGTTGTCGACCGCGCTCCGCGCATCAAGCGTATCACCTGCAGCGTGGCCGTGGATAACATTCCTGAAGACAAGCGCGCCATGATCGCTGGTCTGGTCAAGGATACCGTGGGTCTCGACGAGAGCCGCGGTGACTCTTGCACCGTGATCAGCATGCCCTTCATGGGTGGGATGCCCAGTGCCATTCGCGAGGGCCAGGCGGCTCTAGAGAACCCGGTTCCCCGCCAGGCCTCGGCGGTCCCGGCGATCGACGGCAAGGTTGTGGCCCTGATGATGTTCTTCCCGGCCATGATCCTCCTGGCCGTGGTGGCCGTGTTCCTGCTCAAGCAGCACAAGGTGCAAGTCGACAAGTCGGCCCCCTTGCTCGGTGCCACCGGTGGGGCCACTTCCAGCGACATCTCCGACCTGCTCAACGAGAAGAGCGGCAAGACCACTGCAATGGGCGAGACCCGCGTCAACACGACCGAGCAGCTTGAGAAGCTGGCCAAGGAGCGTCCCACCAAGGTAGCTGAGATGCTCAAGAGCACCTGGTTGTCCCAGGGCGGCTAATCTTCCTGGCTGAAGCGCGAGAACGAGAGGGGCAACCCTCTCGTCTTGCTGTGACCAAGACCACGGGCTGAAGGGGTGAGGACGATTCCTTACGTCGAGTTGACTCCTTTGCGGCGGCTTGCGCTGACACTTCTAGCCATGGGCCGCGAGGCTCCGCTGGACTGGCTCGAGCAACTCGGAAGCGACGAGCGCCAGGCGCTGTTCACGGAAATGCAGCAAATGGAAGCGATCTTCCACTCGCGTCGCTGGCCCATCCTCTGGGCTTGTGACCCGTTGCTGCAGCACCGGCGGGAGGGTCCTTGCGAGTATTTCCGCCTGCCCATCCCTGAGCCTGACTCCACCCGCCACATTCGGCGCCTGGCCAGACGCGACGGAGAGTGGTTGAGGGCCCAGTTGCGCTCGCTCCTGATCTTGTCCGATTCGATCAGGGCCGTCGCGACGGGCCTGAGGCCTCGTCAGAAGGCGGCCATTCTGCTGATGATACTGCCTCCTGAAGTTTCGGCCCAGCTTTTCAAGCAGATTGGACTCAAAGAAGTGGAGTCCATCACGCTTGAGATCACTCAGTTGCCGCCCACGACTCCAGAGGACCGCGACCGCGTGCTGAGCGAGTTTCTCGACTTGCCCGAGACCAGCACGCGCTCGCCCCTGGCCGGCCTGCTGCAGAGCCTGGACCGCAACCAGATCTTACACCTGCTCGAGGGGGAAGACCCTCCCACCATCGCCCTCTTGCTGCGCAGCCTCGAGCCCTCCAAGCGCACCTCGGTGCTCGAGCAGATGGCTCCGGACCTGAGGCGCCGGGTGTGTCGACGACTGGACACGTTCAAGGCCGATCTGGCCGAGGAACTGGCCAGCGAAGACCCGGCTGCTTTTGCACAGAAGCTTCGCGAGCGCTGGCTCAAGTAGGAGATCAGGGCCCGACCGGGCGAAGTGGACCAGGAAAGGAGTCTCTGCCATCTCCACCGTCAATCTGCCCCCCAAGCAAAAGGCCGCTATCCTGCTGATGTCGCTGCCTCCCGAGGTATCCGCCCAGCTCTTCAAAGAGCTCGGCCCGGAGGAGGTCCAGGCCATCACTCTCGAGATCTCCAAGCTGCCTCAGATCTCCCCGGAGGTGCGGGCTCAGGTCATCGAGGAGTTCCTGCAGTCCACCAACGTGCCCGGCCTGCGTGAAGCGGCGGCCGGAGGTGGGGGCGGCTTGGGCACGGCCATTATGGATTCGCGTCCTTCGGCCACCCTGAGCGTGGGTGGAATGGGGATGACCGGCTCAGGCCAGAAGCGACCGCTGGGCTTTCTACGGCGGGTCGACCCGCGCCAGCTGATCCACTTGATCCGCAAGGAGCATCCCCAGACCATCGCCCTGGTGCTGAGCTATCTCGAGCCCAATCAAGCCTCGGCCGTGCTCGGCGAGTTGGGCCCTGGCGTCCAGACGGAGGTGGCCCGGCGACTGGCCGAGCTGGGCAAGATCTCCAAGGAAATCCTCGATGAGGTCGAGCGGGTGCTCGAAGGCCGCTTGCAGCAGGCGTTGGACGAGGGCTTTCAGACCCACGCCGACGGAAAGGAAGCGCTGCTGGAAATCCTCAATCAGGCCGACCGCAATACCGAGGAGAAGATTCTCTCCGGGCTCACTCAGAAGAGTCCTCACCTGGCCAGTGACATCAAGACCAAGCTGTGCGACTTCGAAGACCTGAACAATATCGATGACAGCTCGCTGCAGCAGGTTTTGCGGCTTACCGACTTCCGCGACCTGGTTTTGGCACTGAAAGGCGCTAACAAGGAGCTGGGCGAAAGGATCTATCGGTTCCTTTCGCCCGAGGTGGCCCGAGCTCTGCGCGACGACGTGGAGAGCCTGGGCCAGGTTCCCTGGGAGGAGATCAAATCGGCTCAGCAGCAGATCCGCAATATCTTGCGCGGCTTGGTGACTCTGGGTAAGATTAAGTTCAAGTAGGTGGCTGGCTCTGGCCCTCATTAAGAAAAAGCCTGGCGAAGCGGCGGCGGCTCCCAAAGATGGGGGGCGTCATTCAGCCCTTTACCGCTCCAGTGAGTTCGTCGCCCCGGACGAATCAGGCTTTTCCGAGCCACCTCCCCCTCCGCCTGAGCCCGAAGAGGTTTCCACCGAATTTGTCGAGGCAGCCGAGCCTCCTCGCGTCGAGCCACTCGGCACCAGGCTGATCGGCCATGGTGTGGCCCAGGCTCCCGTCCCCGCAGGACTTGCCGACCCGCGGTTGCCTCCCATCAAGACGACCGTGCGAGTAGGGGGGGATGAGCCCCCGCCGGCGCCCGAGCCAGAGCCAGAGCCCGAGCCCATAGGCCAAACCATGGTAGCCGCCCCGGCGGCTCCAGCCGAGCCCCCGCCACCGCCGCCGCCCCCTATTGACGAGCAGATTATCGAGGAGGCGCGCCGCAAGGCCCAGCAGATCCTTACCGATGCTCAGGAGCAAGCAGGTCGCTTCTTGGAAGAAGCGCAGGCGCAGGTCAAAGAGGCTGAGAAGACGGCCCGCGAGCAGGGTTTTGAGCAGGGCAAAGGAGAGGGTCTTGAAGCCGGCAAGCAACAGCTGGCGGGCGTGGTGGAAGAGTTCAAGATTCTGTTTCGCCAGTTCGTCTCCGAGCGCGAGCGTATGCTCAAGGCAGCCGAGCCCGAGCTGGCCCGGCTTTCGGTAAAGATCGCCGAACGGGTGCTGGGGCTTGAGATCAAGAGCAATCCCGAGGTTATCGTCGGGGTGGTGCGCGATGCTCTATCCGGCATCAAGGACCGCGAGGAGATCACCATTCGCTGCCACCCTGACGACTTCGAGCAGGCCAAGAAGAACCAGCCGGAGTTCGAGAAGATGGTGGAGGGCCTGAAAAAGTTCGAGGTGCAGGCGGACGCCAGCCTCGACCCCGGCAGTTGCGTGCTGGAGACGAACCTGGGCAATGTGGATGCGCGGCTGGCCACCAAGATGGCCGCCATCACCGCTGCCTTCGAGGAGACCGCCGAACTGGTGGAAACGGAGCTGGCCAGTGGAAACTGAGCTGAAACTCAACTTTGACCGCTTCGAGCGGTTGCTGCCCCAGATTCACACGGTCAAGATGCACGGCCGGGTGCAGCAGGTGATCGGACTGACCATCGAGTCCGAGGGTCCGGCGGTCAAGATGGGCGAGCTGTGCCTGGTTTTTGACAAGACGGGTCGCCCGCCGATTCGCACCGAGGTGGTGGGCTTTAAGGCCAATAAGGTCATGTTGATGCCACTGGGCGATATGGGTGGCATCGGGCCGGGCTGCGAGGTACGCGGCATGGGCAAGCCGCTATCCGTCAAAGTGGGGTCCAAGATGCTGGGGCGCGTGCTGGACGGGCTGGGCGAGCCCATCGACGGCAAAGGACCCCTGGAGTATGAGGTCGAGGTTCCCATCTACAACGATCCACCTAATCCCATCACCCGTCCTCGCATCGAGCACGTCATGCCGCTTGGAGTTCGGGTCCTCGATTCCATGCTCACCTTCGGAAAGGGCCAGCGCGTCGGGATCTTTGCAGGCTCGGGCGTTGGGAAATCGACCACTCTGTCGATGATCGCGCGCAACGCCGCCGAGGCCGACGTCAATGTGCTGACCCTGGTGGGAGAGCGTGGCCGCGAGCTGCGAGACTTTCTTGAGCGCGACCTGGGCGAGGAGGGCCTGGCTCGCTCGGTGGTAGTCGTGGCCACCTCTGATACCCCGGCCCTGGTGCGCCTGAAAGCCGCCTACACCGGCACGGCCGTGGCCGAGTATTTCCGAGACCAGGGCAAGAATGTCATCTTGATGATGGACTCGGTCACGCGATTTGCCATGGCCCAGCGCGAGGTCGGTCTGGCAGTGGGTGAGCCGCCCGCCACCAAGGGTTACACCCCCTCGGTGTTCGCGCTCCTTCCCAAGCTGATGGAGCGCGCTGGGACATCACCGCGCGGCACCATCACCGCCATCTACACGGTGCTGGTCGAAGGCGACGACATGAACGAGCCCATCGCCGACACGGTGCGCGGTATTCTGGACGGACACATCGTGCTCAATCGTAAGATCGCCCACAAAAACCAGTATCCGGCCGTCGACGTGCTGCAGTCGGTTTCGCGTCTGTTTACCGAGATCAACCCCAAGGAGCACCAGGCTGCGGCCATGAAGCTGCGAGGGGTGCTCGCGACCTATGGCGAGCAGGAGGACCTGATCAACATCGGCGCCTACCAGCGCGGCTCCAACCCCAAGGTTGACTACGCCATCGCAATGATCGATGAGGTGCGCGCCTTCCTTACACAGGGGATTTACGATCCGGCTCCCTTCGAGGAGACACGACGTCGCCTGCTCGAGCTGATGAGCTAATGCCGCCCAAACGCTTCCGATATCGACTTGAGAAAGTTCTCGAGCTGGCCCGCAAGAAGGAAGACGAGGAGAAGGAAAAACTGGGCAAGCTGATTCAGGAAGAGGCTCACGAGCGCCAGGTCAAGGCCCAGCTCGAGCACCAGCTCGAGCAGACCCACATCGAGGTTCGCCACAAACAGGCCGTGGGCCAGGTGAGCATCAACGAGCTGCGCTTTTACCCCCAGCACATCAAGAGCCTGGAGAACAAGATCAAGTATCAGGAGCTGCGCCTGCAAGAGCTGGCCATCATGATCGTTCAGCAACGAGAGAATCTTCTCAAGGCCGCGATGAAGCGAAAAACTTACGAGAAACATAAGGAGCAGACCCAGGAGGCCTGGCAGGCCGAGATGGACTACGAGGAAGCCAAGATGATCGACGAGCTTGCTACCATCAAGTTTGCTCGCGAGCAGGCGACCGGACGGAAGTCAGATTGTTGACCCCGGGAGGCTGGACGGCTATACTGAGCATGCGCCCAATCGCCCCCTGGACTTCCTCCGGCCTACCACCCGGCTTAACGTGGTATTGCCATCGCAGTCCCGGATAGCGAAGGAGGAAACCGGCATGTCCATGGATCGCATCAAGGCGCTGGAGCTGAAGCTGCAGCAGCTGGACGCCCGGATGGGAGGCCAGAAGGGTTACATCACCCAGTCTGGCGCTCCCTCTCACCTGGTCAGTGGTCAGACCCGCTCCAGTGAAGCGGTTACCTTTGAGAACCTGGTCAACTCGCTGGCCAATGAAAAGAAGCCAGCGACCGCCGCTCGCCCCACCAGCAGCCCCTCGACCGCGCGCTGGACCGGTGAGCCCAGCGATTACGATGGGATGATCAAGGAAGCCTCGGGCAAGTACAATGTGGATGAGGCTCTCATCAGGGCAGTCATCAAGCAAGAGTCGGCCTACAACCCGAAGGCAGAGTCGCACTGTGGAGCCATGGGCCTGATGCAGCTCATGCCCGAGACGGCCGCCGAGCTCGGTGTCACGGATGGCTTCGACCCCTATCAGAACATCATGGGCGGCACCAAGTACCTGCGCCAGATGCTCGATACTTTCAACGGCAACATGACCAAGGCTATTGCGGCCTACAACGCCGGTCCTGGGGCTGTCATGCAGTCGGGAGGGATCCCGCCCTACGCGGAAACCCAGCACTACGTCTCGGTGGTGCTTGACAACTTCCAGCGCTACAAGCAGCAGTCTGGAGGGGCTACTTTCTAAGCTTTTCTCAGGAGAAAAATCGCAATGAGGGGTGTTTGAATGGAAAATCCGCTGATCGCCACCATAGTCGGTACCTCCGGGGCTTCGCCGACCAGCACCAAGACCACCAGAGAGAAAGGCGATGCCGACGCTTTCTCGAGGGAGCTGGACAAGGCCACGGGGGACAGGGAAGAAGCCGGCAAGACCCGTACGATCATCTCTGATGAAAAACCGTCCAAGAAGGACGAGCCCAGGGACGCCGCCAGGAGAGCCGAGGCAGAGCGGGCCGAGAACCTCGACCAGAAGCTTCAGCAGAAGCACTTGAGCAAGCTGAACGGCTACCTTTTCGACCTGGCTTATAAGAATCCCGACACGCTTTCCCTGGGCGAGAAGCAGTCGATGCGATTGGCCGAGTTCTCCTCCGTTGGCCTGCACGACCTCCGAGGAATGTTGACCGAGCGCGGGCTGCAGTTCCGCGACCTTTCCTTCACGCAACTGGCCATGGTCACACGAGACGGTTCGCGCAACCAGGTCTCCACCGCCCTGGATCAGCTGGTGCGCGAGCGCGAGCAGGAGCGCGACGGCAACGAATTCGAGAAACTGATGGGCGAGACCCAGCCCCAGAAAGATCTGGCGCGTGAGCTGCGGTCAGTCCAGTTGACTGCCGAGGTGAAGGCCCAGAACCAGGCCGAGGACGCCCGCCAGAACCGTCAAGTGGTTATAGACCAGATCTTGCAGCACATCGAAGTTCGCAACCTGGCTAACAAGACCGAGCTTAGCTTGAAGCTCAATCCCGAGTATCTCGGCGACCTGCGGATCAAGCTGGTGCACGGCAAAGAGGGCATCAGGGCCGAGTTCGAGACCACTTCGCGCACCACCCGCGAGGTTATTGAGGAGAACGAGGAAGAGCTGCGCTCCAAGGTGGCTGATCGGGGCGTTCGCCTCAATGAGGTCACCGTTAAGCTCGTCGAAACGGTCTGAGCCGAGTGGGGCTTCGGGGGCCCGCGGGTACACGGGAATCGTGTGCTGTCGCGGGTCTTTTCGTCCCTGGGCGGCTTGGTTGGGGCAATCATGTTAACATCGTGTTAACACCGCGGTAAACCTGCGGCAACGAGACACGTCTAGAATGAGAATGGGAAGTCAAGGGCGCGTAGTTCTGTAGAAACATAGAGACAGAGGGTTCAACAAGAAGGAGGACGCTTCGCGGGATGTTTGATTTCAATTATCAGGTCAGCTCCAT
>CAYYHB010000044.1:0-28765 GCA_964471395.1 uncultured Burkholderiales bacterium | reverse complement strand
CACCGCCACCCGAGCCACCGAGAGCAAGAAGGCCGAAACCGCCGAGAAGCCCAGGTCCGCCGAGACCCCGAAAGCGGCGGTCGCACGGACCGAGAAGCCGACCGAGAAGCCGGCCGAGCCCTCCCCGACCCGACCGGCGACCGACCGGGCCGAGGTCAGCCAGGATGCCGGCGAAACCGGCGAAGACGACTCGGCCGTGCTCGACCGGGTTCGCCAGCGAGTGGCCGCCGGGCAGGCGGATGCTTCCAAGGGACCGGGGTCCGAGGGTTCGAGCAAAGGCCGCCGACCGGGTGAGACGGACGACCGTCCGCCCACCTCCACCAAGGAAGCGAGCCAGGAGTCCGCCCCCAATGAGGCCGAGCCCGCGCCCGAGCCCACCCCGGAAGAGCAGGCCCTCGAGAACCTCGACCGCTACGGGGACCTCTACGACAACCCGGGCAACGCCGATGACCCCGACGGCATCATCTCGGAAGGAGATCTGGAGGAGATCGCCAGCGGCGACTACAACCGCGACGAGGCTCGCGCATATCTCGAGGCGCAGGGGGTTCCCCAGGAGGAGATCGACGCCACCCTGGCCTCCATCGAGGAGAGCGCCGACTACCTCCTCGAGGACGAGGAGTTGCGCAATGAGCTCGATACCGCCAATGACTCCAGCAACGACCCGGACGGCGACATCAGCCGCAGCGACCTCTCGGCGGCACTCTTCGACCGCCAGCTCGAGCAGGCCCGCGAGGGGACCCTGGCTGCCGGCGAGTCGGCCAGCAACCGCGACAGCTATGAGGAAGTGGAGACCGTGGACGAGCGGGACGCCGAGCTGATCCAGCAGCAGGAGGCGAGCGTGCTCGAAGCGGTCGACTCCGGCCAGCCGGTCGAGTTCACCAACGCCAACGGCGAGAGCGAGATGGTCAGCATCAACCAGGTCACCGGAACGGGTGGCAACACCGTCTACGAGCTGACCGGCGAAGACGGCCACACCATTCGGATCGAGTCCGAGTTGGGAGCCACCGACAACCGCACCGCCCTGGCCCGCATCGCCGACTACTACACCCAGCTCCCCCCGGGCGTGCGCCCCAGCGTGGACGAGATCGCCCTGCTGAGCGACCCTGAGGACGGCGTGGCGGCCGACTACCGCCGCGACGGAGACAAGGTGCGCTTCTACGACGGGCTGAACCACCTCAACGAAGAGGTCTTTGACCACGAGTACGGCCACGGGGTAGGCTACGAGGTGGACGGCGAGGGCGAGGGCTTCTTCGACGACGTGGGCGGGTTGTTCGGAGGCCAGGATGGACAGGGCGCCCCCAACGGCTGGGAGGATGCCATCGAGGCCGACGCGGCCAACCCCAGTGACTACGCCGATACGAACTACAAAGAGGACTTCGCCGAGAGCTGGGCGGCTTATCTAGAGGCGCGCGAGCAGGGGCCCGAGGCGCTGGAGCAGTTGATGCAGGCCTATCCTGCTCGCTTTGAGATTCTCGAGGAGATCTACGAGCAAGCTGCGGCCTGAGATGCAGGGCGCTCGCCGAGGTTGCTCGTTGGACAGGGGCCCCACGCCCGGCCAGGTTGACTGGTCGGGCGTGTGTCCGGCGGGTCAGGCCCGGGCCCAGCGTGGTATAATTGCCAGGTGACGCACAAGATCGAGCCGTCGCACCCGCAGTCGGTCGAAGCTCCGCGCAAGAAATCCGAAGCGCCACCCATGATGGAGAAAGCCTCCACTTCCCCGGGGATATCGGCTTCGTCCTTGAGCGCGGGCAGCCAGGCGCAGGAGGCCAACGCCAGGCTCGGCAAGGCGTGGACGGGCGTCAAGGGCGGGACCAATCCGGCAGACCGGCTGATCTCCGCCTGGAACCCTGACGTTACAGGCGTGGGGCGCACCCAGGGTGTTCAGGATCCCGAGCTCGTTCGGGGCGCGCCCACGCCCGGAACGTTCTCCGCCTCGCGCAACCCGCACTTTGGAACACCCCAACCCGCGCGGTCCCTCCTCGGACAGGAGACGACCGGCCGGGGACAGGGGACTCGGACCGGTAAGGCCGAGACGGCGATCGCGGAGTCCGGGAAAGCCCTACGGGTCGGAGCCCTGCCAGAGCTCAGGTGGGTCCCGATGCAGCTCGAGCCCCGGGGGTCCCGATTGAGGGCGGCTGGAATCCGGATCTGGGCGGAGTCGCCCGGGCTCGGAGGGCGCACGATCCGGAGTACTCCCGGGGCGCAGTCACCCCCGGCAAGTTCTCAGCGGCGCGCAACCCCGAGTTCGGAACCCCCAGGCCGGCCGACCAACTGCTGGGTATGCAAACCAGGAAAGGAGAGTCCCGCCGAGAGCCCGGTCTCGTGGGCAAGCTGTTGGAGGCGGGCGGCAAGGTGGTGGGAGGCGTCGCCAAGACAGCCCTGGGAGGCGGCAAGGAAGGCTTGCAGGAAGTCAAGTCCGGCGTGAAGGACGGCCTGGAAGCGCTGGCTCCGGGCCTCACACGCGACTCGCAAGGCTCCAACGCCGGACGGGCCGGACAATCCAGCAAGCTCAATGCGGCGCCATCAGGCCCCGCAAAGACAGGCGAGGACCCCCCCGGACAGCTTCTTCAGAGCCCAGAAAAGCCTCCTCAGGCCGGTCCGATAAGCCAGTTGGTCGAGACGGGCGCCAAGGTGGTCGGCGACGTGGTGAAGGGCGGTGTCGAGGTGGCCAGGGAGGGCGTCGACCTCGTCAAGGGCGGCGTCCAAACCGCCAGGGAAGGCGCCCGGGATGTCACCAGGGCCTTCATCGATCCTCCCGCACAAGGCTTGAAGAGGGACGGGGCGCCCGGTCTCGCCAGGAAGGGCGGGGAGCCACCGGGGCTGGCCAAAAAGCATGGGCCCCATGGCGACGGGCCGGCCGAACCCGCCAGGCAAGGCGGCGAGCCAGGGGGACAGGCCAAAGAGCATGACGGGCCGGCCGCGCCCGCCAGACAAGGTAGCGAGCCAGCGGGCCAGGCGAGAAAGCACGGGCTCCAGGGCGACGGGCCGGGCACGCTCCAACAGGTGCCGGGTCAGCAGGCCCGACCCACCGACGGCAAACCTCCGGAGTCAACCAGCCCGGGCTCGGCCCACGCGCAGGGGAGTAAGCAGCCTGTGAATCCTGGCGAGGCCCTGACCACAGACGATGGGCACAAGAAAGGTCCGCTGGGCCAGTTGCTCGAGACGGGCGCCAGGGTGGTCGGCGACGTGGTGAAGGGCGGCGTCGAGGTCGCCAGGGAGGGCGTGAACCTGGTCAAGGACGGCGTCCAAACCGCCAGGGAAGGCGCCCGGGATGTCACCAGGGCCCTGGTCGATCTTCCCGCACAAGGCGCGAAGAGGGACGGGGCGCCCGACCTCTCCAAGAAGGGCTCCCAGAACGAGCAGAGTCTGCGCCAGACCGCGGGTCAGACCGACGGCGTACGCGAGGCGAAGCCGGCAGCTCACCCGAACGACCAGGGCTTCAGCGAGAGCCATGCTGGCCGGGGGGCAACCGGGGCAAAAATCGACGGAGCTGGTGACAACGCGGGCCGAAGTGAGCCTGCAAATCCGACGACCAGCGGCCGAGAGGGTGTTGTCTCCGGAGAGAGGGGCGTTCCTGAGGCTGCCGGCAAGGCGGAGAGCGGCGGGGCCGATGTCAGAACTGACGGTCCGCGGCCTGGCCTGATCGCTGGCAAGAGCGACCTGGAGATGGGTGGAGCCGATGGAAGAGCCGGCGGTCCGCGGCCTGGCGAGAGCGCCTTCCAAAGCGACCCGGGCGGTGGAGAGAGCAGCGCTCGGGTCGGCAAAAAGGATGGCGCGCACAATGAGACTGCCGGCAAGAGCGACTCGGGTCAACTCGAGACCAGCTCTAAAGCAGCCGGGAGCGATGGCGCAGGCCCTGGCAAGGGCGGCGCAGGGCAGAGCGAGAGTGGCCTCGGCGCCAGGACCGATGCCTTACGCGGCGGCAAGGACGACAGCTTTGGAGCCGAAGTCGGTCCGCGCCCTGGCGAGACCGCCGACATGGGCGACTCGGGCCGTGGACACAGCAGAGTTCCTGTCGGCAAGAGCAACTCAGGTCAGGTCGAGACGGGCCTTCAGGGCGCCAGGACCGATGGCTCCCGCCCCGACGAAGTGACCGCAAGGAGCGCCCCGGGCCAGAGCGAGATTGGCACCCCTCCCGCTAAGACTGATGGCGCCCGCGCCGACGGGGCCACCGCCAGGGGCGCCCCGGGCCAGAGCGAGATTGGCACCCCTCCCGCTAAGACCGATGGCTCCCGCCCCGACGAAGTGACCGCAAGGAGCGCCCCGGGCCAGAGCGAGATTGCCCCCCCCCCCGCTAAGTCCGATAGAGCCGGCAGGGGCGCCACGGGCCGGAGCGAGATTGGCAGCCCGGCCGCTACGACCGATGGCTCCCGCGCCAACGAGGTCACCGGCAGGAGCGCTCCGGGCCAGAACGAGATTGGCGACAGGGCCAGGACCGATAGCTTGTCTATCGGAGAGAACATGGCCATCGGCGCCAGAACCGACGCCCCGAGAAGCCGCGAAAGCGCCGCCAAGATAGACCCCGGCCGCGCCACCACCGAGAGAGTGAACCTCGATGGGGCGCGAGAGCACGGCGCTAACCCCAACACCCCCAACAAAGCGCAAGAACTCGGTGAAGCCATTCAGGGCAGAGGCGATCGAACTCGAGAGGTCGGCGACAGCGCTGAGAAAGCCCGCATGGGTCGAGTCCGAGAGGACATTGCCACTGACCGAGCCAACTCCGGTGGCGGTCGCGTCGACACAGCTCGAGACGACGCGACCACGCACAAAGCCAAAGCCGGTCAGGTTGGTGAGAACAGACCGGCTCAGGAGGTTGGTGAGGTCGGCGCTCGGGCCAGGGCTCGCGAAGCCGGACATCCTCGAGAAAACGATTTGGCCCCTCGCCTCAAGGAAGCCGCGAATGTTGGTCCCATCCGGGTGCCTGGCGAAAGCCCCGGGACGAGTCGCGTCCGTGAGAACCCTGGAGTCGTCGAGCCGATTCGCGCGGGAGCCGCAAAGCTCGATGGCCCGGGTGTGCTCGATAGCTCCAAGCCTCCGGTCGAGACTCAAGGAGAGGACCGAGAGCGCGCGCAGGAAGGCACCTCCCCTCCCCGTCGCACAAGCGCCGTCAAGAACGCTCCAGCCGATTCCATTGAGGCCATCGATACTCGCCGCACCGGCACAACCCGACGCGATGAGCTCGAGGAACGCGCCGAGCGCTTCTTGCCGGAGCGCGAGAGCCACCTGACCCCGGCGCGAGGAAAGCCACGAATCGTCAAGACCGAAGAGCCCGGACGCCAGGACAGGGTGACTGAATCTGGTGCCGGGCAGGGCGACTCCCACGACCAGGACGGCTCGGCCGGAGGTGACTCGGACCAATCCGACCACCAGGAGCGTTCCTCGCGGCAGACCGAGCAACGCCGCCAGAATCAATCCCAGGTCGGAACCGAGAGGCAGGCCGAGCAACACTCACCAACCTCTCCCGAGCGACGCATCGTTGTGAGCCGCGAATCTTACCAGCTCTCGCTGCGCAAGCTCGACCTGATGGTCGTCAACAAGACCACCGACGGGCTGGTTAGCCGCCACGTCAGCCACTCACTTACTTCGGTGCTCCGCCGCGTCTATCGCCAGCAAGAGATCGAGATTCTGGACCAGGAGACCGCCGTCAACAGCCTCGGTCTCCTGCTCAAGCTGGGCGGCGATTTCACATTCGACCACTCGTCGCGCGTGCTGGAGCTGGCCGTGGGTCTGGCGGAACAAGCCGGCATCAGCGACCCGAAGACGCTCAGCCAGGTCCGCTATGGCTCGCTGCTCAAGGATATCGGCGACGTGGGCCTGCGCTACAACTACCAGAGCGAAGAGACGCTCGACCAGGTGGGAGCCTTCCTTCGCGGACAGGACATCCGCCGCGCCGGCTTGCTGCACGACATCGGTAAGACGCGCATCCCCCACAACATTTTGCACAAGGCCGGCAAGCTCACTGACCAAGAATTCCAGATCATGAAGATGCACCCCGTCTACGGCGAGGAGATGGTCTACCCGATCCCAGCGCTGCGTCACCTTTGCCCCGCCATTCGAGGTCACCACGAGCGCTGGGACGGCAAGGGCTATCCGGATGGGCTCCGCCGGGAGCAAATTCCCCTGGCGGCCCGAATCATCGCGGTGGCGGACGTATTCGACGCCCTCGCCGCCCCCCGCCCCTACAAGCCGGGCATGCCGATCAACGAGGTCTGGAGGGTCTTGCGGGATGGACGGGGGACGCACTTTGACCCGCTGCTCCTGGATGCGTTCCGGCACGTCATCATGCGCCGCTATCCGGACTCCTCGCTGGCCCCCTGAAAACGTCCACGAGTTGGGCCCTCAACGACGGCGCAGCCAGACCGGGGCCTTCGCGCGAGTCGACATCCACGCAGAAGTGTTTCAGCGCCGCTCTGGCAGATCGGTCGTCTTGCGCTTGACCTGCACTCCGCCAACCACCACGGCGTTCTCTTTGACCTCGACCGCGGCCAGGGGGGTGGGGGGCAGGGGAATTCCCTGGAGCGTTTCGCTCTTCAATCGGCGGTTCACTTCCGTGCGCAGGGCCAGCTGGTCTTCCCAGTAGGCCAGCGGCTCGCGCATCCCCTGGCGCAGGTCCTGAGCGCAGCGACTCTCGAGCCAGCGGTCGGCCAGCGGCTTGCCCACCAGAGCACCGGTGGCGACGGTGGCGGCCAACCCGGCCAGCGCCACGGGAGCACCCGAGAAGCCGAGCAGCATGCCGCCCCCCATCACCGCCAGTCCCCCCGCCACCGAGACGGCCAGCAACCGGGTCTTCCAGGATTCCTGGTGGAGCTCAAGCAGAAGGCGCGCCTCGAAAAACTTCTGGGCGAGGAGAGATTTGTTGTCCGCCTGCAGCAACTCCTGGTAGTGGTCGACGCGTTGCCGGGCCAACCCGATATTGGCCTGGCCGTCAGGTTTGGGACGATCGGGGAAGGAGCTGGTCAGGCGCAGCTGGTTCTCGATCTGCACGTCATTGTGGATCAGGCTGTGCAAGACCATACCGTCGCCCTGGTCGAGCCCCTCGGGCAGCTTGCCCAGCAGCTTGACAGGCAGCTCGCCGGGGCTGGTGACCACCCAGCCAGGCAGGCTGATAGAGACAAACCTGTCGCCTTCGCTGCCGTCGATGCGCTGCTCGAGCCCGTGGCCGGGTGTTTCTCTGGGCCAGGGAGGCGAGTTGGCCAGGAGACGGGTGTAAGCCCAGCTGGTGGATTGGGTTTGCATGCCCTTCCAGGATGTCAGAGCGAGCTGAAAGAAGTCTTACGCTCATGGGCAGTTTGTTCAAGGGGAAGAAGTCGGGGGGCGGCGCGCCGGACGCAGACCAGCTCAAAAGCCAGCTGTTCACCTCGGTGGCGCGCGGCCAGAAGGCCGAGACGGCCGCCCTGTGCCGTCAGCACCACGAGGCAATCTGGGCCGCCTGGCCGGGATGGGTGTTTTTCTTGATGCAGCTGCAATCCCAGCCGGACAAAGCCAAAGATTACGCGACCTCGCTCCGGGGCATCGCCGACGCGATGGCTGAGGAAATGGGGGACAAGCGGTTCTTGAACGCCTTCGGGGGCTAGGGCGCCACGCGGCCCCGCGCGTTCTGATACCGAACAGGTCAAGGCGCGTGCGACCATCAAGCCCGTAGGCGGCCATTTTGCCAGCTTCAGAGCGAAGTTCGGTCTGATCCTCCCGGTCGGCAACAGGGATCCTTGCCCCTCGAGGGAGTATTATAGGCCCTCACAAAGCTCTCAAGCAGGTATGCCCCGTCGTGGGGGGGCACAAACTATCTCACCTGAGGAAGATGATTAATGGAAACTACCAAGTGTCCCGTAATGAATGGATCTCACAAGCGCACCGCCGGCACCTCGAATCGAGACTGGTGGCCAAATCAGCTCAATCTGAGGGTTCTGCACCAGAACTCACCCATGTCCGATCCGATGGGCCAGGAGTTCAACTATATCGCGGAGTTCAAGAGCCTTGATCTCGACGCCGTCAAGAAAGATCTCTATGCCTTGATGACGGACTCGCAGGATTGGTGGCCGGCGGACTACGGCCACTACGGCGGGCTTTTTATCCGAATGGCCTGGCACAGCGCGGGCACCTATCGTATTGCGGACGGCCGAGGTGGCGCGAGCTCGGGCACTCAGCGCTTTGCCCCTCTCAATAGCTGGCCTGACAACGCCAATCTCGACAAAGCGCGCCGCCTCCTCTGGCCGATCAAGCAGAAATACGGCCGAAAGATTTCCTGGGCCGATCTCATGATTCTCACCGGGAACTGTGCTCTTGAGTCCATGGGCTTCAAGACCTTCGGTTTCGGCGGCGGACGCGAAGATGTCTGGGAACCGGAAGAGGACATCTATTGGGGCTCAGAGACCGAGTGGCTGGGCGACAAGCGTTACAGTGGCGACCGGCAGCTCGAGAATCCTCTGGGTGCCGTCCAGATGGGCCTGATCTACGTGAACCCGGAAGGTCCCAACGGCAATCCCGACCCGGTCGCGTCCGGCCGAGACATTCGCGAGACGTTCGCCCGCATGGCCATGAACGATGAAGAGACCGTGGCCCTGGTGGCCGGTGGGCACACCTTCGGCAAATGCCACGGCGCCGGCGATCCGGCTCTGGTTGGTCGAGAGCCGGAGGGCGCGGCCATCACCGAGCAGGGCCTGGGCTGGGCCAGCCGCTTCGGAAGCGGGAAGGGCAGCGATGCCATCACCAGCGGTCTCGAGGGAGCCTGGACCCCCACCCCGACGAAGTGGGACAACAGCTACTTCGACACGCTCTTCAAGTATGACTGGGAGCTGACCAAGAGTCCCGCCGGCGCGCATCAGTGGAAGCCCAAAGGCGGCGCCGGAGCTCAGGATGTGCCCGACGCCCAGGATCCTTCCAAGCGCCACGCCCCGATGATGACCACCGCGGACATGGCCCTGCGGATGGACCCCATCTACGAGCCTATCTCGCGGCGCTTCCACCAGAACCCGGACCAGTTTGCCGACGCCTTTGCCCGAGCCTGGTTCAAGCTCACCCACCGCGACATGGGTCCGCGCTCGCGCTACCTGGGCAAGGAAGTGCCTCAAGAGGTGCTGGTCTGGCAGGATCCGGTTCCCGCCGTCGACCACCCGCTTGTCGACAAGGCCGATATCGCGGCCCTGAAGGAGAAGCTCCTGGCCTCAGGCCTGTCCGTCTCCCAGATGGTAGCGACAGCCTGGGCTTCCGCCTCCACCTTCCGCGGCTCCGACAAGCGTGGCGGGGCCAACGGGGCCCGCATTCGCCTGGCCCCACAGAAGAGCTGGGACGTCAACAGCCCGGCCGAGCTCGCCACGGTGCTCAAAACCCTGGAGGGGATTCAGGCCGAGTTCAACGGCAAGCAGACCAACGGCAAGAAGGTCTCTCTGGCCGACCTGATCGTCCTGGCCGGATGCGCGGGCGTCGAGAAGGCTGCCAGAGACGCCGGGCACGCCGTCGAGGTGCCCTTTACGCCCGGACGAACCGACGCCTCCCAGGAGCAGACTGACGTAGAGTCCTTTGCCGTTCTCGAGCCGAAGGCAGACGCTTTCCGCAACTACATCCAACCCGGGCGGCCCCTGACAGCTGAAGAGCTGCTCGTCGACCGGGCCCAACTGCTCACCCTGACCGCGCCGGAGATGACTGTTCTCGTGGGCGGTCTGCGGGTCTTGAATGCCAATGTCGGAAAGACCAGGCACGGTGTCTTCACCAAACGACCGGAGTCCCTGACCAACGACTTCTTTATGAATCTGCTGGACATGGGGACGAGGTGGACGGCCACCTCCGAGGACGAGTCGGAATTTGAAGGGCGCGACCGGGCGACCGGCGAGTTGAAGTGGACCGGCACCCGCGTCGATCTCATCTTCGGCTCGAACTCACAGCTTCGCGCCCTGGCTGAAGTCTATGGGTGCAAGGACTCGCAGGCCAAGTTCGTCTCCGACTTCGTAGCGGCCTGGACAAAGGTGATGAACCTGGACCGCTTCGACCGAAACTAAGGCGCCGCGCGTTGACATCTTCAGGAATTAGCACGGCGCCGCTCAACAGATTGTCTACAGTCCCGCGCGTTCTGATTGTGCACGGTCAACGCGCGAGACTGTAGTCTCCCTGCAAATCCTTCCCCACTCCTTTTGAGCCGCGGAGGGGGCCGAGAGATGGCATCGTGTCTCGGCGCTCTCTGCGGCCTAAAGGGTAGGGACCGACTGAGCACAGAAGTCGGCTCTCCTCTGGAGCGAGGGGCAATGGCGATCGCTCGCGAGCACGGCACTTTTCTTTACAGTCCTCAGCTACTCTCAACCTGTGGAAACCAAGAAACCCTGGTGGAAGAGCCGCCACCTGCTCGCCCTGGTGGCCCTCAAGACGGCGGTCAAGCTCGGTGTTCCGGGCTGGCTCTGGCTGACCTGATCCCCTGAGAAAGAATTCCCCTACCCCACCCAGAACCTGTGGCGATGATCGAGCTAGCCCGTCGCATGCTGACCCACGAGCTGGATGCTGAAGCCGCCCCGGCCCAGCTTCTCGAGCAACTGCGCAACCAGCACCCCCAGGTACGCTTCGAGCTCGAATTCCGGGGCAAGACGTACTGCGAGGGTCTCTCGGATGGCCCCCCGGTCTGCGAGCAACCCGTGCTGGAGCGAGGGCAGAAAGTGGTCGGTCGTCTTCTGGCCAGGGGCCCCGGCGACCAGCTCCTGAAGGAACGCGTCGAGATGGCCGCGATGGTGCTTGGAACCGCAGCCGATTGCGAGGCCATGCGGCGCGAGCTGGTGGAAGAAATCAGCCGCACCCAGAACATTCTGGACCTGGCCGTGGACGCCATCCTCACCATCGACGAGCTCGGCATCATCCAATCGGCCAACCTGGCCACCGAGAAGCTCTTTGGCTACTCTGTCGAGGAGTTGATCGGGCAGAACGTCAAAGTGCTCATGCCCCATCCCTATCGCTCCGAGCACGACGCTTACCTGCGCCGCTATAGAGAGACTGGCCAGGCGCGCATCATCGGGGTCGGGCGTCAGGTGACGGCCCGACGCAAGGACGGAAGCCTCTTTCCGGCTCACCTTGCCGTCAGCGAGCTCGTGCTTGGTGAGACGCGCCAGTTCACCGGATTCGTGCGCGACATTTCCGACGTGGTGGAGCTGCGGATCGAAATCCACCGCCGCGAGACCGAGTATGCCCAGCGCGAGGAAGAGGTGCGCACCACGGTGATGCAGGAGGAGCGCAAGTTCCTCTCCCGCGAGCTGCACGACTCGGTTTCACAGGCCCTCTTCGGCATCGTTCTGGGCACGCAGGCGGCCCTGAACGCGATCGAGCATCCGGCCCGAGCGCGCGAAGCCCTCGATTACGTGCTCTCGCTGGCCGAGTCCGGGCTGGCCGAGATGCGGGCCCTGATTCTCGAGCTCCGACCCGAGTCGCTGGAATCAGAAGGGCTGACCGGCAGCCTGGCCCGCCAGGTACGCGCCCTGGCGCGGCGTTATCGGCTGCAGCTGACCCTGGACCTGGGGCAAGAGCCCCAGATGCGCATCGAGCACAAGCACCAGTGCTACCGGGTGGCCATGGAAGCCATGCACAACGTCATCAAGCACGCCGAGGCCAGCCAGCTGACCCTGCGGGTGATGCCGCAAGGGGAGCGGCTGGTTCTGGAGGTGCAAGACGACGGCAAGGGGTTCACAGAGGATCAGGTGGCCCCCACCCGGGTGGGCCTGCAGTCCATGCGCGAGCGGGTGGCGGCCATCGGGGGCCAGCTCCACCTGAGCAGCACCCTCGGTAAAGGCACCCTGGTGCGGGCTGACGTGCCAATCTGCACCGACTGACCGGTTCAGCGGCCTTTAGCCCAGAGCCCGAATCGCCTCCAGCAAGACATCGTATGGCGCCACGCTGTCCAGCGCACGGTCGATGTGACCGTTGAGCCGCAGCTCGGGTCGAAAGACGGATACCTGACCCAGGATGCGGCTGTGGGGAAACTGGCCGCGCAGTCGGGCGAGCTGCTCGGGATCGGTGACGGTCACGACCACCACATCCGGATCGCCCTGGCCGCCTCGCTCGGAAACCTCAAGGTCCGGCTCCTGCTCGAGCAGCCTCGCCAGGCTGGCCCGAACGGCCAGGTCCTGATTCAACAGCAGCACCCGCGTTTTTGGTTGTTGTCTGGTCATGTCAGGCCAGACTGGTATCGGGCTGGAGAACATTCAACCACCCGCCCCTCTCCAGGGTAATCCCCCGACGACGAAACATACTCAGCACCCGAATGGCGGTCTCGGTGGTGGTGCCGATCAACTCGGCAAACTCCTGCCGGTTGAGCATCAAAGGCAGCTCGAATCCCTTCTCGCGACGCTCCCCCAGGCGCTCGCCAAGCATCGTGAGGGCCCGCATCGCGCGCGTCTCCACCCGCTCGAGGGCCATGGCCACCGTCCAATCCCGCTGGGCCCTCAGCTCTTGCAGAGCCGCCTTCTCCAAGAACTGCAGCAACTCGGTGCTGCCCAGGGCCAGGTCGCGCGACACCGCCACCACCTCGACATCGCTCCCGGCCAGGGCCGAAGCGGTTACGCCGTGAGGGCTGCCGTCCAGGATGGCCACCACGTCCAGGTACTCTCCGGGACAGACCAGTCCCACGATGATCTCGCGTCCACCGGTGGAGCAGCGGGTCAGCTTGATGACTCCCCGGGCAACCTGGTAGATGGTGCGCGGCTGCTCACCCTCGAAGACCAGCGTCTGGCCGGGCGAGCAAGCTCGACGGTGGGTCCATTCACACAGTTCCGGGATGTCGCTGAGGTTCATCGGAGGCCTCCTGGGCTTTGCTATGCTCAGAATAGCCATGAATCGACCCGAAGAAGACCCTCGCGAGAAGGTTCTTGGGTCCCACCCGAGTCGGATGATCAGACTCCTCCGAAAGGAGGAGGGAGCAGACGAGGGACGGGGGAACTGGTGGCCATGGCTGTGCGCGTGCTGCTTACCGATGACCACGCCCTGGTGCGCCAGGGCCTGAAATTGCTCTTGAGCCAGGACCCCGATTTGGAGGTCGTTGGGGAGGCCGGAAACGGCCGGGAAGCCATAGAGAAGGCCGAGCAGCTCAAGCCGGATGTCGTCTTGATGGACCTGTTGATGCCCGTCATGGACGGATTGACAGCCATCGGTGAGTTGCGCGAGCGTCTGCCCGAGGTCGAGGTCATCGCGCTCACCAGCGTGCTCGAGGACGCCTCAGTGGTTCAGGCCATCAAGTCCGGTGCCATAGGCTACCTGCTCAAAGACACCCAGGCCCTGGATCTGTGCAACTCCATCAAGGCCGCCGCCCAGGGGCGAGTGCAGCTTTCCCCGGAGGCGGCTGCCCGCCTCGTTCGCGAGATCCGTCCCCATCCCCGGACCGAAGACATCGGGCTGACCGAGCGCGAGATGGACGTGCTCCGGCTGGTGGCGGCCGGTCAATCCAACCACCAGATCGCCGAGTCGCTGACCATCCAGGAAAGCACGGTCAAGACCCATGTCAGCCGGCTGCTCTCCAAGCTGGGCGTCAAGAGCCGCACGCAGATCGCGGTCCACGCCTGGCAAGCCGGCTTGCTCCCCAAGCCTTAGGGCGCCACGCGTTGCAGCTGAAGTCTCGTCTGATTGAGCGTGTCAACGCCTGGGCCTTTAGAAGTGCCTCAGCTCCTTCAGCTCGCGGGTCAGCTCGGCGCGAAAGTCGGGGTGGGCCAGAGCGATCAGCGCCTCGCCCCGCTCACGCAGGCTCATGCCGTGAAGATTGACGGCCCCGAACTCGGTGACCACCCAGTGCACGTGCCCGCGGGTGGTCACCACCCCGGCTCCTGGCTTCAACACCGGAACGATGCGGGACATCTGCCCCTTCTTGGCCGTGGCGGGCAGGGCGATGATGGGCTTACCCTCGCGCGCCAGGGCGGCTCCACGGATGAAGTCCATCTGGCCGCCGATGCCGCTATAAATCTGGCTTCCGATCGAGTCGGCGCAAACCTGGCCCGTCAGGTCGATCTCCAGCGCTCCGTTGACGGCCACCATGCGGTCGTGCTGGCGTATGGTATGGGTATCATTGGTCTTGTCGCAGCCGTGGAACTCGACCAGCGGATTGTCATTGAGAAAATCGAACAAGCGCCGGGTTCCGCTAGCAAAGCTGGTGATGATTCGTCCGGCACCGATCGACTTGCGTCGGTTGGTCACCACCCCCTCCTCCACCAGCGTTACCACCCCTTCGGGCAAAAGCTCGGTGTGGATGCCCAGGTCGGAGTGTCCGGAGAGCTCGGTCAGCACCGCCTCGGCGATGGCCCCGATGCCCATCTGCAGGGTGGAGCCGTTCTCGATCAGGCCGGCGATCTGGCGAGCGATGGCCTTTTCAGCCTCGCCCGGGACATCGGGCGGAAACTCGAGCAGAGGCCGGTCGGTGACCGTGAAACGGGCGACCTTATCGATGTGCACAAAGCTGTTGCCGTGTGTGCGTGGCATCTGCTGGTTGATCTCGGCCAGGACCAGAGGGGCGGTGTCTACAGCCGCGCGGGCGCAGTCGACCGAGGGCCCCAGGGTGCAGAATCCATGGCGATCGGGGGGAGATAACTGAACGATGGCGGCGTCCAGGACCACTTTCCCGCTGAGGAACAGCCAGGGGATGTCGGAGAGGAAAATGGGCATGAAGTCGGCCCTGCCCTCGGCGGTCGCCTTCCTCAGATTGTGCCCAGTAAACAAAGACACGTGCCGAAACCGGCCCGCCATCGGGGGCTCAGCCGTGGCGAGAGAGCCGTTCAGGTGGATGTGGTAAAGGCTGATGTTGTCCAGGTCGCCACGGGCGGCCAGAGCCTCTATCAGCGGGGTTGAGGTAGCACAGGCGCCATGCAAGAAAACGCGATTGCCGCTCTTGAGGGGCGCCACCACCTCCGAGGGGTCGACAGCTCGGTCCATCCAACTCATCGTGCTTAGTAGGATACCAGGACCGCTCTACCCTGCCCTGATTCAGATCAGTTTCAAGAAAGTTTCAGTCTCCTTCAATACCCTGCAAGGCATGGCGATCTGCGCGATCGCCCTAGGAAGAGGAAGAATAGAAGGGGACGACCATGCAGATCATTGAAGCCAAGAGCACCCTGAGCTACGCCCGACCGCAAGGCGCGAACAGCACTCCACCCCCGGCACCCGAGCCAAAAGACCGGTTCGTGGTGGAAACCGGGGGCGGTCTGGCCGCCGGCTTCGTGGGCCTGGTCCTGGCCGGGGGAGCCAACAGCTTCACCAATCTGGGCTACTCGCCGGCAGTGGCCTACGGTATGGACGGCCTCATCGGCGCCAGCATCGGGCAGCAGATGGCCGACTCGCTGGGCAAGAGCAAGGTCGCAGGCGCAGCCATCGGAGCCGGATTCGGCCTGGCCGCAGCAGCGGCCGGCGCTCAGTTCGGCTGGCCCGGAGCTCTGGCCACCGCGGCCACCTTCGCCGTGTTGCGCGGCGTGGTCTTGCCCACCATGCTCAACCGCTAAACCGAACAAAAATGGCTCCAACGGGAGACGACATCATGGAGCCCGTCGGAGCCATGTTCACTATGGCCGGAATCGGGACCGAGAGATTCCGGAAAGTTCAGAGCCATGTTAACAATTTATGAACGTGCTTTCGGGTCAACCCTCGTTCTCTCTGCTATACTTCGTCGCAGAGCCAACTTGAGTGGGTGGGCCCGGCCTGGTCAGGTCCCGGGTGGAGGAGGCAAGACGGTTGCAACGGTTACTCCTGGTCGAGGATGATGCGGTTTGCGGCCGGGCTGTGCAAGAGTTGCTCTCTCGCCACGGTTTTGAGGTCACCTGGATGACCCAGGGGAGCACTCTCGGCGAGGTCTTCCGGCGCACGCGACCGCACCTGGTGGTGCTCGACCTGATGCTGCCGGATGCCGATGGGGCCGACCTGTGCAGCAGGCTCAGACAGCAGAGCGCTGTTCCCATCTTGATCCTCTCGGGGCGCACCGACACCCTGGACAAAGTGACGTTGTTCCGACTGGGCGCCGATGACTACGTGACCAAGCCTTACGAGCCAGCCGAACTGCTGGTGCGGGTGGAAGCCCTGCTCCGCCGCCCCGAGCTGAGCCAGGCCGAGTCGGTGCTTCGGGCCGGGTGCCTCCTCCTCGACCCGACCGGCTACCGGGTGGTGTGCGATGGCAATGACCTCAAGTTGACCCGCATCGAGTTCGAGTTGTTGCGCCGGCTGATGGCGGCCGGTGGCCAGACGGCCTCGCGCGATACCCTGCTCGACGAGATCTGGGGACGCGACTACTGCGGCTCGCTCAAGACTCTGGATACCCACGTTTCGAGCCTGCGACGCAAGATCTCTCAGGCCAAACCGGGCTGGAAACCCCTGCGGGCGGTGCGCGGCAATGGCTATCGGTTCGTGGTCTGATACCTGAAGGGCGTGGTGGAGCCCGGTCCGAATCCGACCTGGTGACGGACCACTACGAGCAGTCTGCCGAGGACCGGGCCTACCGGATTCGCTTCAAGATCCTGGCCTCGACCGTCAGCCTGGCCTTCCTGCCCTTTGCCCTGCGCAACTACCTGATGGGCAGGCCCGTGACCACGGCCCTCTATACCTCTGCCTGCGCCATCATGTTCGCTCTCTTCTGGGCCGGCCTGAAAGCCCGCGACCTTCGCCAGACCCGAATCGTCGCTCACCTGATCGTGGCCATCGCCACCCTGGTCTCCGTCCTCGGGGCCCTCTGGACCGGACAGGGTCAGGCCGTGGGGATCTGGGGCCTGGTGCTCTCCCCGCTTTACGCCACTTATCTGCTGGGCGCGCGCTGGGGGCCAATCTGGGCCGGATTCTCCGTCCTGGCGATCATTGCCATCCACGCCAGCACGACCCTTTACCCGATCCAGCCAGAATTCGTGGCCCATGGTTGGCAGGTGGCCATGTCCCAGATCGTGATCACCCTGATGATCTTGATCTTTGGCCTGGGCTTGCGGCGGGGAATGGACCAGAAGGTAGACCTGCTGGCGGCTCAGGCCAAGGTTCTCGAGAAGGCGCGCGACGAGGCTCTGGCAGCCGACGCGCTCAAGACCCAATTCGTGGCCACCATGAGTCACGAGATCCGCACTCCCCTTCAGGGCGTGACCGGGATGGCCGAGCTATTAGCCCGAACCCGCCTCGACGCCGAGCAGCGCGAGATGGTGGATGCTCTGATCAAGAGCGGCAAGCTCCTCAAGTCGGTGCTCGACGACGTGCTCGACTTCTCACGACTGGAATCCGAGCACGGCGTGGTGCTGGAACGAGCTCCCTTCTCTCCCGAGACAGCCGCCGAAGAGTGCCTGGAGCTGTTTGCCGCCCCCGCTTACAACAAGGGTCTCGAACTGGCCCTGGTGGTCCATCCCGGCCTGTCCGAAAGCTACCTGGGCGACCCCTTCCGGTTTCGCCAGATAACCTGCAACCTGCTCTCCAACGCGGTCAAGTTCACGGGCCGTGGCTCGGTAGTGGTCGAGCTGAGTCCCCTGCCGCTGGGCTTTCGCATGGACGTGAAAGACACCGGGGCGGGAATCCCCCCCTCTCGCCAGGCAGAGCTTTTCCAGCCCTTTCACCAGCTGGACGCCTCCACCACCCGGAGATTCGGCGGCAGCGGACTCGGACTGGCGATCTGCTCTCGCCTGGCTCGCTTGATGGAGGGCCAGCTCAAGGTCGAAAGCCAGGAAGGGCAGGGCTCCACGTTCAGCCTGATGCTTCCCTTGCCGGCCACCAGCCCTCCGCCCCCCGCTCCCGACCCCGACTCGCCAGCCATGCTCTTGCTGGGGCTGGGTCCCGAAACCCGGCGCGGCCTGGAGTCAGCCGTGCAGAGAGCGGGATTTCGCCTGACCGGCCCCGACCAGGTGAATCTCGGGTCCGACCTTCTGCTGCTGGGGCCTCAGGCCACCCCGCCGGAAAACGTTGCCCTCTGGCTCGATCTGCACCCGATGGGCGAGCCGACCCGAAATGGCGCGGCCGGAAGCCTGATTCTGCCGGCCCACCGCGCCGCCTTGAGGGATGCCGTAGAGCGCCTGAGCCACTCCCCCGAGGGTCCGGACCCGGGCCTCAAGGTGGCCGCTCGGGCCACCGCCCTGATCATCGAGGATACACCCATTAACTACAAAGTGCTCTCGTGTATGTTGCGCGAGCTCGGTCACCCTTCGGTCTGGTCCGAGGATGGCCCCCAGGGGCTGAGCCTGCTGAACGACCAGCCCTTTGAGCTGGTCTTCCTCGACCTGAACCTGCCTACCCTGGATGGCCTGCAGGTGGCCCGCTCCATCCGCCAGCTCCCACCCGAACGCCAGCCCTACCTGGTGGCCTTCACCGCCAGCGTGGGACAGCGAGGGGCGCTGGTCGAGGCGGGGGTGGACGACGTGCTCACCAAGCCGATCGACTTCGAGGCTTTGAGGCAGGTGCTCGACGCCTGGCATGAGCGGGCACTCACACGTTAACGTGTTGAGCGTCTCGTGCTGAAGGTTCTTGTCTATCCTTCGGGGGCGCCTCCATACAAGTCTGTCGGCGCCAGTTACTGCATAACCTTCAGCGCTCCGCTGTAACCCGCTTGCGCAGCACCACCCCGTTGAAGTGAACGAATCCGAGCGTTTCGCTCACCGCCGTCAGGGCGGGCGCCACCGCGCTGGTCAGCCGGGCGGCCTCAAGGGCATGCTCCAACTCGGTCTCCGGACCCAGGTGTTGCAGAGCTCCCAGGCGCACGGTCGCGGTCAGCTCGGGTCGGGTGATCAGCTCGGAAACCTGAGCCACATAGCCGGTGGCATCGCGCATCCGCAGTGCGTGCAACTGGTCGGCCACCAGCTCGAAGCCGCGCTGGCGCTCGGCCGGAGCCAGATCGGCCTGAAACAGGCCGCGCAGCATGCCGGCAGTCCGCTCGCTGTGGAATAACCCCCGACTGGCCTGGGCAGCCTGGGCAGCGGCGGCTAACTCGCCCGTGGTGGCGTTCTGCGGGGGGACAAAATCGGTCCCCAGGGAGCTCTGGCAGGCGCGCACCAGGCATTCGGCGGGTAGTTGCGCGAGAGCCTCGCGCACCTTCGGGGGCTCTCCCGAGAGCAGTTTGTCGGCCTGGCAGTAAAGCTCTTCGCGCGGAGCTCCGGTGAGCTGCTGCCAGTGGTTGAGCCAGTAGCCGGGAGCGGGCGTGCTCGACCAGCCGGCCAGCACCGAGCTTCGGGCTTTGGACGAAAGGCCCGGGTCGGCCACCAGCTCGCGCAGGGTTTCCTGCTGCTCGGCGTACTTCCTGGCCTCTCGGTCTGTGCGCGCCAGGGCCTGGTAGCGGTCGAGCTGCTCGGCCAGACGCTCGAGCGGCTCGCGCTCCCAGGGCTGGATATGCCCTCCCAGGGCTAGCGGCGCGATCATGGCCCGAGTCTAGCTCGGCAAGCTGACAGATCCCTGAATCAGCGACGACAGGAGCGGCCATCATGACCAGCGACGACAGGAGCGGCCAGAAACTTCAGGGAACCTGCGCGGTGGCCTCGGCGATGGGCAGCTTCCAGTTCGGGAAGTTGGTCCTCCGGGTATCCAGCCTGCTGCCGATGGAGTAGAGCCGCAGGGAAGCCGGTCCCTGCGACTCGGTGAAACGGTCCATGAGGTAACGAGGCGGAATAGCCTGATAGAACAGCTCGGCTCGCACCGAGAAGGGACCCACCGCGCCGGCCGGCAGGGTGGCCTGGTAGGTCAGGGTATCCGAGCCGGTGCCGTCGGTGAAGTCCGCGTCGTTGGCCGCTCCACCCACGGGCGAGGTGGCCTCGGCGAAGGCGGGGGCGAATCCGGGCGGCCCGGAGAAGGTCCAGCCCAGAGGCATCAGACGGTTATCCTTGACGGTGGTGGCCCGGTTGAGAAAGCTGGTGCTGAAGGTGCCCTGCAGGTCGGCCACGATCTCCTCGAAGACCTGAACCTGACCCTCCTGAGTGATCACCTGATGATGGGGTTGGAAGGACTGCTTTCCGGTGGCCGGATCGATCTCATTGAACTCGCTGGGCAGGGCCTGCCCGTCCGGGCCGACGATCACGCCCACCGAGTTGGTGCGGCCCGAGGCCCACACCACCTGACCCGCCCCGTCGCGCACCTCAAACAAGAGGAAAGCGCGTCGGAAACCCACTCCGCTGGGGAAGCGATGGCCGGTCAGGTTGGTGACCCTGACCTGGGCCGAGAGCAGGTTTCCGGCCCTCTGGGCACCGGACAGCTCCACCTGAGCGGTCTGGCTGCGGGCCAGCTCCTGGCTGTTGTGGATGGCTCGGGTCAACCCATCGCTGGTGCCGGACATGAAGTTCACCTTGCTGATACCGAGCAGAGCTGGGAAATGCTGGAAGAACTCGAGCCCGAACTGGTTGATGCCCAGCAAAACATGACGCCGGTAGCCGGGACGCTTGACCATGGTGATCAGGTTCAAAGGGGACAGGTTGGAGGTCACAGGATAATCCTGGTCCTGAATGTTGGCGATCTTGAAGTTGTTCAACATCTGCCCGAACGCGGTATCGGGCATGTGACATTCTTGACAGCTCCGGGGGGCGGGCCCATCATCGCGGAAGCTCGAATTGAGCCACTCGAGATAGGTGGACTGCTCGTAGCGACTCTTCACCACGTTGTTCTGAGCGTCGAGCACGGGCAGGAACACGGTGTGGCAGCTGGCGCACATTCGCGAAGTCGAGATGAAGCCGTTATGCACAGGCTCGGCGTTGAGGCTCTTGCCCATGGGCATGGTGCGGGGCTCCTCGAAGGGCCCGTTGAGAACCAACTGACCCTGGCCGTTGCGAGGGTTCAGGTTGAAACGGCCGGTCTGCACGTCCACCAGGGGAACGTGCCGATTGTCCTCAATCTGGTGGCACAGGGCGCAGGAGACCCCGTCCCGGGCCAGCTTGCCGTACGGGTCGTCGGGGTCCAGGCTCTGGCTCTGGGTGAAATTGGCATGGGGATCGTCGAGCTTGAGCTGACGCTGGCCCATCACCCCGTGGCAGGAGAAACACAGGTCCTGAATGCTCTCCGGGGTGAGCTGGCCCTGGGCCGGATGGGTGGCCACCTCGGTCTCGAGCTGGGCGTGGAAAATGGGGTCGCGGCCTGCCAGGCCCATCATGGACCAGCTCCACTCGGCGAAGGGCGAGACGTCCACCCCGTCCTTGCCCTCGTTGGGGAAGAACATGTTAGGCCCGAAGGGCGAGCTGTCCCCGGCGTGGCAGGACATGCACTGATCGGAGCTGACGAACTGCCGATGAGCCTGGGCCACCGAGCGGTCCGTGGTGACCCCGGGGATAGGCTGGATCGGCCCGTTGGCGGCATCTCCGAAGGTGTTGAACTGGGCCACGAACTCCTCGTTCACGTAGTCTGGGTCAGCTGGTGAATCTACCGATCCGTTCAGGGGAGTGTGCACGCGGGCCATGAATTGTCGACCGCTCCTGTCGTCGCTGAATTGTCGACTCCTGCTAAATTTGAACTGGTAGTCCTTCATCTGGCGCCAGGAGCCGTCGTCTTCGTAGGTGATGGGCGTGCCCGGCTCGCCGGCAACGTTCTCCAGGGCGGCGAAGGTGAACTCCTCGCCGTCAGCTGAAGTGTGGCACTGTACGCAGTAGGAGCCGAACCCGGAGTTGGGGTAGCTGAACGGGGGGGCGTCCGAGTCCACCGGCTGGGGAGTGGGCGGGGTCGTGCCGTTGGGATTGGAGTCGAAGTAGACCCAGTACCACCCGTCTTTCGAGCCGGCGCTGTCTTTGATCATGCAGGTCCAGGTGGGCATGGGCAGCGAGGTATCCGGGTTGAGCCCGGCATAGCGGGCCGCGGGCGGGTTGTACATCTCCTTGATGATCATCGCCCCGTCGGGAATCTTGCCCACCCGGCCGGCCTTCATCCAGGCGAAGACCTCGGGCGAATAGTAGGTGCGCACAGCCGGGTGGGTGCCATAATAGACACCGTTCAGGAAGGGTCCGGTATCCCTCACCCCTTTGTCCTTGCGCCAACCGGGGAGGCTGCGGTAGGTCAAGTCAGTGAGAAACTGATACAGCCTGGGCTGAAACTCATCGCGCGATACCGTGCTGGGCAGCGGGAAGGGGAGGCCTGGAATGTCAGGGTTGATGGGCGTGGCGCCCTGAGGTGCTGGAGAGCTGCAGCCGGAAAGCAAGCAAGCAGCCAGCAGCAAGGTGGCCAGAGTCTTCTTCATTGCGTACCTCCCCAGAGAATGGCTCCCACTAAGACCATGCCCTGCAGCACAGTCCAGAGCAGGTTGGCAAGTGTCAGCGGCAGATCGCGATGGACCCATCCGTAGAGAACCCAGAAGGCGGAGTAGATGGAGAAGCCGGCCCAGGCCAGCACACTGATGTCCTCAGCGCTGCGAGTGTGGTAAATCTGGACAATCTGGGGCACCGTGGTCATGGGGCCGAGCAGAGCGGCCGCGTAGGCCAGCTTGTCCACGCCCTTGCGGAATGGGGTATCGGGGGGCGGACCGACAGGGAAAAGCCTCATCGGAACGGCACCTCCAGAATGCCGGTGGTGAAGCCGCACAGGGTATCCGAATCGTAGGCCCCCATCCACAGCTCGAGAGGCCAGTCGCACGCGAGATCGGGAGCGCCCCCCAACTGCGCGTCGGGGTCCTCGACGAGGGCTCGGCCGTTGAGAGCGAAGCGGTAGGTCATACAGTAGCCCAGCCGCTCGCGAGGGAACGCGTCGTCCTCGCGAGAGAGCTCTTTGATCCGCTTCCTGAGCGCAAGGCGGACCACCTCGTCGCTGGCTCGAGCCAGCTCCTCCTCCAGGTTACGGCGGCGCTCGAGCCGGTAGGCGGCATAGTCGGTAATGCCGGTTGTCAAACCAACCTTAACCGAGTCTTTGCTCAGCACCCCGAGACGCCGCTGCATCAACTCGGGAGGGGCCTCGAAGGCAGTCAGCTCGGGCCGAGCCGGATCCCAGTAATCGTTGCGCTGCAGGCTCAGCGCCCCACGCGAGAGCTTGAGGTGAAAGGGGTCGAACGGCTCGGTCTCGGAGATGGTAACCACGTTGTTGTGGTTCATGAAGATCGGGCCGTCCAGCAACTCCACTCGTGCTCCAATCAGGGGATGGTCGGCACGAGGCTGCCCGCCCAGATGCACTTCGTGCACGAAGACCCCCACCGGCTGGCCAAAGCTGCGTGGGGACACCGGGTCGTGAAATCGCACCACCCGGTCGAAGTCAGGCTCGCCCGCCACGGCAAAGGTCGTGCCGCTGATTCCCCGGGGCTCGTCGGCAGGATCGGGATCGGTGGCCAGGCGCACCTGAAACCACCCCTGAAAGGAGACGATCAGCACGTCCCCACCCCCTGGCTGAGCATGCTCAGCCGCTTGAGCATTTGGGTTAGAAGCTGCAATCGCTCGAGCTCAGGTCGCTGCTCGGCCAGCCTGGCGCAACTCGTGCTGAGGTCTTGGAAGCGCTCGCGGATCATGGTCCAGGCCCCCTGGCGGTGGCTGCTGACCAGAGCCAGGCGAGGACGCTCGAAGGTCGGTCCGGCGTTCAGGTCGGGATGGTCAGGCCCCATGGGGAGCTCGGTCAAGAGCTCGCCCAGGGGGCGGATGATCTGGGTCATCAGGGGAAAGAAGGTCATCCGCTGCAAAAAGGCGAGCTCTTGCGGGCTCTCCCCGGACTGGATGAAAAAGCGGTAGAGCATGCTCAGCATCAACTCATAGCAACCATCGAAGAGGTCAGCCGCCTTCGAGGTGAAGGCACTGGAGATGACCTGCGCACCCCCGGCCAGAGCTTCGGGACGCACACACGGGTTCTCGGCCACCGGTCGGGCCGGAGCAAAGCCGGCAGGACGCCGCACCAGGTCGCGCAGGATATCCAGAAAGATCTGGTAATGCCCGGTGGGACAGACCCGGGTGGCTCCCTCGCCCTCCTCGATGATCTGGCGCACGGCTGCCAGGGCCGAGGCTCGATCCACCACCCGATTCACGTTCACTCCCGCGTATCCGCGCCGCTCGTTGCCCAGCAGCTCGTTATCGATCTGGACCTGGGGCGGCCCCACGAAGAGAGCACTATCGTCGTAAGGGCAGTTCTCCAGGCGTCGCAAGATCTGGGCATAGACATCCCCCACCGCCTCGAACTCCATGGGCATGTCGGTGAACCGTTGAGAGGCGCTGGGAGGATGGGGATAGCGCTCCACCGGGCGGGAGAACTCGTCTTTCACCCCCTCGGGACGCTCGTATTCGACGAACGTGGTCAGGGACTCGAGCGAGAAAGGCTTGAGCTCAAAGCGAAGATGGGTGGGCCAGTAGCCCTGAGCATAGGGGAAGCTTGCTCGCTCGAGATACGGTGTGCCGCCCAGAGCCGTCATCAGGTTGCAGACGTAGCCCAGATGCTCCATCTCCTGGCGGGCCACCAGAAGGAGCGCCCCGGCCCACTCGCGCACGGTCTCGAGCTCGGCCCAGGAAAGGCCCTCGTGGACGGTCTTCTTGAGCGAGAAGGCGGCAAACAGGTACTGGCAGCAAAGTGCGTGCTCGAGCTCGGCGCCGACCGTGAGATAGGTCAGCAATTGCTCGCGATAGCGTCCCACCGAGGCCATTCGAGCGCAGTTCGGGGCCAGGGCAGATCACCCTCTCTTTTGCGCCTGTCTCCCAGGGGCCGCCCCGAAGCCCGCACCGAGGACTAACCGATGTCGCTCTTTCCGGGGAACCTGATGGGGGCCTCTCTGGCGGTCAGGAGCGCCGGGCGACGGTGGTGCCAGGCAGGATGATGCGGTTGGCCTCCTCCAGAATCTGGCTGCCGGACTCGCGCTCGAGCAGGGTGGACTGGACCACGGCCGAGAGGTCCCCGCCGCCCTCCATCAGCATCTTGTTGGCCACGCCCTCGAGCAGGCCGTGCAACGAACGGGTCGTCTGGCCCTCACGGCGGGCCTGCTGGAACGCTTGCAGCGCCTCGAGCATGGGACCTGGCTGGACCAGCTTCCCGAGCTGAGTCAGAGCCCGCACCGCACGGGCCGGATTGTCGGCCGGCTCGCGCCAGGCGGTCAGCTCGTTCCAGAGGTTGACCCCATCGGCCTGGAAGGCCTCGGTGAGGCTGTCGACCAGCTTCTGTCGCTGACTGAGGTCGCAATCCACCACGGGCGGGGCGGCCGCGGTCCAGGCTGCCTCGGGGGAGACGCCTCGCTCAGCGGCCCGAGCCAGGAAGGTCAGGGTATCCTTCTGCCCCCCTTCGGCATCCACCCGGCGGCGCAGCTCGACAATCTGGTCCAGCGAACGACTCTGAGCGAGCCGGGCCAGATCCTCGAGCCGATCACCGGGCCGAAGCTGGGCCACCAACTGCTCGAGCAACTCGTGGGGCTTCTCGCGCCCGACCAACAGACCGTAGGCGCGACAACGCTCCACGAAGTCGGGCTGGTCTGACTGCGAGCGCATGGCCTCGAGGGCCGACCAGGCTTTGCCCGAATGGCCCGTGCTTTCCACCAGCGCCTCGAGGCCCTGCAACAGGCGCTCGCGAACAGGCGCGGGCTGACTCGAGTCGGCGGCAAGCCGGGCCACCGTCATCGGGTCGAGATGCTCGTGGTTGAACAGGTCCTCGTGAAGCGCGCTGGATTGATCCTTCTTCTTGTGGATGAGCTGGGCGGTATACAGGCTCAAGGTAGGTTGCTGATAGCTCTGCGGGCCGGCCTCACCAACCTCCACGCGATAACGATAGCGGATGGTCTTGCCAGAGTACTTACTCAGGTCGATGGTGCGCGGATCGGACTTGTACTCGGTCGAGAAGAACATGGTGGCTTGCTCCCAGGGGCCTCCCTGGGCCTGGACCTGAAGCTGGATATCGTTTCGGTGGCTGCGATTGTTGTACATCTGCGAAACCGTAAGCGTTGAGTCGCATCCGGGCGGAATCGTCAGGAACGGGGAAGTCCAGGTCGCCTCCCCGAGGACGGCCAGGGAGCCGAGCTGGGACAATCGCCCGGAATCGATCGACTCGTGGGAATGGACCTTGGTCTCGTCCAGGCGCACCTTGTCGAGCTTGAACGTCGCCTGAGCGCCCTCGCTCGCGCCCGCTAGCTCGAACCGGAAGCGCACCCTCTTGCCGGCATAGGCGTCCAGCGAGTATCCCTGCTCACCTTGCACGCCGTTGGCCTTCTCGGCGTAGACCACCTGATTCCAGGTCAGACCGTCGTCGTCACTGACCTGCCAGTTGATCCGGCTCCCCTCGGACAAAGCCCAGCTGGCGAAGAGGCGGGCCTCGAAGCGACCATCGGCGGGCAGGTCGATGGGGCTGGAGACGAGCGTATCGCCCCCGGCCGAGGCCCGGCTCAGCGCAAAGGAGCCCTGCTCGCGGGCAAACGAGCCCGAAGGTTGCCAGCTGAGGCCCGAGAGATTGCCGACCAGGCCCTTGAGCGCCTGAAGGCCCTGGGGGCCGAGAGGCGAGCTCAGCTGACCGGCTGCCAGAGTGGCGCGAGCCCCGGGCGGTAGAGCCTTGAAGGCGGGGTCGTCGAGCGGGGCGGTGCGCCTGCGGGCCTCCTCGGGGGTCAGCTTGCGGATGCCTTCCCATAGCGGCCAGGCTTCGGCCACGGTGCCGGCCGAGGCCAGGGCGGTGCGCAGGGCCGGGTACAGCTCGGGCCCCTGCTCGGGATCGAGCCGGGAGAGCTGCTCGTAAGCCAGCCGGGCCTCGCGACTCGAGCCGGTGGCGGCCACCAGGTCCTGCATCAACAGGGCAGCCTGGGGCAGGGCCCGGGGCTCTTCCAGACTGGAGGCCACGAACAGGTAGTCCTGGGTGGCCGCCCGCAGATCGCCGCGATGGGCCCGGCCCAGGGCCAGCAGCGCCTGCTGGCGGTCTTCCAGTGGCTGCTGCGCACAGGGCAGGTCGCGGCGTTCTACATAGCGAGCGGCCAGCAGGGCCTGCTCGGCCTGGGGACGGAGAGCAAAAAGCTCGGCCGCGAACGAGTTGCCCTGGAGCTTGTCCCAGGCTGAGCGGGCCTGCTCGAGATTGCCGCCCACCGCCGGCAGCAGGGCCAGGAGGTCGCGCACGGAGCCGACGGGGTCCTCCACTGCGCCGAGCTGCGTGAGGATGTGGGTGGCCTGCTCGGCCTGCACCGTGCCCCGGAGCTTGCTCCACGCCTCCAGCCGCTGGGGCAGGCGAGCCGGGTCGGCGCTGATCGGTGCCCAGGCGGCCAGGGCCGGATCCAGCCCGCCGCTCTGGCGGTGCAGCTCGAGGAATGCTTTCTGGCGCTCGGGGGGCACCTGCTCGACCAGGCTCTGGTAGACGGGAATCGGCTGCTCATGGAGGGCCGCCAGGGCCAGCAGAGGGCCGTCGCTGGCCAGCCTTCCGCTTACCGCCGCGGCGGCCAGAAGCTCGGAGTGGGGCACCTCGGCGGCGCGCTCCTGGAGAGCCTCGATGGCCTCGAACTGGCCACTACCAAGCATATGGACGAGCAGCCGGGCTCCCTCCTGAGGCTGTAGTCCGGCCTGCTTGAGACGAAGCAGCTGGTCCTCGAGCCAGGGGCCGGCCTGAACCTCGGCGGGAATCTGGCTGGCTGAGCTCAGAAGGCCGGCCGCCTCGGGCTCGGGCAGGGTGCGCACTAGCTGCTCGGCCAGCTCCGGGCCGAGCCGCGAGGCCAGGGCCCGCAGGGCCAGAGGCGGGGCAGCCCCGGCCCCTAACAAGCTGAGGTAGGCAGGTCGCTCCTCGGCCTCCAGCCCGGCCAGGTGCATGCAGGCCTCCTCCAGGGCTTCGGGGGTGGCCTGGTCACCCAGAGCCTGGAGAGCCTCCATGACAGGACGGGCCGTCTGGCTCAGAGGCTGATCCGGCTGCGAGCGGGAGAGCGCCAACTGGTAGTGCATTGGATCGGGCAGCTCCTTGAGCAACCCCAGCCGTTCGGAGAAGTCTCGCCCGGGCTCGAGTTGCAGGAGCTTCCACTGCTCTGCTCCGGGGGGACGGCCGAGCTCGCGGGTGGCCTGGTCCACGTCCTGGCGAAGCTGTTCCACGCCCTGTGTGGCCTCGCTCGAGAGCCATTGCTCGCGTTCAAGTCGGGCCAGGGGCAAGCCCTGGTAGACCAGCTCGAGCGTCTCTTGCTGAGAGGCCACCAGCAGGTTGCCCAGCTGAAAGCCTTGCTTCTTCCAGGCCACCAGCTGAGCGGCTTCGCTCGCGACCCCCTTGCCGTCGCCGAAGTCCGCCCCCAGGTAGGCGGCCGTGGCCACCCGGGTGGCGTCGGAAAGGGGTAGCCTGACCCCGCTCTGCTCGAAGACCAGCCCGCCGCTGGCGAGATGATTGGGATCTGCGGTCAGCTGGTTGTAGGCCTCGTAGGCGGTCACCGGCTCTTGCTCGCGCAGCAGGCGGCCAGCTCGCTCCAGAGCCTGCAGCCCGGCGGCCAGGGCCGGCGACGGCAGGCTCTGCACGGGCCCGTTGGCGCACAGTGCGTGAGCTTCGAGCAGGTCCTCGCCGCTGGCGATGCTCAGAGTCCTGCCCTGGTCTGTCTTGAGACGCACCGGGGCCTTGTCGGCCAGTGCCTCGGCGATCTGCTGGGGGGTGGCGGAAGTCCAGCGCTCCCCGCGCCAGAACGACTTCTCGAAGCGCTCCAGGGTGTGCCCTCGGGCCACCAGCTCGCGCGCCGCCCCAAGGTGCTCGGGGCGAGTGGAGGCAGAGGTGATCGGCAGGCGCTGAATGTCCACGATGACAGTCTAGGGCAGAGAGGCTGAAAGGAACGTGAAACCTCGAACGCCACGGGCTCGGCACGATGCCCAGTCACTCCGCGGATGGAGTCAGACTCCACCACCTTCTCCTGCCAGACGATGTTGCTGCTGGATTCCTTGCTGGCGGTGTGACCCTTTTCACTCACCGAGGTGGTGACCACCATGGTGCCCCGGGTGGTCCAGGCCGTGCCCTTAGCCAATCGACAGCGCAG
>CAYYHB010000043.1:0-28771 GCA_964471395.1 uncultured Burkholderiales bacterium | reverse complement strand
AAATCCTGTCTCCCCTGCCATCGAAAACAAGCCGAAAACCCCGCGAAAGCGGGGTTTTTTGTTGGGCGGAGAATTCAAGCCTGCTTGAAGAAAGTGAGCAAAGCTGACCCGAGTTGAGGGGTTTTGAGCGGGTCAACCGGCACCAAAACCGGCACCAGAGAGATTTTCAAGGAGCTGGCCAGGATGGCAGAAGAGAAGGGTTTCGTATGGCTCGCGATTGACCGCGACCCCCCCGTAGAAATGACAGAGGCCGAAGAGCGACAAGCCCCCCACCTCTTCGGCACAGGTTGGCGTGTTCAGGGCCCTTCCACGTGGAGCGGGGCAACAGGAGCCCAGAGGAACCATTTCCTCTTTGTGGTCGAGCGCCTGGCTCAACCCGTCCTGGAAGACCTGATGCGACGGGCTCTTGTCGCGGGACAGGGCGAGGACTTCTTCAAGCCTTGGGCAGCCCAGCACCACCTCCAAGCCGATTGGATTGTGACTGAAGCCCGCGAAATGGTCGGTTGGTGGAGGAGCATTATCCAAAGCCGCAGGCAGAAGCTCACCGAGATGCCGAGATGGACTCTGCGCGAGGACCCGATTCTCAAGCGCATCGGGTGGGAGGAGTTCACCGCGCGCGTTCTTTCAGGCCATATTTTCAAAGCCGTCATCGGCGTCATGGAATGGGCTTGGTGGAAGACTGATGAGCTGTGGCGTTTCCTGCGCATCATTCGAACCCGCCATGACGAGAAACAGCCCTGGGAACCAGGGGAACTCTGCTGGTTCGGCGTCCATCGCAACGAGGTAATCGAGCTTGAAGAGGCCGAGCACCGCTTCACCTATGAACACTTTGGGTGGCGGCCATTCTATGAAGACTGGGACTCCTTTGAGACGAGAATCCGAAGGGACTTCGATAGAGCATTGTTGGTATACCGCGAGGCCGTGGAAACCAAGCTGACCCGCAGGGGTGCACAGCAGGACCCTCAAAAGCAAAAGCTCCGCCCGGAGCATTTTGAATGGGCCGTGTCGTTTCAGGTGCTTGGCGAAAGCACCACCTCAATAGCGGAGCGAACCGGTCTGAGCGAGCGAGCAGTGAGAAAGGCCGTCGAGGAACTTCTCAGGGAGATAGGGCTTGAGAAGAGACGGGCTGCCCCCGGTTGTAAGCCCGGGCGCAAGCCCCGCTCTAAGAAGCGCGTGAACAGGAAGCACAAGCCGACGAACCAGAGTCCTAGGGAAGTATCCATCTTCGCTTCGGAGAGTGAGTTCAGAAAGCACGTCTGCGCCAAGTAGCCAAGCGGTTTTCCGCTCACTGTTAATTGCGGAACTTCCCCGGCGAACCGGGAAGTTCCGTATTGTCGCCTCAGTCACGTTTGGTAAGGTTGGCCTAGATAAGGTCACGAACGCGCAAACCTGCGCGGAACGTGGATTTGGAGGCCAACATGCCCTTCGAGGACCCCATCCTCAACATCAATCAGGCGGCCCAGTACTGTGGCCGCCACCCGCAAACCCTTCGAAAGGCCGTCCGAGCCCGGGAGCTTGGTTGCCTGCGGCGCGGCCGGACAGGCCGGATGTTTTTCAGACAGACTCACCTCGATGCGTGGCTGAAGGGCCACGAGGTGCGGCCGGCCCGGCAGGTGTCGGCATGAGCGGGTTCACCTGTTCCGAGTGGAAGCCCGGGAACGGCAAACTTCTGGGCCGCTGCAAGCTGGCCATGCCCTCAGGGCTCGTTCTGCTGTGCTCGGTCCTTCAGGGCGAACACGGCCCCTGGGTATGCCCCCCGTCCGAATCCTGGACGGACTCCCAAGGGAACCGGCAGCGCCGCAACCTGGTGGAGTTCACTACCGCCGAGCGCAAGCGGGCCTGGCAAGAGCTGGCCCTGGAGGCCGTCCGACCCCACCTGACGGCTCCCGCCAGAGGGGAGGAGCCCGGTGGCTACTGCCCGTTTTGACCCGGACTCCCTCCGCGCTATCCTCCCGACCGAGCTGGCCAAGCTCGGTCGCTGGCTCCTGTGGCGGCCACTGAGGCGGGGAGCCAACACGACAAAGGTTCCCGTGCAAGTGGACGGCCGGCCAGCAAGCTCGACCGACCCGGGCACCTGGACCGACTTGGAAACCGCCCTGGCTGCTCTGCCCGGGGTGCAAGAGGCGGCCGGCCCGGGGATCGCCCTGGGTGACGGGTTGGTTGGGCTCGACCTGGACGGCTGCCGGAAGCCTGACACGGGGGAGCTGGCTCAATGGGCTCAAGGTCTGCTCGACCGGCTCCCCGGAACCTATGCCGAGGTAAGCCCGTCCGGGAAGGGCGTGAAGCTCTGGGCTCTCACTTCCCGGCCCCTAGCTCACAGTGGACGGAAGGCTGGCTATGCCGGGCCCGGCACCGGCCTCGAGCTGTATGACCGCGACCGATACTTCACGGTCACAGGTGAGGCGCTCCTGGGACGCGAGGGCCTGCTGGCCGACTTGACCGAGGAGCTGGCCGCCCTCTGCTCAGAGGTATGGCCGCCCGCTCCCACCCGCGCCCCTCAGCCTGTGGCCGCCACCCTGACCCTGGCCGACCAGGACCTCCTCGACCGGGCCTTGTCCGCCCGGAACGGCCCGGGGGTGCGTTCTCTCTGGGAAGGCGATACCTCGAGCCACGGCTCCCACAGTGAGGCGGACCTGGCCCTTTGCTCAGGCTTGGCCTTCTGGGCCGGCCCCGGAGGGGAGGAGCAGGTTGACCGGCTCTTCCGCCAGAGCGGGCTCTATCGCCCCAAATGGGAGCGCGAGGACTACCGGGCCGATACCCTAGCCCGCGCCTTCAGCCGAACCGACTTCTACCAAGCGCGGCCACAGGTTGGGGTCAACGGAGGACTTATGTCGCTTTCGTCCCTTAAGTCGCCCTCTGAGGAAGAAGACGAAACCCCTCTTCCTAGTGAGAGCTGGCCCGCCCCGCTCGAGCCCGAAGCCCTCCACGGCTTTGCGGGCGAGGTGCTGGCCACAATCGGGCCGCACACGGAAGCTGACCCGGCAGCCATTCTCTTTCAGTTTTTGGTGGCCTTCGGCAGCGCGGCCGGCCGCAACCCTCACTGGTTCGCTGAATCTGACCGGCATGGCGTGAACCTGTTTCTGGCTCTGGTGGGTCGCTCAAGCCGTGGCCGGAAAGGGACCTCCTGGGGCCACGTCCTGCGGCTCTTCGGCCTGGCCGCCCCGGACTGGCAAAAGTCCTGTGTCGCTTCGGGCCTGTCTTCCGGGGAGGGGCTGATTTGGCGGGTTCGGGACCCGCTCGAGAAGCAGGAGCCCGTTCGCGAGAAAGGCAGCCGAGAGGTGACCGGGTATCAGACGGTCACCGAGGACGAAGGAATATCGGACAAGCGCCTGCTTGTGGAGGAGCCCGAGCTGGCTTCGGTGCTGAAGGTCTTGGTGCGAGAAGGGAACAACCTCTCCGCCCTGCTCCGAAAGGCTTGGGACGGCGGGGTTCTGCAGAGCTTAACGAAGAACAGCCCGGCTCGAGCGACCGGAGCCCATGTTTCGATTGTGAGCCACGTCACGAAGCCCGAGCTTCTGCGCTATTTGGATTGCACTGAGTACTCGAACGGCTTCGCGAATCGGTTTCTCTGGGCTTGCGTTCGAAAGAGCAAACTCCTTCCGCACGGCGGCCACCTGGAAGACGAAGCTCTAGAGCCCCTGGCCGCCCGCCTGGCCGAAGCTCTGACGTTCGCCCAGCAGACCGGAACCCTGTCCAGGACCCCTGCCGCCCGCAAACTATGGGAGGCCGTGTATCCGGCCCTGGCGGCTGACAAGCCTGGAATGCTCGGAAGTATCACGGCCAGGGCTGAGGCTCAGACCATGAGGCTTGCCGCCCTCTATGCACTGCTCGACTCCTGTGGCTCAATCCGGCCCGAACACCTCGAGGCGGCTCTGGCGGTCTGGACCTACTCCGAGGCGAGCGCGGCTTGGATTTTCGGGCGGCAGCTCGGGAACCCGGACGCGGACACAATCCTGCGCGCCCTGGCCGAGAAGCCGGAAGGTCTGTCGCGCACCGAGATTGTTCACGGGCTCTTCCGTGGCCACCGGAGGAAAGAGCAGGTGAACCGCGCCCTGGCCCTCCTCTTCGAGCAGGGGTTGGCTGCACCCGAGAAGCGTCCGACTGACGGCCGCCCGCAGGAGTATTGGACCGCGACAGAAGCTACAGAAGCGACAAAAGGGGGGGTTAGGGGGGGTTAGGGGGGGTTATGTCGCTTATGTCCCTTTTGTCGCCGTCCTACCTGGAGATTGCTCGGGCGCTCAGGCAACCTGTTCAGGAGCCTCTCGACCAGACCAACCTCACCCCTTCTGTGTCAGCCAGAGTGACCGCCTTCCGCGCCCTGGTCCAGCCCGGTCAACCGCTGCCCTTCTTCCACCTGCCCGAAGCTCGGGGACTCACGACCGGCTGCCCGTCCTGTGGTGGCGACTATGCCGGGGGCTCCTACAGATGCGGGCCGTGCTCAGAGGCGGCCCGGCTGGTGGTGGGGGAGCCCCGAGGGTAGGAGGGTCGGCCCGGTGTGCGCGCGGTGCAAGCGCCTGCCCCCTTACCGACGGTCTGTCTAAAACACTTACCCCCCCCTGGGGGGTTGCGGCCCTGGTAAAACCGACAAAATCAAACATCCTGGAGGTATCTCACAAATGAGCGAACGACGCACCAAAGCAAACACGACAAACGCCCTGGCCAGCACCGGCCCCAAGACCCTGGCCGGCAAAGCCCGGGCCGCCAAGAACGCTCTGCAACATGGAATCCTCAGTCGAGAGGTGGTGATTCGTTCCGGGGCGGGAGCGGAGAACTCGGCTGAGTATGCTGCGCTTCACGCGGCTTTGCGGGATGACCTGGACCCCCGGGGTGCATTGGAGGAACTTCTGGTCGAGAAACTGGCCGCCGTCACGTGGCGATGGCGCAGAGTCCTGCGCTTCGAGGCGGGGGCTATTCGGGCTGACTCCGACGAACCCGTGTCCGCTGAATCATTGAAGCTCCTACAGAGGCTCGAGGAAGAGGTTGAATACCAAACCGAGTTCGAGCGGGAGCTGACCCCCGAGAAGCTCAACGCCAGGAAGCCGTCCGAAGGCTTCGCTGTCTGGCTGCTTCACGCCCTGGACCGCCAGGGGATTGACGTTGACGTGATGTTTGACCTGGAGGGAGCGGACCTCGAAGAACGCGCCTGGACGAAGGCCGACCTCGAGCGTGCGCTTCGGGCCTATGCCGAGCAAATCGGGACCGAGAGCCTGGAACACGCCCTGTGGGATGTCCGGTTCAAGATGACCAAGACGCTTTACGCCCTGCGGCCACAGGTGGTTGCGCTCCGACTCAAGCATGAGCGAGAGGCCTTGCTGGCCAGCCTGCCCTACGGGGAGCAGCTCGAGCGGCTCATCAAGTATGAAGCCACCCTCAGCCGGGAAATGGAGCGAACACTGTCTCAGCTTGAGCGAGCCCGGGCGCTCAGGAGCCAGCCCGAGCTGGTGCTGGAAGCAGAGCGGGGCGAAGATGGAACCTTCCAGGTGAAAGCGTCATGATGGGTTCGTTTCGGGATTCAACGCCACTTCGCGGGGCGCTTGAGAACGAAGCCGTCAGCCTTGGTCACCTCTTCGGGGAGCAGGCTCTTCATGAGCCAGGTATCACCGATGGTCCGCAGGGTCTGAGTCACTTGCTTCAGCTCCTGCGAGAACCCGCCCGGCGGGAGAATCAGGGAACGAAACTTGGAGGGGAAGAGTTCCCTGACCGTCGCGAGCGGCGGAACCAGATCACTGTCGGCCGACACGAGAGCCACCTTGTCCCACTGGTCCGCGTATGCATCTCGCAAAATCTGGACCGCGATGTTCACGTCAGTCATCTTCTCCTTGGGAACTCGGGCCGGCGCGAAACACTTGCGGCAGGTGAACTCCTCGTCCTTATACTGGCCGAAGAACACCTGAACGGCCCGTGTTTGAATCGCTTGAAGGTAGGCGTCTTGGCGTAAGCGTTTCTCCTCTGGGCCGGTAATCCGGGCGGTGAAATACTTGCAAACGGTAAGGACTTGGCCCGGAGCAAGACTGTTTTGCGCGAGGGCGTGTGGGTCAAGCCAATAGAAGTGGCGCTTCCCTTTCCGCTTCAGCGCAAAGTAAAGGTTGAAGCCGTCTATGTAGACTCCGACACGTTCCATCCGCCCGCCTGAAAACAGAAGCGCCCCCGTGAGGAGGCGCCCAAACCGAAGATGTTATCTTCGGCGATGTTCGACCCCAGTGTAGCAGAATCTGAGTGGAACTGTCCATACTTGAGTGAATCTGATTGAAGCTGACAAGAAAGGGTTCCCTTTCTTGACAGTCCGATCTGCGGTCTGCTATTCTGGACTCATCCCCCATACTTCCGAGAGGAGCCAAACCCCGATGAAGAAAGCCGCCGTCTACATTCGAGTCTCGACCACAGAGCAGGCGAACGAGGGAGTCTCCCTGGACGCGCAGCTTGAGCGGGCCCGGGCTTACTGCACCCTGGCCGGGCTCGAGCTGGTGGCGGTCCTGCGTGAGGAGGGCGTGAGCGCCAGCAAGCCTCTGGCCACCCGCCCGATCGGTTCCGAGCTGACCCGTCTGGTGGCCGCAAGTGAAGTCTCCCACGTGGTGGCGCTCAAGCTCGACCGGCTCTTTCGGGACGCGGTTGACGCCCTCACCGTCACGAAGGCTTGGGATAAGGCCGGCGTGAGCCTCCACCTGGTGGACATGGGCGGCCAGACTCTGAACACGGGGAGCGCGATGGGCCGGTTCTTCTTGGGTATGATGGCGGGCTTCGCAGAGCTTGAGCGCAACCTGACCGGGGAGCGAACCTCGCAGGCCATGGCTCACCTGAAGGCCGAGGGCCGCCACGTGGGAGCTCCCGGGCTTGGCAAGCGCATGGAGGCCGGCGAGCTGGTGGCCAACCCCGAGGAGTCCGCCACCGTGGCCCGCATCCTCGAGCTGCGGCAGGCCGAGAAGACCCTGCGTGAGATTGCCGCCACCCTGACGGCCGAGGGCCGCAGGACCAAGCGGGGCGGCAAGTGGGGCCCGGAAACAGTCCGGCAGGTGCTGGCTCGAGTGGGGGCCGCGTGAGCGGGGCGGAGGGAGTCCCCTCTGTGGCCGCCCGCAAGCAAGCCCTGGAGTCCGAGCGTGAGCGCCTGCTGGCCGAGCAGGCCGACCTGCTCATCAAGCTCCCGGGAATGGAACCCGCCCTGGCCGCCCGGGCCGCCACCGTCCTGGCCGACAAGCTGGCCGCCCTGGCCAGCGAGTATGAGAACCTGCTTGAGGAGGAACGACATGGCCACCACAAGTGACGGCCGGCCCCATATCCTGGTGAGGCTCGACCCCGAGGTTTTCGAGCGCCTGAAGGAAGTGGCCGGCAGCACCGAGTCCGGCCGGGGGGGCGGCATGGCCTTCCTGGTGAGGCGGCTGATACATCAGCACCTCGGGCTGCCTGACCCTGTGCCCTACGCTACCCACGTGTCCCCCCGCAAGCTCAAGCTGCAGGAGCGGGCGGCCCGTGGCGACTACCCAAAGCCCCGCAAGAGGAGGAAGCAGAATGGCCAGAGCTGAGGGGAAAGACAGAGGACTATTCGAGCGCCCGGCAGGTTCAGGAGTTTGGTGGATTCGCTGGACTGACCAGCACGGCAAGGAGCACCGTGAGAAGGCCGGCACCAAGGCCAATGCCAGGACTCTCTATCAGAAGCGTAAGGCCGGGGCGCTCCAGGACGAGAAGCTCCCCGAGCTGACCCGCAAGCGCCCCCTCACCGTGGCCGACCTGGTGGAACGCTACCGGGAGAAGTTCGAGGCGAAGCGGGGCGGAAAGAATGACAAGCGGTATGCCCTCTACATGACCCAAGCCTTCGGGGACTTGGCCCTGAATGAACTCTCCCCGGCTGACGTGGAGAAGTGGCAGGTCAAGCGCCAGAAGGTGGACGGGGTGGCTCCCGCCACGGTCAACCGGGCCGTCGCCTTCTTCAAGTGGCTTTACAACCTGGCCATTCGTGACGGTATCTTCGAGGGCACGAACCCCGTGGGCCGCGTCAAACAGTTACGCGAGAACAATTCCGTGGTTCGCTACCTGACCGACGAAGAGGAAGAAGCCCTCCGGGCCGCCTGCTCCCCCGACCTGTGGCTGAAGGTGGAGTTTGCTCTGCTGACCGGGCTTCGGCAGGGGGAGCAATTCGGCCTGAAGCGGGAGAACCTGGACTTCCGGGCCGGCACGGTCACAGTGGACCGGTCGAAGCACGGGGAGAAACGGCACGTTCCTATGACGGACCGCACCCGCGAGATTCTGCGGGAGGTGCTGGCCAAGCATGATTCCGAGTGGGTTTGGCCTGGCAATGACCCTGGTCGCCCTTACCTGAAGACTTCCGCGTATACCGCCCTCCAGCGGGCCTGCAAGAAAGCCGGGGTCAAGAAGTTCCGCTGGCATGACCTTCGCCATTCCTTCTGTAGCAGACTTGCGATGGGTGGCGAAAGCCTGGTAACCATTCAGCACCTCGCGGGCCACAAGACGATCACCGTGACCCAGAGGTATGCTCACCTCAGCCCGGAGCACCAGAGGGAGGCAATGGCCAAGCTCTCGCGGCGCTCGACCGAGCGAACCGCCACCCTGCCCCTCGAGCCCGTGGCCCTGGCCTGGACCCTCCGGGAGCTTCTCTCCACCAGGGACCTGGCCACCCTGGTCGGGGAACTGACCTCGGGGTCAACCGGCACCAAAACCGGCACCGCCCAAACCGCCCCCAGAAGAAAGCCTTTAGTAGCAATGAATTGAGCGCGGGCGGAATCAGTCTCCAAAACCGTAGGCCGCGGGTTCAAATCCTGTCTCCCCTGCCATCGAAAACCTGCCACAGAGCGGGTTTTCTGCTTCTCGCTCGGGGGCAGGTCTTCCAGGGAATCAGCCGACCGAGGAGTCCTGAGCGAGCGCCAGTTCGATGAACCTGCGAATCTTTGGGGGGACGAAGCGCTGCGGAGGGTAAACGAACGCCAGTCGCTGGCTCTCGGGTCGGATGTCGACCAACCAGCCCGACTCAATCGCGAGCCGATGACCCGAAATACAGGATCGCGCCTCCAACCAGAGCCGACAACAGCGAGCCGAGCAGGATGCTGCTCCTGGCCACCGGGCCCAGAGGGTCCTCGCCCAGGGCTAGAGCGGTCACAAAGAGGGCCATGGTAAAGCCAATTCCGCCCAGCGCGCCCAGCCCGAGCATTTGGAGCCAGCTCACTCCCACGGGTAGGGCTCCCAGTCGCAGACGAACGGCCAGCCAGGAGCTGAGCACAATCCCGAGCGGCTTGCCCAGAAGCAGGCCGAGCAGAATCCCGATCCCCAGGGGGTGGCTCCAGGGAGAGGCGCTCCAATCCAGTCGAATTCCGGCGTTACCCAAGCAGAACAGCGGGACCACAGCGTAAGCAACCCAGGGCTGAAGTTTCTCGGGCAGGTCGTCCAGCGGGCCGGGAGTCGGAAGGGCGACGGCCAGCAAGACGCCCGCCAGCGTGGCATGGATTCCGGAAGGCAGCAAACACAACCACAACAACGTGCCCAGGACCACGTAGGGCCAGAGTTGCACGACCCGGAGGCGTGCCAGGGCCAGCATGCCTCCAAAGACCACTCCCGCAGCTCCGAGCATGGGCCAGTTGACCGCTTCTCCGTAGACCAGCGCGATCACCAGCACGGCGCAAAGGTCGTCCACGATTGCCAACGCGGCCAGGACCACCTTGAGTGAGCCGGGGATTTTACTCCCGAGCAACGAGAGCACCCCCAGAGCGAACGCAACGTCCGTCGCCATCGGGATGCCCCACGCGTGCGACTGGCTGGTTCCCGCCGTCAAGAGAAGGAAGACGCCCACCGGAGCCAGGCAACCACCCAGCGCCGCTGCCGCAGGCAAGGCGGCAGCGCGCCAATTGGACAGCGCTCCCACCAGGACCTCGCGCTTGATCTCCATACCGATCAGCAAGAAGAAGAAGACCATCAGACCGTCGTTGAGCCAGTGCCGGTATGATGTTGTGACGGCCTCATAGCCGGCTTCCAGGGGGGTGTTGGCGCAAAGCAGGGCCAGTCCGGTAGAGACGAGGATCAGAAGGCCTGGTGCAGTGCTGCCGACGTCAGGCTTCGACAAGCGGACCGTAGGCGTCCGGGCGGCGATCCCGGAAGAACTGCCAGGTGCGGCGCACTTCCTCGATCATGTCCAGGTCGAGCGTGGCCACCACCAGCTCGTCCTGGTCTTCGCTGCCGCAGACGATGATCTGCCCACGCGGATTCACGAAGTACGAGCTGCCATAAAACTTGCCGACATTCCAGGGTGCCTCGGTGCCGACCCGATTGATGGCTCCCACGTAGTAGCCGTTGGCCACCGCGTGAGCGGGTTGCTCAAGCTTCCAGAGGTGCTGCGAGAGCCCGGCCACCGTGGCCGAGGGGTTGTAGACGATCTCCGCCCCCGCAAGGCCCAGCGCCCGCGCGCCCTCGGGGAAGTGGCGGTCGTAGCAGATGTAAACGCCGATGGTCGCGTAGCGCGTCTTGAAGACCGGGTAGCCGAGGTTGCCAGGGCGGAAGAAATACTTCTCCCAGAACCCGCTGGTCTGGGGAATGTGCGTCTTGCGGTACTTTCCGAGGTAGCTGCCGTCCGCGTCGATGACCGCGGCGGTATTGTAGTAGACGCCGGCCTGCTCGCGCTCGTAGACGGGGACGATGATCACCATGGCATACTGCCGGGCGATCTCCGAGAGTCGCTCGACGGTGGGCCCCGGGACGGGCTCGGCGGCGTCATACCAGCGCTTGTCCTGGCCCGGGCAGAAGTAGGGGCCGTTGAAGATCTCCTGCAGACACAGGATCTGAACGCCCTGCTTGCCGGCGTCGTGAATCATCGGCAGGTGCTTCTCGAGCATGGCCGCCTGAATTTCGGCAACCGGGCGGGATTCGTCGTTGATCGGGTTGGAGGCCTGGATGAGACCGGACAAAACGGTGCGTGCCATGGATTTGCTCCCCGAGTTTGTGTGGGCGACGAGTCTGCGACCTTGTCGACGTCGCCGCCTTCGGTCGCTGGGAGGTCCCCTCCTCTGATAGCCCAGTGTGACAGATTCTGAGCTTTTTCAGAGCCTTCGCCTAAGGTTGAGGCATGCTGCCCGCGGTTTGCCTGCGCCCGACCTGGAACACCCTGACGGTTCCGCTTCGTTCCGCCGGGAAAGCGCCGATCGTCTCGGAGGGCCTCGAGTCGACCCTGGTCCCGGCCGGCTTCAGGCTGGTGAACGCGGAGGAAGGCACGATCGCTTACAGCGGTCCTTCCCGCGTGCGAGGCAAGCTCGAGCGCGCCGGGGTGCACCTCGTGGCCATGCGCCACGGCCAGACCGTAGCCAACCTGGCACGCGAGCAGGGAAAGCCCGCCGTCCTCTCGGGCCAGAGCGAGGTGGCTCTGACCGAAACCGGTCGGCGCCAGGCGGAAGAGGCGGCCCAACAGCTCTGCTCGCAGCTCGGGGGCGAGGCCTGGTTGCAGCGGGCGGCTCGGGATCCTTCCCTCTTGCCCGTCGTCTACACTAGCCCGCTCTCACGAGCCGCTCTGACGGCCGAAGCCCTGGCGAGCTTGCTGCGCGAGCGCTCAGGCGGAACGGTGGAGCTGCCCATTCTCCCGGATGACCGGCTCAAGGAGATCCACTTTGGTCGCTACGAGATGAAGACGCGTGACGACCTGCGCTCTGATTATCCTGACTTCACCCATCGCATGGACTCCTTTCAGGGACCGGGCAACGACTTCGTGCACCGCTTCCCGGGAGGGGAGAGCCGACTCGACGTGGTGGACCGCGTCCAGAGCTTCCTGGGGGACGTGGCCGACCGACATCCGGGCCGGACGGTTCTGGTGGTCTGCCACATGGAGACCATGGTGGGAATGCGGACCGCCCTGGGTTACTCCAGGCAGCGCGAGGGCTCGGTGCGGGCCGATGCCCAGGAGATGAAGAACGCCACCCCGCTGACCCTGCTTCCCCGAGAAGGAGACCTTACGCCGTGTACCTGATGCCATTGAGCGCCTCCAGCGCACCACCAGAGCCCACTAGCCGAGAGCGCCTGAACAGCACCATCACGCACTTTCAGAAGCTGGTCGACGAGTGGGAGCCCCAGATCAAGACCGACCTGGAGAACTGCGAGAAGTGGCGCAAGTCCGCCCTGAAGAACGACAAGATCGCGGGTTGGGGCTTGAAGGGAGCCTTGGCCGGGGGCGTCTTGGCGATGGCCGGGATGGGGGTCTCGCTGGCCATGGGTCTGGGCACCCACGGTGTCTTTCCTGGGCTGGGCGTCTTCCTGGTGGGGATCACCGCCTGCCAGGTGGGCTGCATGCGCCGCGACAGCGCCCGGATGGAGTATCAGATGACCTATCCCAGCGTGCAGCACCGGCAAGAGCTGTTGCAGACCCGGGCTTACCCCCAGCTGGCCCAGGCCCGCGCGGCCCTGCTCAAACAGGATACCGAGGAGATGACGGCCCTGGCGGATGGGCTCCGCCAGGTAGGCAACATCATGGAGACAAAGGACTCCCTGGTCGTGGGGGGGACCCTGATTCGCAAGCGCTGAGGCCAGGCAGGTGTGCCCGTCGCAATACAGGGCGTGCGGCGAGGGCCCCACGGTGTCTTCCACGGCCTGGAAGGCGGTGTGTGCCGTGTCGACGACCAGGTCCGGGGGTCGGGCGCGTTCAAGCTTGAAAAGAGCTCTGACAAGCAATTTTTCAGCTTCCTGGCCTATCCTCTGGCTATGCATCTTACCGCGGTCACTCTAGGCAACCTGCAGGCGGACTGGGCCGAGCGTGAGACCCAGCGGCGTCTGCTGGTGTGCATCGCCGACCGCTACGAGCGTCGTTCGGATGAGAAGGTGGGGGAGTACGAGAAGCTGCGCGTGCGAATGCAGACGGTTGAGGGCCAGAAGTCCCGCGCAACCACCGTCGGCATGGGGCTGATCCTTCCCACGGTTTTCTCGGTTCCCCTGGCCACCTCGGTGCATCCGGTCTTCGCCCTGGGCGGCCTGGTGGCAGGGGCGGGGGTGTTTTACTGCCTGCGCCGTCACGCCGACCTGGTGGAGCTGAGCGACGAGCTCGACCGCTGCTCCACCCAGCTATGGTGTGACCGGGCTCAGGACCGCATCGAGGCTGACCGCTATCGTGATCAGGCTGCCCGTCACGAGCCGCAGGTGGTCGAGGCGCTCCGGCTCCTCACCGAGGGTCGCCAACTGGATGGGATGCTCCAGACCGTGAAGGCTGGCTCGGGCTCGCAGTTGGCCGAGCGGGGCGGGCGCCTGGTGGTGGGCGGCGTGGTGCTGGGGCGACGCGGCTAGCGCGGCCGCTCCGGGAGGAAGGCCGCCGCGTTGTCGGAACCCGCATGAATGAACCCCCAGGCCTGGGCTGTCTTGCTGGTCGTGTTCGCGGCCGTGGTGCTGTTCGTCACCGAGCGCCTGGCCGTGGAGCTGGTAGCGCTGCTGGTGCTGTGCGTGCTGCTCTTGAGCGGTATTCTGACCCCTCGCGAGGGGTTGGCCGGTTTCAGCAACGAGGCCACCCTCACCGTGGGCGCGATGTTCGTGCTCAGTGCCGCTCTGTTCAAGACCGGCGCGGTCGATCAGGTGGGCGCCTGGCTGGCAGGGCAGCTCAAGAAAGGCTACCATCGGGGCCTTCTGGCCATGATGGGCTCGGTAGCCGTCGTTTCGGCCTTCATCAATAATACCGCCGCTGTGGCCGTCTACCTTCCGTTGGTGCTGGGCGCTGCTCGCCAGACCGGTATCAGCCCTTCGCGCCTCTTGATGCCACTCTCTTTTGCCTCAATGTTCGGGGGGTGCTGCACCCTGATCGGCACGTCCACCAATATCCTGGTCAGCTCCCTGGCCGAGCAACACGGTCAGCGACCCTTTGAAATGTTCGAGTTCTCTGGTGTCGGACTGATTCTGGCCGGGGTCGGCACCCTCTACATGCTCACGGCCGGCCAGCGTCTGATCCCTCAGCGGCGTGCCGCCGAAGGGGAGCTTACGAGTACTTACGCGATGGCCGACTATCTCGTCGACCTGGTTCTGCTCCCCGACGGTCCGTCGGTGGGCAGCACGGTGGCCCGCTCCACCCTGGTACGCAACCTGGACCTCGACATTCTGAGCCTGCAACGCGACGGGCGTCGCCTGACCGTGGCCGGCGACACCGTGCTGCAGGCAGAGGACGTCTTGCGAGTACGGTGCTCGATCGAGGAGCTTCGCAGAATCAAGGACCTCGAAGGGGTGGCTCTCTACGAGCAGTTGCAATGGCCGGACTTCGAGTTCGAGTCGGACGAGCTGACGCTGGTGGAAGCGGTGGTGGCACCCTTCTGCAACCTGGTGGGCCTGTCGCTGCGCGAGTCGCACTTTCGCAACGAGTTCGGGGGCACCGTGCTGGCCATCCGTCAGCGGGGTCGGTTGCTGCACCAGAAGCTCTCGGCCGTCTCGCTGAAAGCGGGAGATGTTCTGCTCATCGAGCTGCGGCGCGCGTCGCTGCCGCACTTGAGGGCCAGCCGCGCTTTCGTGGTGCTGAGCGAGGTGGCTGACCCGGGTCTGCGCCGTCACAAGCTCTGGCCGGCCGTGCTGGTCGTTGGGGCAGTCGTGGTCACCGCCTCGCTTAATCTGCTGCCGATGGTGGTGGCCGCACTGGTGGGGGCGGTGGTAGTTTTGCTGTTGGGTTGCCTGGATACCGAGGATGTCTATCGGGCTATCGAGTGGAAGGTGCTGTTCTTGCTGGCTGGCGTGCTCTCGCTGGGGGTGGCCATGGAGAAGACGGGCGTCGCGAAGGTGCTGGCAGGTTTGCTGGTCTCCAAACTGGGCGATCTGTCCCCCTGGTTCCTGTTGGCCGCCTTTTACCTGGCCACTTCGCTTCTCACTGAGGCCATGTCCAATAATGCCACTGCTGTCTTAATGGCTCCGGTTGCCATCGCAGCCGCCGAGCAGGTTGGAATCGACTCTCGGCCGCTGCTGGTGGCCGTGACCATGGCGGCTTCAGCCAGCTTCATGACCCCGGTTGGCTACCAGACCAACGCGTTGATCTTCGGGCCGGGCCAGTACACCTTCGGCGATTTCCTGCGGGTGGGCACTCCTCTCAACCTGCTGTGCTGGGCGGTGGCCACGCTGGCCATTCCCTGGTTCTTCCCGTTTTGAGGGTCAGCTGGTATACGGCGAAGATTGGGGCCGGACAGATTCTGCCCGATCCAATGCATGAACGGGTCGGTAATCCAGAGATTGCCGGTGTCGGACGCCGCTGAGAAAGTCGTGGAGAAGGCCGGATCGGCCTCCTTTTGGAGCTGGCGCCGCGATAGGACCGGGGTGAACGGACGCCGAAATCTCTCTGGATGGCTCGTTCCAAGAAAGGTCTGGGCGGATTTCGTCCCGAGAGCTTTGCCCCCCGCGAGCGCCGCTCCGAGGAATCTCCACCGCCACCGCCCTCCTCGCGTTCTGTCGACCCCGCCCTGATCGGCGCTGCTGCTCAGGTGATCGGCTGGGGTGTGGGGCACTGGCGAGAGTCGGCTCGCCAGTCTCGCGAGCTCGAGGCCGGGCTGTTGCGTCTGGCTCAAGAGCGCCTGGGCATCCTGACCGTCAACGATGCCGTGCGCGAGCTCGGGGCGGCCCGGGCCGGCATCGAGAAGCAGCTCGCCGCTCTGACTCATCGGGGCTGCTGTCGCCACGGGATCTCGCGCAGTGGTCAGGAGATCTTTGTCTTCGACGAGTTCCTACCCAGGCTCTACGCCTGTCACCATTGCGACGGCGAATGGGCCGAGGAGCGGCCCAGTTGCCCCGGTTGCGGCGCTCCGCTTCACGAGCGGGTTTGCTCTCCTCCCATGCGCTAGCAGTCCCGTGCGTTGAGTTCAGAAGACACTCTGTTGAACGGCGCCGCGCTAATTCCTGAAGTATTCAACGACAGATGCGGAGGTTTTCCACCTCGCAGGCCCCGGCCCAGGTTCACGACGGTAGGCCCCAGGCTCTCCGCAAGCCATAGCAGGTCTTTGAGGGGTCAACGGCTCGCTTGACGGCTTCGGATAATTATGTATAGGATGTATGGGTGTCCCAGCTCAATATCAACATGTCTGCCCAGTTCGAAGCGGACCTGACCAGTTTCATGCGTCTGCGTGGAATTCGCAGCAAATCAGAGGCCGTCCGGGTGGCCATCCGCGAGGGTTTGGAGCGGAGCTCTCCCCCTCCGGCAGGCGGGTCCTTTCGAAGCTGGTTGGGTCTTGCGGGTCCCCCCGATTCTCAAACCCCGGAATCCCCGCTCACCGAGGATGAGCTGTGGTCATCGACACGTCGCTGATCTTGTCGATCTGGTTTCAGGACGCGTCCGGAGCCTGGGCGGCCGACTTGCTCGACCACCACGCGGCGAACCTGTGGATGAGCACAGTGAATCTCACCGAGTGCTTGATCCTGGCCCGGAATCGCAGGCCGAGTTCCTGGCAGCAGTTGGAGACGGCTCTCCTCTCGAGCGGAATCACGTTTGTGCCACCGGACGTGCAGCAAGCTCGCTATGCTGCCGAAGCCAGGATCCGTTTTCCTTTGAACCTGGGAGACTGCTTTGCCTACGCCCTGGCGCGCCATCTCAACGATGCCGTTGCCACCTGCGACCGGGATTTTCGCAATCTCGACATCCCCGTTCATCACCCGTGATGGCTTAGCTCAGGTCGAGCTTCGCGGTCAGCAGGCCCGGCTCGAACCTCAGCGACTCCACCGACACGTGCAGTGGACCGACCCACTTCTGGCGCGAGAGCCACTCGTTCAGCCGGCGCAGTGAGATGCCGATGCGACCGGCCTTCTTGCCCTGAAAACTGACCTGCTCCACGCTCAGCGTGTCCGACGGGAGGCCGGCCGCCACCAAGCGCGGGCCGGCCTGCTTGAGCACCTGGTCGGTGATGACTCCCCAGAGCATCTTGGTGAGCTGGCCCATCAGGTTGCCGGTGATGTTGCCCCGGATCTGATCAAACGGCAGGTAGAGAACCAGCTCGCTCGTCTCCACGGTGGGCACGGCCACCAGCGAGGCGGATCCGATCGGCAGCTTGCGGTGCAGCACGAAGCACCCGTCCTGGTAGCTTGCGGAGAGGTCCTGCACCCGATCGAGCAGCAGGTTGACGTGGGCTTCGGTGAGGGTCAGCTCGATCATGTCAGGCGCAGGGTGAGGCTCAATCCCTGGGGCCCCAGCGAGAGTTGATCCACAGCTACCCCGGGCCAGTCCTCCAGCTTGAGCTTGAGCTCGGGCTGCAGAATGCGCACCGGATCGACCTTCAGCTTGCCAATCTGAAGCCGGCCCTCCTCCAGTTTCACCTGGGGGGCGAAGACGGCCAGCAGCTTCTGCAGCGACTCGGGGTCGATGCAGAGACTGCTCACCCGCTCCTCGGGCACGGCCACGGCCGTGCCGCAGCGGGTGCAGAACTTCTTGCCGGTGGCCACCGGCGCGTCACACTGAGGGCAGTTCATGCCCGCCCTGTTCGGTCTGCCGCAGGGGGGGACCCTGCCCGCCCCGAACCTCGCCCCCATGTTCAGTCTGGAGTTGGACAAGCACGAGTACGATCCGCGCCAGATCGTGCGGGGGGTGTTCCGCTTCACGCTCGATTCGCCGCGTGCCAACCTGCGTGTGGCGGTGGGTCTGACCGCTCGCCGCGAAGGGGAGATGGTCTACGAGACCACCCGCACCCTGGACGGCCCGCGCGAGCTGGCTTCGGGCACCTATGCCTTCGAGTTGCGCCTGCCTGAGGACGTCAAAGGACCGAGCCTCTTCAAGCGCCTCAAGCAGGCCATCGGCCGGGCTGCCACGGCCCCGGTGGACTGGGAAGTGTGGGGCATTCTCGACCGCGAGATCGTTTGCAAGAAAGCTTTTGAGGTGGTGCTCGAGGACGAGGACGACGAAGCGCCTGCAGAGGCTCCCCCCGGCCGCTCCTCGGTGCTCAGCCGGCTCAACATCGCTCCCCCCGACTATGCCCCCTCGGGCCGTCTCGAGGAGGAAGCCTCTGTTCGCAAGAAGGCGCCTCCGGCCAAGAAGGCGGCCGAGCCCTCGGCGATGCCCAAGCGCACCGTCTTCTGCCCCTCTTGCGGGGCCCGCGAGGAAGACGCCGAGAGCGACTACTGCGGGCGCTGTGGCAAGGCCTTGCACTGAGCTGCTATAATCAGCCTACCGCGACCTCACAGCAGAAGCGTACATACGTAGCTCATCGGTAGAGCACTCGATGCTAATCGAGAGGTAACTGGTTCAAGTCCAGTCCTTTGCTTCTGGAACTTGCGCGGGAGAGAAGGCCGGCCCTCGGGTCGGCCTTTGTTTACGCCCCGACCGAGTTTGACAGGCCCGGTGCCAGCTCATGAGCAGACGCGCGGGCTGTCAACTTTGCCCTGACCGATTTGACAGGGCTGGTGAGCAGACGCGTGAGCTGTCGACTTTGCCCCGACCGAGTAGACAGGCCTGGTGCCAGCTCATGAGTAGACGCGTGAGCTGTCAACTCTGCCCCGACCGAGTAGACAGGCCCGGTGCCAGCTCATGAGCAGAGGCGCGGGCTGTCAACTTTGTCCTGACCGAGTTGACAGGCCCGGTGTCAGCTCATGAGCAGACGCGCGAGCTGGCAACTTTTTCCCTCCAAGGCAGGAGTTGACCGCCCGGCTTCGATCCTATCCCGCATGCAAGCCTACCACGACTCTAGCGACCTTTTCTGCACACGCCGCCCGGACGGGCTCGAGCTGAAGCTCGAGGCCGAGGGGGTGGAGCAGGCCTTCGTCCGCACCGCCCCCGACGGCGAGGAAGTGATGCTGCCTATGAGCTCCGACCTCACCGCCATCCTGCCCTTCTCGGCGCCCCGGCTCGGCTACCGCTTCTACCTCAAGACCTCCGACGGCGCTTTCTGGCTCAGCGCCGCCGGGCTCACCCGGCACACGCCTACCGACGCCACCGACTTTCGCTACCTGACCCGCTTCGAGTCGCCAGCCTGGCTCGAGGACGCTGTCTTCTACCAGGTCTTCCCCGACCGGTTCTACGACGGCGAGTTCGAGAGCAACGTGCAGAATGGCGAGTATCTTTGCTCCGGGAAGCCGGTGATCGCCCGGGCCTGGCATGAGCTTCCACAGGCAAAGACCGGGTGGCACGAGTTCTTCGGGGGCGACCTGCCGGGCCTGGAGCACAAGCTCGACTACCTGCAAGAGCTCGGTTGCAACGCCATCTATCTCAATCCCATCTTCACCGCGCCCTCCTCCCACAAATACGACGTGGCCGACTACCGGGAGGTGGACCCCCACCTCGGCGGCGACCGGGCTTTCGCCTCGCTCATGGACGCGGTGCACCGCCAGGGGATGCGCCTGATCCTGGACGTGGTGCCCAATCACTGCGGCGAGACCCATCCCTGGTTCGTGCAGGCTTTGCAGGACAGGAACGCCCCTACCGCCGAGTTCTTCAGCTTCCTGCGTCATCCCGACGAATACGAGTGCTGGCTGGGGGTGAGGTCGCTGCCCAAGCTCAACTATCGCAGCGCCTTGCTGCGCGAGGAGATGATCTCGATTCTCCGCCACTGGCTTCGCCCGCCTTACCGGCTGGATGGCTGGCGCCTGGATGTGGCCAACATGCTGGCCCGCCAGGGCGAGAGCCAGCTGGGCCACAAGATCGGTCGTGCCCTGCGCCGGGCGGTCAAGTCCGAGAATCCCGAGGCCTACCTGTTGGGCGAGCACTTCTTCGACGGCACCCCCCACCTGCAGGGCGAAGAGCTGGACGCCAGCATGAACTACCGCGGCTTCACCGTGCCGGTGATCCACTGGCTCTCGGGAGGCGACCTGGCCTTCCACCAGAAGGCCCCCCACGGTGAGGGCCGCCCTCTGTCCACCAAGGCCCTGGTCGCTCAGTGGCTGGCTTTCCTGAGCGCCATCCCCTGGCAAGTAGCCCGCCTGCAGTTCAACCAGCTGGGTAGCCACGACATGCCCCGCATCCGCTTCTTGCTGGGCGAGGACCTCGACCGGATGGAGGCGGCCATGGTCTTGCTCTTCGCTTTCCCGGGAGTGCCCTGCATCTACTACGGCGACGAAGTCGGGATGAGCGGAGGGCGCGATCCGCACAACCGGGCCCCCATGGTGTGGCAAGAGGAGCGCTGGTGCCAGGCTACCCGCGAGCTGGTAAAGCGGCTGTGCGGGTTGCGCCGCAGCTCATCGGCTCTGAGGCGGGGGGGCTTCCGGGTGCTGCACGTGGGCGCCGACCGCGTGGTCCTCGAGCGCCGCTCGCGCGACGAGCGGCTGGTGGTGGACGTGCGCCGGGGGCCGGCCGAGGCGGTGGAGCTGCCCGGCCTTTTGCTGGTCGGCTTGCTGGGGGGAGAGCGGCTGAGCGGGCGGCTCCCGGCGGCCAGCCGGGCGGGTGGGGAGATTTACCACGCTTGAGCATGGCCGACGATGGCCAGCTCGCGCCCGGCATCGCTGGAGGCACGGCTGCGCCGGAGGCCGCGAGCTTGGCAATGTGGGCAGGTCGCTCGGCATGGTTGCGCGCCCGAAACATACTCTTCAATAGATCTGAGCGGGCACAAGAATCGAAGGAGAGGAAGCCCGTAATGACCGTATTCTATTCTATAGGCAGTTCCGAGCTATTCTCTCTAAATCTAATGTGTTGAGCGTTACGTGCTGAAGGTTTTGCCTATCCTTCGGGGGCGCCTCCATACAAGTCTGTCGGCGCCAGTTACTGCAAAACCTTCAGCACTTCACTTTAGAACGCATCCCACCAGCCATCGCGGAAGCCTCGAGCATACGGATCTCCTCTGAAGTAGCCGTCATAAATCTCTTCCGAGATCCTTTGCCCCGCCTTGTGGGCTTTGCGGCCGGCAGTGTAACCCGTGTTGTACTTCTCCTGACGTGCCCTTTCCTCGGCGGCGGTCCTGGCAGCGAGCTTGGCAGATCTGGACTCTACCTCTGTGATCAAAGCCGTAAACTTGGAAACCTCGTGCGGCTGGATGACGACGCCCTGGATTGGTTTTCGGCGATCCTGCATGTAGATGTAAATCCCGCCGTTTGGTAGCCGGTCATCTTTAGAGAGCAGGGCGATTCCCAACTCCCGTCCGTAGACGAGGTCTTCCATCGTGAGTACTACCAGGGGCTCATTCGGGTTTCTCTCGTCCTCGTCCGGTGAGGGGCTCGCGGCACCTTGACCCGAAAGTATCGCCTCCTGGAGCCGAAGCGCATCTGTCCAACCCGTTTTTAGCTCATCGATGGAAATCGCCGCGAGCATCGAGCCCGTCATGACGATCGGACAGGGATCGCCCTGGATGTTCAGGACCCCCAGTGTAATATTCTCCTCTGTGTAAAAGCGCTTGAAGTCCTCTCCGACCAGAATGACACTGACGCCGCGGAACCTGCCGATGACACCGAGGCTCTGCAGTTGTTGATTCATCTCATCCATCGCGCCGGAGTTCACGGCCTCGATAAAATCACGGGCCCGCTTGGCTCGGGGGGACTTTTTGCCGTAGAGTTTGACCACTTTCTTGGCGTGCGCGTAGCTGAGGCTGTTCTTGTCGCTGAATAGCTCGGTTTCACTGTAAGCGATGAACAACCAGAGATTGACCTCGGGATCGTCTGGATTGAGGTTTTCGGCCTTCCGAAGGAAAGGTAGAGCCTCGATGTAACGGCTGGAAACGCACAGATCCGAGCCCTGCCTGAGAAGGTCTTCGAATGACTCTGGCAGGGCAGGAGCCGGCGCGGCTGCGTACGGGTCTGGCGGCGGCACCGCCATGTTGGGAGTGCTGGCCGGGCTGGGCTTCGTTACCTGGGACGGTCGAGGCGACGGCGCCTTGGGCCCCGGAACGACCTTCGGCCCACAACCAACGGCCAGCGAAACAATTAGGAGCATTGCTATCTCGACGCGCACGTCAAATCCCCCTCTCGGTTCAAACCTCCTGCAATTCCACAATAGGGCACCTGGTCCTTCGGAGAGATTCGATTCAACTCCAGAAATCGACGCGGATCCGAGAACGCGACGACGAGATCCGTGATGATGGGAGCCGCAATCCACGGCGAGCCTCTCCCACAGGCTGCCGAGCCGGCACCGCTGTCAAGTCATCGGAGGGTTTCCTTGACCACCGGTTACCCCATTGCGACGCTCGCAGACGCCACCACCCGGGCCAGCGCATCGAGCCCACGCTCGAGCACGGCCATCTCGGGCCCGAAGCTGATGCGCGCGTAGTGCTCGTAGCGCATGTTGGAGCGGCGCTTGCCAGGGTTGACGTCGAAGAACACCCCTGGAACGGTGATCACCTTCTCCTTCAGGCCGGCCTCGAAGAAAGCCATGCCCCGATTCAGCGGCTCGGGCAGCCTCGACAGGTTGGCCCACACATAGAAGGCGCCCTCCGGGTCGGCGTCGGGCTCGATCCCCATCTCCTTGAGGCGCCGCAGCATGTAGGCCCGCTTCTCCCAGAAGCAGGTCTGCAGGGCCACCGTCTCGGCCAGGGCCAGCTCCGGGTCGAGCAGGGCCACGGCCTGCTGCTGGAAAGGGTGGTTGGCGCCGCCGTCGAGGAACGAGCCGGCGCTGGCGATGGCCTCGATGATGGAGCGCGGCCCCACCGTCCAGCTGATGCGCCAGCCGGGATAGCGCCAGTTCTTGGTCAGGCCGTCCACGATCAGCACCGGATCGTCCTCTACGTCCTCGACGTAAGCGGCGGCGCTGACCATCTTGCCCTCGGCCGGGGAGGAGCCGGTGTAGATGAAGTGGGAGTAGAACTCGTCCAGAATGAAGGTACAGCGGCACTCGCGCGCGAGCCGCACCCAGGCCTTCAGCTCGTTGCCCTCGGCCAGCTGGCCGGTGGGGTTGGTGGGGTTGGAGACCAGCACGGCCGAGAGGCCGCGCCCCAGCACCTCCTTGCGCAGGTCGCCCTGGCTGATCTTGTAGCCCGAGGAGGCGTCGAGCAGGATGGGGATGGGCACGAAGTTCTTGAACCCCGAGAGCAACTCTTCATAGGCCGTGTAGTCGGGGATGAAATAGCCCATGTTGATGGCGTCCAGGGCCGCCGCCACTCGGGTCAGGGCCAACCGCCCGCCCCCGGCGATGGAGACGTTCTCGGCCGTGTACAAAGAGCGCTGGCCTTTGCGGTAGACGGTGTTGTAGAAGACGGCCACCTTCTCGCGCAGCTCGAGCAGGCCTTCCACCGGGCTGTAGGCCTGCAGCGACGGCTTGACCTGGAGGGCTTCGATGCGGGGCGGAGAGCCCGGCAGTGGACCGGTTTCGGGCGAGCCCTGGCCCAGGTTGGCCCACTCGGGATGTCCGTAAGAGAAGCCCAGCTCGGCGGCGCGGCTCATGACGTAGATGACCCCGGTGCGGGGCACGGTACGAAAACCCGGGATCGGCTCGCTCACGCGCGGTGCTTCAAGAGGCCCTGCAGGTCGGCCTGCCACCTCTCGGGGGCCCGGGCGAGCACCGGCTCGGCCGAGGGCGACTTCATCACCAGGAAATTGTAGTCGGCCCGGGTCGAGGCCCGCTCGAGTAGGGCCGCGGCCAACTCGGGGGTCAGCAGCGGTGCGCCGGTCACGCGCAGCAGCTCGCGGGCCGGGGCCAGGCGCTTTCTGGGGTCGGTCTCGCGCTCGAAGGCCGCGATCGCCTCCTCGGTGACGAAGTCGAGCAGGAGGGCGATGTTCTGGTCCTTGGGACGGTTCACACGCAGCTTGTTGCGCAGGAGATCGAAGGGGTCGGCCACGGGCACGGCCAGCTCGGGCTGGAGGTGGAAGTAGCGAGCCGCCCGGAACAGGGCCTCCGGCTCGGGCAGGCCCGTGCTTCCGGTCAGGATGTTGATCTCGTGGCCCTCCCACTCCAGGAAGGCGACCGGGATGGTGCGCGGTTGGGGCCTTTTGCGAATCGCCATGCCCTGGGAGGCTGCCCAGTCAAGGGCTGCGTTCAGGGTCTCGCCGGTGGTCACGATGTCCAGGTCGCGCGACAGGCTCTCTCGACCCATCAAGCGGGCATAGCTCCCCACCGCCATTCCGCCAATGACGCTGTACTCCAGGCCCTGGTCCTGAAGACCGCTCAGGAATCCGGCGAAGTCTCGTAGAGTATGTAGTGAATCGTCGGCGGAGGCGGACATAGCTTGCAGAATTCGAGATAGCTCTGATGGATCTCCTCGGGGCTGGCGCCTTCGTGAACCTTGGTGGGATCCCAGAAATCCCACAGATTGGGATAAGGCAGCGGCAAGCCCTGGCGCTTTGCTTCGGCGTTGGCCTCGCGCTGGGCCATGGCGCGCGCTTCTTGCTCGGGAGTCTTCACACCGGCATTATAGCACGCCCGAAGCTGTCGTTGTACCAGCGCCCGCTGGCCTTCACCGTGCGCTTCTGGCTCGCATAGTCGACGTGCACCAGGCCGAAGCGCTGGCGATAGCCCCAGGCCCACTCGAAGTTGTCGAGCAGGCTCCAGCAGAAGTATCCGCGCAGGTCGGCTCCGGCGTCGCGGGCCTTGAGGGCCTCGCGGATGTGGCCATCGAGGTACTCGATGCGGCGCTGGTCTGCGGTCGGCTCGTCCAGGGCGCAGCCGTTCTCGGTCACGTAGAGGGGGAGCCGGTACTCCTCCGAGAGCCAGGTGAGCATGCGCGAGAGGGCCTCGGGCCAGACCTCCCAGCCGATGTCGGTCTTCCAACCGGGCCCCTCCACCAGCTTCACGCCCAGGAACTCGTCGCTCGGGTCGTCCTGCACGATCTGGCGGAAGTAGAGGTTAACCCCGATGAAGTCGAGCGGCGCCGCCACCGGCTCGGGCATCTCCCACAGGCCCTCGGGATACGATCCCCGGAGCAGCGGGCGCAGGAACCAGTCGTTGTTGAAGGCATGCTGGCGAGCCGTGGCCTCCTCGTCCTGGGGGCTGAGGGGATAGGAGGGCGCGAAGCTGAAGGCTGAGCCCACCTCCAGGTTGGGGTGCTGCCCCTTGAGGGCGTTCAGGGCCCGGGCGTGGGCCACGTTCACCTGGTGGGACACGGGCACGAAGAGGCCCTGCTTGCCGGGAGCGTGGATCCCTTCGTGATAGCCGAGGAAGGTGAACACCCACGGCTCGTTGAGCACCATGAAGTGGCCCACCCGGTCTCCCAGTCGCTCGGCCACCACCAGCGCGTACTCGGTCAGCCAGTCGGCCATGGACGGGTTCTGCCAGCCGCCCTCGTCCTCCAGAGCCTGGGGCAGATCCCAGTGATACAGGGTTACGAAGGGCTTGATGCCGGCCTGGAGCAGGCCGTCCACCAGTCGGCTGTAGAAGTCGAGCCCGCGCTGGTTCACCGCCCCGGTGCCCTGGGGCAGGATGCGCGGCCAGGAGAGGCTGAAGCGGTAGGCTCCCAGCCCCAGCTCCTTCATCAGAGCGATGTCTTCGCGCCAGCGGTGGTAGTGGTCGCAAGCTACGTCTCCGGTGTCGCCGTTATGGACCCTGCCGGGCGTGTGCGAGAAGCGATCCCAGATCGACTCGCCTTTGCCATCCTCATTCCAGGCGCCCTCGATCTGGTAGCTGGCGGTGGCTGCTCCCCAGAGAAATCTCATGCGCTGGCGTACTGCTCCAGCACCTGCCTGAGGTCCTCCATCCGGATGGGCTTGTCCAGATAGCCGTCCATCCCCTGGCTCAGGCAGTGCTCGCGATAGCCCACCGTAGCGTGGGCCGTGAGAGCTACGATAGGCACTTTGTTGCCGCCCTCGCGCGTGCGACGGGTGACCTCCAGGCCATCGAGGCCGGGCATCTGGATGTCCATCAGCACCAGGTCGAAGCTCTCTTTCTCCAGCAGCGTCAGGGCCTGGTGTCCGTCCGAGGCCAGCACAGCGCGGTGGCCGAAGCGCTCGAGCATGCGGGCGCAGACGCGCTGGTTGACGGGGTTGTCTTCGGCCACCAGCACCTTGAGCGCACGGCCTGGTCGCTCGCTGGCAGGGGCCGGAGTGGGGCCCGCGCTGTCGGCCATCACCTCCAACCTGACGATCAGGACGAACTCGGATCCCTGGCCAGGATGGCTGGTGGCCGTCAGGCTGCCCCCCATCAGCTGAGCCAGCTCGCGGCAGATGGAAAGCCCCAGGCCGGTGCCTCCCTGCTCGCGGGTCATCGAGTCATCCCCCTGGACGAAGGGGTCGAACATCGTCTCCAGCTTCTCAGGCTCGATCCCCTGGCCGGTATCGCGTACCGAGAAGCGTACCTTGCCGTCCTGCCAGGAGGCGCTCAGGCTCACCCTGCCCTGCAAGGTGAACTTGAAGGCGTTGTCGAGCAGGTTGAGCAAGATCTGCCTGAGCCGATCGCGGTCGCCCTGCACTCGAGCGGGCAGCTCCGAGCTCAGCCCCAGCTCCAGCTCCACCCCCTGGCTGTGGGCCCGGGCCACGAAGAAGCTGTGCACCTCGTGCAGGAACTCCTTGAGCTCGAAGGGGACGGGGTGGATGGTGAAGCGCCCCGACTCGAGCTTGCTCACGTCCAGGATGTCGTTGAGCACGCGCAGGAGCGAGCTGGCCGAGTCGCGCGCATCGCGTAGATACGAGCGTTGTTGCTCGTCGAGCCGCGTATCCAGGGTCAGGTCGAGCATGCCCAGCACTCCGTTCATCGGGGTGCGCAGCTCGTGCGAGGTGTTGGCCAGAAAGCGGGTTTTGGCCTGATTGGCTTCCTCCAACTCGCGGGTGCGTTGCCCGAGCTCGACGATCAGGTGACGCGATGTGCGAAGAGCGCTGGCCGCGCGCTCTCGCAGCCGCTCGGCGGTCAGAGCGCTGAGGCAGAGGTACAGGCCGCTCAGGTAGATGATGAGAGCCTTCTGCACCGCCGCCGGGCCCTGCACGTGATGGCCGGCCAGGCTGGCAAAGCCCAGCATCAGGATATAGCAGGCCAGGTTGAAGTGGGCGAAGGCCAGGGTACGGCGCGGACCGGCCGGGATCTGGTCGGCCACCCGGATGATCAGGAGGAAGATGTACCAGCTCTGCTCCACCCCGGTCAGGAAGATGGTCAGGCAGTAGATCAGCACGTCCAGGTAAAGAAAGACCAGCCCCAGCCGATCAAAGCGGTAGAGGATGAGCCAGCTGACGGCCGCGTAGCCGAGCGAGAGGGTGGGGAAGAGCCAGGTCCAGGTGGGCCAGGGGTCGGTGGGATGCAGGCGCACCAGCAAGACCATGAAGAGCATGCCGATCATGCGGTAGAGGGGGATCTCCACCACATGCAGACGTCGCGCGGCCCTCCGCTTTCGTTGGGCGGCTTTCTCGGGGTCGAGCTCCAGGCGCTCTTGCTCGGTCACTCCAGGTCGGCGCTGAACACCTGGGTGACGTAAATGTTGGGACCGGAGACGTAGATGCCGACTCCGAGAGAGGTGAAGTCGGGGCTCAGGATGTTGGCCCGATGGCCGGGGCTGTTCATCCAGGAGGTGAGGGCCCGAGCCGGGACCTCCTCGGGTGGGCGCCCCATGCTCATGTAGATGTTCTCGCCGACCGCTCGCGAGCGCGCTCCGGCTGTCTCCATTCGCTCGCGTGGGGTGCTGCGGCCGGGGGTGGGGGAGATGTGGGAAAAGTAGTCTTGCTCGCACATCTCCTTCGAGTGCAGGCGGCCGGCCAGGGCCAGTTTGCTCTCGGCCTTGAGGGCGGGGAGACCGGCCTTGATGCGCTCACTGTTGGTCAGTTCGAGCACCCGGGCTTCGACGGTCAGCGGGGGGGCCTCGGCCAGCAGGGGCAGGGCCAGCAAGAGGGCCAGCAGCACTCGAGTCATGAGGGAGGTTTCGCGCCTGACGGAGCGGCAACCTCTGCGTAACATTCGGCCCTTTACTTCCTGAACGCCGAACGTGATTCTGCGGACATGCAGGTCCACGTCCTCGGCCGGGACCAGGTGTTGAAGACGGTCTACGAACGGGCCGACCGACTCAAGAGCTCCGAGCTTTCTGACCCGGGCAGCGCCGCTGCCCGGGGTGTCGTAATGCGGGAAGCCTATCGCATGGAGCAGATTTCTGGCCACGATACGGCCTCGATGCACGCTGAGATCGCCCGTCTGCGAGCCGAGTCGCGCTCAGGCGGTCGCAAGGCGGTTCTGGTCGGCGTGGGCCTCCTGGCCGCCGGAGCGGCCGCCGGGTTGGCTCTGGGCCCGAGCTTCCCCATGGCCGGGATGATCGCCCCCATCGTCGGCACGGGGGCGGCCGCTTGCGCCTTCATGGCTGGCTATGGGGGCTTCTCCAACGACCGCTTCTACCAGGAGACGGGCGAGATGCTCGAGCGCTGGACCCGGGTGGCCACGGCCCCGCCGCTGGCCCCCGGAGAGTGGCTCAAGACCCTGCCTGTAGTCCAGCCCGACACTCCCGCCACTCGAGAGGAAGTGCTCGACCTGATGCAGGCCTCGCGGGGCTACCTGGCGGCCAACCTGGACCAGCCCGGCCACGCTGCCGCCCTGAGCGAGGTGGAGCGCGACCTGGCCGGCCTTTCGGCCCGGACCGAGGAGAAGCTGAGCGAAGTGCGGACCAGCCTGGCCAGCGAGCAGCAGGCGCTGCGCAAGCAGATGCTCAAGGTTGGCTACGGGGCGGTCGGCGGGATGCTCCTCGGACTGGTCGGCCTGCCCTTCCTGGGAGCCGCTGGCATCGCGCTGGGCTTCGGCGGCTCGGCCGCCCTGACAACGGTGGGTCACGTGATGCTGCGGCGCGAGCAGAAGGTCCTGGCCCTGGACCGCCATCTCGCTGGCTGGGAGCAGCAGCTCGGGCACCTCAAGGAGATGTCGGCGGAGGTGCACCAGCTGGCCAGTCCCGGCCTGACCGCCGGCGTAAAGCGCCAGGCTGGCTACCTGGTGGTGGGCGGCGTGCGCGTTCCGGTGGCCGCCACTTCTTGACCGGACCGCTCTCATTGCCTATAATCAATCCGTTCTGCTCGGGGGAGTAGCTCAGCTGGGAGAGCGTTGCGTTCGCAATGCAAAGGT
>CAYYHB010000042.1:14101-29142 GCA_964471395.1 uncultured Burkholderiales bacterium | reverse complement strand
CGTTTTGCGCGAGTTCAAGTCGATGGTGGCCCGCTTTCACTCGGCCGGCATCGAGGTCATTCTGGACGTGGTCTACAACCACACCGCCGAGGGCAACCACCTGGGGCCCACCGCCTGTCTGCGCGGGCTGGACAATGCCAGCTACTACCGGCTGCTCACAGACACCCCCCGCTACTACCTCGACTTCACCGGTTGCGGCAACACCCTCAACACCACCAATCCTCGCGTTCTGCAGCTCATCATGGACAGCCTGCGCTATTGGGTGCAGGAGATGCGCATCGACGGCTTTCGCTTCGACCTGGCCAGCTCGCTGGCCCGCGAGAGCTACGAGGTGGACCGCCTCGGCGCGTTCTTCGACATCATCCAGCAAGACCCGGTGCTCAACCGCATCAAGCTGATCGCCGAGCCCTGGGACCTGGGCGAAGGCGGCTACCAGGTGGGCAACTTCCCCGTGCTGTGGAAGGAGTGGAACGGTCAGTACCGCGATACGGTGCGTCGTTTCTGGAAGGGCGATTCCGGCCAGGCCCCGGCCCTGGCCTCGCGCCTGTGCGGCTCGAGCGATCTCTACCAGGAGGGGGGGCGTCGTCCTCAGGCCAGCATCAACTTCATCACCTGCCACGATGGCTTCACTCTGCACGACCTGGTCAGCTACGACGAGAAGCACAACCTGGCCAACGGCGAGCAAAACCGCGACGGTGAGAGCCACAACAACAGCTGGAACTGCGGTCACGAGGGCCCCAGCGACGACCCCGAGGTGCGCGCCCTGCGCGAGCGCCAGAAGCGCAACCTGCTGGCCACTTTGTTCCTCTCCCAGGGGGTGCCCATGCTGTGCGCCGGGGATGAGATGGGGCGCACCCAGCGGGGCAACAACAATGCCTACTGTCAGGACAACCCCATCAGCTGGCTGAGCTGGGAGCTCGACGAAGACCAGCTGGCGTTGCTGCGCTTCACCCGTCGGCTGGCCGAGCTGCGCCGCTCGCAGCCTCTCCTGCGGCGCCGTCGCTTCTTCGCTCCCCGCCCGCCCCGGGGCCAGCTGCGCAACATCGTTTGGTACGAGCCCAAGGGCAGCGAGATGACCGACAAAGCCTGGAACCAGGACTTCGTGCGCTGTCTGGGAGTCTGGGTCTCGGGTCGCCCTCAGGACGAGATCGACGAGCAGGGCGATCCGGTCGTGGGCGACCACCTGTTGCTCATGCTCAATGCCCACTGCGATCCGATCGAGTTCCGCCTGGCCAGCCCTCAGCTGGTGCCGAGCTGGACCCTGCTGCTGGACACGGCCCGTCCCGAGGAGCCGGCGCGCAAGGTTCGCTCGGGGGCGCGCTATCCCCTGGAGGGACGCTCGGTGGTGGTGCTCAGCGCTCCTTCGCAACCTCTGGTCGGTCGCCAGCCTTGACCAGCTCATGGATCTCACGCCGCAGCTCGGGGGCGATCCACTCCGCTGACGACAATGCGCGGTGACTGAGGAACAGCCTCACAACTGGGAGCTTTGCTCCTTGAGGCCGATTCTCCCAGATACAGGACTAGCCGGTTCGGGAAAGCACCACCCCATGCGTCGGGGGACACTCCTATTTCTTTGCTTTTTCATCCTTCTGGCCGGAGCTCGGGCCGATTCAACCCGGGTCGCCCGCTTCTACGTGGCCGGTATGACCTGCGAGGCGGGTTGTGCCGCCCGGGTCGACGGACTCCTCAAAAAGAGCTGAAGGAGCGTTTGCGCACCGAGACAGCTCCGATTTGGAGCCGGTCAGTCGACTCGACGATCTGGCTCGCGGTGCTGACCGCTCCGAGCGCCTCCAGGCCGGACATACTGGCATCGCCACTCCACTTGCCCAGCACCATATCCACCAGCTGCTCCTGGCAGGGCCCGGGCTCTTCCAGGACGGCGCGAAATCGCTCCACGGCGGGGTCGTCCGCGTGACGCTGGAGCAACCCGGTTACCGCGGCCCGGTGCACATCCGGGTCGGGAACTCGGCGCAAGAGCTGGCGCCAGAAGGCGGCGCTCTCAGGCAGCTCGCGTCCGGCCAGGTTGCCCTCCAGGGCCAGCATTCCACCCGTCAGCAGCCTGGCCTTCTCCGGAGGGGAGCCTGGAAGCGCCCCGGCAGCCTCTTTCAGAAGCAGCGAAAAATTGCGACTCTGGAGGGTATCAAAGAACCAGCTCGAGGACTGCAGGCCCCAGCAGATGTCCTGGCAGGCGCGGCCGAGCGAACCGGGAGGATCGGGACGGTCTGCCATGTCGGCATAGGCCGGCCCTTCGCCCAGCATCAGAGCGCGAGCGGCCGAGCCGGCCCCGAGCCCCGACCCGATGGCCTGCAACAGGCCGTAGGCAAGCTCGAGCCGATCCCCGTGGCAATCCGTCAAAGCCTGGTATTGGACCAACAAGCGGGTCACCCGTCCGTCCGACTCCTGCCCGGCTTTCTGCTTGATCGCGGCCAGGGCAAAGTCGGCCAGGGCGCGGGCGGCCTGTGGATTCTTTTCATGCATCTGGTTCGCGACGTGGCTGCCAGCCGCTCTGGCCCAGGTGGAAGTGTCCGTGACATCGCCCCCGGACTCGGCCCAGTGCAACGTTCGAATCGGCTCCGGGGTGCGCCGGGCCAGCTCGCAGCAAAACCGCTGGTAATCCTCGCGGGGCGTGCCGCGAGCCGTTTCGGCCAACGAGTCCACCAGGCAGCGAGCGACCTCCGGACCGCGGCCATGATAGTCTTCCACGGCCAGAGTCGCAAGAGAGACCTGCAGGCCCAGGCCGCGAGCGGCCTGCAGCTCGAGCCGATCCAGAGCGGCTCGCAGCAAGACCAGGCGCTGGGCCGGCATCGAACGTGTGGCCTGGCAGGCGGCCCGAAGTCGACCGACCGTCAGGGAAAGCTGGGGATCGGGCGAGGAGTCGGCTACCGTGTCCAGCGTCTGATCCAGCGCCGACAGGGCGCCACGCCGGGTCCAGGCGCTCTGCGACTTCGCCTGACCGGTCCGGATAGCCTCGCCCCACGGCATCAGCTTCATGTCCCGAGCCTAATTGCAGGGGCTCAAGGAATCCTGAACCCCGGATGGCGAATCAAGCAAGATGCAGGTTTCCCCCCTGGGCCCCCTGGGGCCCCAGCCTTCAGCGCAGCGCGGACCCACGGCAAGCTCGGGGCAGCCTCGGGAATCGTTCGAGTCAGGCCGCCCTTCGCTGGTCGGGACGGCTCGAGCCCTGCTACGACCCGAGGGCAGCGAGCGCTGGCGGGTCAAGCTTCCCTTCTCGCTTTCGAACCGTCCCACCGCCGATCCGAGCGGGGCCCTCTACGCTTCGGCCGGCGATGGCACCCTGCGGCGCTTCGACCCGGAGACGGGCAAAGCCCTGTGGACTTTCAGAAATGAAGGCGGGGCCGGGCACATGACCGATCCCGCTTTCACCCAGGACGGCAAAGTTCTTGTGGTGGCCGACATGCGCCGGGTGTTCGTGCTCGACCGCGAGACCGGACTGCCCGAGCACGAGGTAGCTCTCGACCACAGCACGCTCTCTCCCCCCGCCCCCGGGCCCAACGGCACGCTGGTGCTGTTCGGAGGCGACGGGATGTTCGATAAGGACTGGTCCATCTACGCGGTGGATCCGCGTGTGAAGCCCAAGAAGAGCCTGTTCTCCAAGCTGATAGCTCCCATAGCGCTCATCCCCCACCACGGCACGGTGCACCAGTGGGAGGTCAAGGTCAACGCCCAACCGGGAATGTTGCCCATCCCCATGACCCCCAAGGGCGACCTGCACCGGCTCGTCAACCTGCCCAACGGGCTGATCAGCGCCACCACGGGCGACAGCGAGGTGGTTGCGCTGGACCCGACCAGCGGGCAGCCGGCCTGGAAACGCGAGCTGCCGGGCCGAGGCTTCTACGACCCGGTGCCGGTGGGCGAAGACCAGGTCATGGTTGCCCGTGGCGAGCGACTCTTCTTCCTCGACGCCCGCACCGGCGAGACGCTGCGCGAGCAGCCCATAGAGAACACGCTATTCTCGCAGCCCACCTCTGACCGGGCCGGGAATATCTTCTTCTTCACCGGGCTCGACGAGTTGCACGTGCTGCGCCAGGACGGCAAGAGCTGGACCGCACGGGGCAAGTTCGAAACCCGCTACTCCCCGGTCGAGGATGACCAGGGGAACGTTTTCGTGGTCAAGGCGGGGGCGCTCTACTCACTCAACGCCGAGACGGGCGAGGAGAACTTCCGCTTGACTTGCCCGGGCGAGGTGCGCTCGGCCCCGGCCCTGCTCGCCGACGGCTCGCTGGCCATCAAGGTTGGCTCGAGCGAGCGCGAGGAGCTGATCGGGCTACAGAACCCGCTGCAGGCCGCTTTGCAAGAGGAAGACAAGGGAGCCGCGGTGCAAGAGAGCGTGGCCTGGGTGCGGATCGGCGGCGTGCAGGTCAAGCGGCGCGGTTGATGCTGAGCGGATCACTCGTCCGCGAACGCCTCCAGCGGAAACATCACCCCGGTCGCATCGGCCACTTTCTTCTGGCGATTGACAACCCGGTCGCGCGCCCTCTCTTTGGGAGTCTCCGGATCGGACATACGCTGATAAGCCGCCGGCTTCTGGCCGGTCAGGAGGGGCAGCAAGTCGGCCTTGCCCCCCTCCTGCGCCAGCTCCAGCGGACTCATCGGAATGCAGTCCCCCCAACACTGAAGGTGGGGATCGGCGCCGTGCTTGAGCAGCACCCGCACTCCCTCGAGCTCATTGCGCCCCACGCACCAGTAGAGCGCGCCGAACCAGGTGCCCCAGGTGTCGGTGAAGAGACTGTTGTCATTGACGCTCGAGTTGTCTGACTCGAGCAGCTTGTCCAGCAGATCCCAGTGCTGCTCTTCGACAGCCCGCTTGAGCTGAGCCCTAGCGACCGGCATAGAGCTTGCCGGACATCGCAAAGGACATCCCGGCAAGATTCCCCTGCCCCTCGAGCGACAGCTGCGCATCCTCGGCCCGGGCCAGGGTCACCGTCTGCTCGAGGGTGGCCTCGCCGAGCTGGCCGGCGATGGAGACCTTGTATTCCCCGTTCTCAGCTTCTGCAAAGCCAATCTGGTGGTTGAAGCGCTCGTTACCCAGCTGGCCGTTGCTGGTGACCGAGCTGAGGTCTTCCTCGCCGCTGATCACCTGGGTCAGTGTCAGGTTGCCCACCGAGCCACGAGCCAGCACGCCTTTCTGGCCGGCGGTCATCTTCACTTCGACCGGGGTGTCGCCGAGCTGAGCGGTCAGGGTCAGCTGACGCTTCTCCTGGTCGATGGCCCAGCTCTCGCGGTAAGGCAATCCACCCACCTCGCCCGAGGCGGTCACGGCCTGCTGGGGATTCTGAGGATTAAAGGTGTAGCTCAAGCTGCCCGGGACCTCGTTGAGGGCCACCTGCAAGGCAGCCGTGGCCGGACCGTTGGTCATGGACGAGATGAACATCCCCGTGACCACCACACTTAACAGGCCGGGGTTGAGACAGGGCAGCGCGGCAGCTTCCTGAGCGTTGTCGATGGTGGTCAGGTCGAGCGGCTGGCTGGCCTCCTGGGCCTGAGCCGGGGCGACGCTGGCGCGGGCGGGCTGGCTCTGGAAACTGAGCTGGGTGGAACGAATGGCGGTCAGCATGATATGTGAAACCTCCCCTGGAATCTCTCGTATTTGTGCCTGCATCATGCTCGCCGGCCCAATTGCGGTTGTTGCTGACAGATGAACTTACGGGGAAAGAAACGCCGACGCTCGAACCTCGCCAGAGCATGGGATCTTTGTTCCGCAAGCCTCCCCCCTCCGAGCCCCCGCGCACTCTCCAAGAGGCTCTGGGGAAGACGCTCAGCGCCCTGCTGACGGGGCGGGCCACGGTCTGCCAGTACCATGTGCGCAAGAATCTGGTGCCTCCCGCCTGGATGCTGGGGCACTACCGCATCCGCCAGGGCGAGTTAGTGGCCCGGCTCTCCCCCATCGACTACTACCTCCCCACGGTCGAGTCGCCTGAGGAAGCCATCGCCTCAGTCTCCCAGGCGCTGGCCGTCTATCGCCACCTGGATCGCATCAGCCTGGGACTGGTCTCGGCCTCTCTGGGACTGGTCGAGGAGACGGTGGATGCAGTGCACCGCTACCTGATCCGCCACCAGGAGCCCTCCCGACTGATCGTGGTGATGGGCCTTCGCGAGCTGACCCCGGTGATGCAGCGACTGGCCGCGCGTCGCGATTTTCCCCGCGTGGGCCTGGTTTTGCAGGAGATGTATGACCTGGAGGCCCTGGTACACACTCTTCCTCTGGCCGCTCGCACGGGAGTCCCCCTGGGCTTTCACACCATTCGCCCCATCAGCGAGTTGCGAGGAAAGGAGGTACGTGTAGGCTTTCTCAACGCCATGAGCGCCACCTTGATGGCCGGCGCGCTGCGCCTGACCGAGCCCGAGTTGCGCGAGGTCTGCCGCACCTGGGACGTGCGCTTCGAGCCCGCGCAGATCCGGGCGGAAGGGCACAGCCTGCCACTCGAGGCGGTTCAAGAACTGGCCGATGCTCATCTGCTGGGCTACGAATGGAGCAGCGAGGTGCTCGACGAATTGCAGCGGCACTTTCCGGAGAACTTTCGGTAGGCCAGGGTCGAACCTGGAGCGAAAGAGGGCGCGTGAGCCAGATCCGCATTCTCATTGCCGATGATCACGCCGTGGTGCGCCAGGGCCTGCGCATGTTTCTCGAGCTCGACCCTGAGCTCGAGGTCGTGGGCGAGGCCTCGGACGGCCTGGAAGCTCTCGAGAAGGCCCACGAGCTCAAGCCCGACGTGGTCGTGATGGATCTCTTGATGCCCCGGCTGGACGGAATCCAGGCCATCGCCCGCCTGCGCCAGGAGTTGCCCGAGGTAGAGGCGGTGGCCCTGACCAGCGTGCTGGACGATAGCTCGGTGGTGGGCGCGGTGCGAGCGGGGGCCATGGGCTACCTCCTCAAAGACGCCCGGGCCGAGGAGCTGTGCCAGGCCATCCGGGCGGCCGCCGCCGGCCAGGTGCAGCTGTCGCCCCAGGCTGCGGCCCGCCTGCTGCAGGAGATGCGCTCGCCCCAGAGCCCCGATCGGCTCACCGAGCGCGAGACCGAAGTGCTGCGCCTGGTGGCCCGGGGCGAATCCAACCGGTCCATCGCCCAAAATCTGTCCATTGCCGAGAAGACGGTCAAGACCCATGTGAGCAACCTGTTGGCCAAGCTGGGCCTCTCCAGTCGCACCCAGGCCGCTCTTTACGCGGTACAGCACAAGCTGTGATCCCGCCTCCCTTCGAGCCGATCGAGAACCTCTTCGACCCGGCCCTGCTCCCCCATCTCGTCGGAGCCACTCCTGCCGGGGTCGCCGTGCTCGACCCCTGGCGACGGGTTCTGTTTGCCAATCCAGCCGCCTGCGAGATTCTGGGTCGCTCGCTGGACGATCTTCAGGGCCGGGACTATGCCCAGTATTATCCCCCCGAGGAGGGCGAGGAGCTCAAGCGCAGGGTTGCCGATCCTATCATTCCCCAGCGCAAGCGCTACCCCACCCGGGTCATCCGTCCCGACGGCGAAGAGCGCGAGGCGGAGATGCTCCACTTCCACCTGAACACTCCGACCCGCAAGCTGGTGGCGGTGGTGCTGCTCGACGTCACTGAAGGGCGGCGCCTGGTGCACCGGATGGCCACTCTCAGCCACTTCGCCTCCAGCCTGGCCTATCAGGGCAGCCTGGAGGAGACGCTGGCTTCCCTCGGCACGAAGGTCGTGCAGACCACGTATGCTCGAGCCTGTTCGGTGGTGCTGGTGGACGAGCGCGGGCTGCGCCCCGGCTGCCTCACCGGCCTGAGCCCCGAGTTCTGGCGAGAATTCGAGCGCCGCTGGCTGGAAGGCGAGCCTCTGACCGCCCGGCAGGCCATCGAGTCAGGAGGCGTGGTAGTCGACCGCGACCTGCGCAGGCGCGCGCCATGGGTGGGGGCCGTCGAATGGGACACGGCCATGGCCGTCCCCTTGAAGTTTCGCGGCTGTGTGCTGGGGGCTCTGACCGGCTACTACCTGGCCGATTGCGCTCTGGGCGAGGCCGAGACAACCTTTCTGCATACCCTGGCCGACCTGGCCGCAGTGGCCATTGAAAATGCCCGCCTGATGGAAGAGCTGCGCGAGAAAACGGCCCTCCAGGAGCGGGCCCGCCTGGCCCGCGAGTTGCACGACTCGGTTTCGCAGGCCCTCTATGGCATCACGCTGGGCATCAAGACGGCCAGGGCTCAGCTCGCGCGGGACCCGGCCCGGGCATTCGAGCCGCTGGAGTATGCTCAGAGCCTGGTGGAGGGCGCCTCCAAGGAGATGCAGGCGCTACTCTACTCCCTGCGGCCCGAATCGGTGGACGAAAGCGGACTGGTGGAGGCCCTGACCCGCCACGCTGCCTCGTTGCGCTCGCGGCACGGCTTGAGGGTGGAGGAACGACTGTCTGCCGAGCCCGAGCTGAGCCCTGAGAGAAGGCATGCTCTGGTACGAGTGGCCTCGGAGGCTCTGCACAATGTGGTCAAGCACGCCGGGTCCCGGTGCGTGACCATTGAGCTGCGCACCGAAGAAAGCCAGGTCTGCCTGATCATCGCCGATGACGGTCGGGGTTTCGAGCCCGAGCGCGAGTACCCCGGCCATCTTGGTCTGCGGGGAATTCGCGAGCGACTCTCCGGCCTGGGAGGCCGTCTGCTCCTGACCAGCAGGCCAGGCCGGGGCACTCGCCTGCAGGCCGAGCTGCCGGTGAAGGAGTTGCCAGCCGACCCCGCGCAAGCCTCCTGAGATGCGCTGGATGGCTCTGGCGGCCGCCCTTTTCCTGCTTGTGCTGGCCCGTGGCCAGGCCCCGACCCCGAGCGGACAGCTGGTTTTTCTGGCCGTCCTGGCCGTGGTCCTGGAGCTCATGGCCGTCCCCCTGACCGGGGTGGGATTCTTCTCGGCCGCTTTCGGGCCGATCTTCGCCCTGGCTCTCATGACCGGAGCCGGCCCGGCGGCCGCAGCCGTGGTCCTGATCGCAGGCGTGGGTCTGCGCAGCCTGCTTTACGCCCGCAGCCACGCTGGCCCGCGCACGCTGCACGAGGCCATGGCGGATGTCCTTCCGGGTCTGGCCGCCCTGGCCGCTGTAGCCTGGCTGACCCCCGCAGGCGGTGGCCCCCTGGCCGGGGTGGGGATCGGTCTTCTGGCCTACCTGCCCCTGGCGCTCGCGCTCCCCGACCGGATGCTGGCGCCCTGGGAAAAGGCCGGGCGGGGAGCCTGGGAGCGCCATCGCGAGCTAACCTCGCTCTACGTGGCCGGGGTGGCTGGCCTGGGGCCGGCCTTGATGCTCTTGTTTCAAGCCGGGTCCTGGAACGGGCTGTGGCTATGCCCGCTGCTGCTCGGTCTGCACCGGGCCGCCCAGGTCGATCTGCTCCGGCTCGAGCTGCTCGACCGCGAGCGGCTTGAGCTGCGCGCTCAACAGTCGCGCGAGGCGCTGCAGGTCACCCAGACCAGGCTGTCGCAAACCCAGAGCGAGCTCGGCATCGAGTCGCAAGAGCGCAAGCTGCTGCAGGAGCTGATCGCCTCCATGGCCGGCAGCCCCGACCTCGAGAGCCTGCTGGCCCTGATCGGCAGCTCGGTGCGCAAGATGGTGCGCTGCCAGAGTGTGCTGATCTTCCTCAAGGATGACGCGGTCCCACTCGGCTCGATCGTGGAGCGTTGCTGGCGAACAGGCAAGGTTACCCCGGGCCAGGGGATGAAGGGCGAAGCGGTCGCCGCTGCCCTGCCGATGGAGGGCGAGGGGGTGCTCTATGTGGGCCGCCAGCATACCGATTTCAGCTGGGAGGAGCGCCACTACCTGGTCATCCTGGCTGGCGCTGGCGGCCTGGGAGTTCAGTCGGTGCGCCGCTTCGAAGAGGAGCGCCGCTCCCAGCTCAAGCTGAGGATCTGGGTCCAGCGCCAGGCATACCTGCTGGAAGGGGCCCGCGTGCTGGCCGCCGGCCTGGCTCGCGAGGAAATCTTGCAGCGCTTGCGCGGTCTGGTGCAGGACACGATTCCCCATGAGCGCGGAGCGTTTTACGAGCCAGGTCGGAGTCAGACTGTCCTGACATGGCCGGAGAGCTTTCAGCTTGACACGGCAGCTCTTGAGGTCGCCTCGAAAGCAGCCCAGCAGGGCGTGCCGGTCACCGTGGGAGGACTGCTGGCCGTGCCCCTGATCCACGAGTTCAAGGTGGTGGGGGTGGTCGTGTTGCAGTCGAGCCAGACCCAGGGCTTCAGCTCGGAGCAGGCGGATGTGCTGCAGACGCTGGCCTATCAAGCGGCGGTGGCCCTGGACAATGCCGCTATCCACCGCCAGCTCAAGCTTTCTCAGGCCCAGATGGTGCAATCGTCAAAGATGGCAGCAGTCGGCCAGTTGGCGGCGGGAGTGGCCCACGAGCTGAACAATCCGCTGGGGGCGGTGGTGCTGGCCCTGGAAGGGGCTCGTCTGGCTCTGGAAGGGGGGAAGCTGGAGCGGATCGGGCCAAAGCTGGACATCTGCGACCGGGGGGTGGGACGTTGTCAGGAGATCGTCTCCAAGCTTCTCTACAGCTCGCGAGGTGGCGAGGCCGTCAGCACCTCGGTGACTCGCCTGAACGTGCTGCTGCAGGACACTCTGACCCTCCTCGGCCCGCAACTGGCGAGCCAGGGGATCGACCTGATCAGCAGCAACGCACCGGACATTCCTCGTGTGGCAGGCGCCTCCTCCGAGTTGCAGCAAGTCGTTACCAGCCTCCTGCAGAACGCCTGTCAGGCAGCCCTGGACCCGGCCGCGAGCTCGCGCCAGGTTCGGCTGTCGACCCGGGCCGAGAACGGGATGGTCCTGCTGCGCGTTGAAGATGATGGGCCAGGAGTCCCCCCCGAGATCCAGGAGCGTATCTTCGAGCCCTTCTTCACCACTCGCCCGCCTGGGCAGGGGACCGGGCTGGGGCTGACCGTGAGCTTGCAGATCGCCCAGGGCTGTGGGGGCAGTCTTCGTTTTGTGCCAGGAGCCAGCGCTGGAGCCATTTTTGAGCTGGCCCTTCCGGCCAGGGAATGACCTGGAAGCTTTATCCAACCCTCCGGGATTCTTTAGGAATTCCTCAGGTAAGTCGACCACCCGGGAGGGTATGATGACCCTGCGGGTAGAGCATTCAACCTACCCACTCTCTTTGGAGGTCTTAGACAATGATGTTTCGCAAACTCGCTCTCGCCGCCGCCGTGGTCGTGCTGTCTTATCTGCCCGCCTCGGCCCAGGTCGGCGTCACCATACAACTTGGCAATCCCTACCCACCACCGGTCTACTACCCCGTAGCCCAGCCGGTCGTCGTACAACCGCAGCCGGTCATCGTGCACCCCCGACCGGTGGTCGTGCAACAGCAGCCCGTCTACTATGGCGCTGGCGTACCGCGCTCCTACGCCAACGACTGTCGAACCGTCAAATACAACAAGAAGCACCACCGCAAGCATCGCGGCCATCGAAGCCATTGCGACTGATGGGAATCGCCGGCCCAGTGTCGAACCGCTTCCTGAGTGACCGCCGAAACCGAAACCAGAGTTCGTATCCTGGTCGTCGATGACGAGCCCTCCATCGTCGACTACATCAGCCTGGGCCTGCGCTACGAGGGCTTTGAGGTAGGTTCAGCCGGAGACGGGCGACAGGCCCTGCAAACCTGGAAGGATTTTCGCCCCGACTTGGTGGTCCTGGACCGGATGCTTCCTGATGGAGACGGCCTAAGCGTCTGCCGCGAGTTGCGGGCCCTCAGCGAAGTTCCGGTCCTGATGCTGTCAGCCCGGGGCGAAGTGGAAGACCGGGTGGAGGGCCTGCAATGCGGGGCAGACGACTATCTTCCCAAGCCGTTCAAGTTCGAGGAGTTACTGGCCCGCATTCAGGCCTTGCTGCGCCGCACCCATCGCCATAATGACAAGCTCATGCGATTTGCCGACCTGGAGCTTGATCCATCCACACGTCGAGCTCGCAAGGCGGGAGAAAGCGTCGAATTGACCGCCCGCGAGTTTGATCTGCTCGAGGCCTTGATGCGCCGGCCCACCCAGGTGCTCACCCGCGAGCAACTGCTGAGCCAGCTCTGGGGGTTCGACTTCGAGGGTAACACCAATGTCGTTGAGGTCCACATCAGCTCCCTGCGTCACAAGCTGAGCGATACAGATCGCACCTTGATTCGGACTGTGCGCGGCGTTGGCTATGCGCTGGGGGGTTGATCCTGGACGAATGTCCTTGCGCTGGGTTCTGGCCCTGGGTCTGGCGGGCTCTCTTCTCCTCTCCCTGACCGTGCTGGGCCTTTCGGTCCACGGCCTGGTCGCCCGCCACCTGCTCCGAACCGGTGAGTATCGGCTCTCGCGAATGGTCGCCGAGGGCATGGTGGACGTGTTCGGCCCCCGCGATTGGCGTCCGGACGGACGATTCGAAGCACCGGCGGAAGTGTTGAGCAGAGCTCAACGGCTGACCGAGGCCGTCTCTCTCGTGGAGCCGTGGGCCTTCATTCAAGTCTTTCGAGCGGATGGAGGCCTGGTCGCCGAGGCCGGGCCCCGACGCCATCGAGAAGCGGAACCCTACTCTCCCGATAGCGGCCAACTGGCCGCGCTGATGCTCATCGACGAGCAGCGGCGAAGCATGCTGATCCGAGCCGGCCCACGCACCTGGCAGGTTTCCTTGCTGACGCTGTATCGCGCGGGCCAGCCCCGGGCCGTGGTGGCTGTTGGACTTCCCTGGGATCTGTCACGCGAATTGCTCGACGCCCTGGCCTGGTATTTCGTCGTCGTCGGCCTGAGCACGGTGCTGCTCTCGCTGGCAGTGAGTCACTGGTTAGCCGCCCGCCTCTCCCGCCCGCTCGAGATTCTCACCGGAGCCGCCGAGCGGGTAGCCTCGGGAGAGCTCACTCCCCCGGGTCCACTGTCTGAGGGCACACGCGAGGTAGCGCGACTCTCTCTGGCCTTTGACAAGATGGTGGTGAGCCTGAGAAGGTCTCGGGAGAATCAGAAGCAATTCGTGGCCGACGCCTCGCATGAGCTTAAGACGCCGCTGACAGCTATTGGCGGCATGTTGGAGATGCTGCGTCGCGGGGCCGACAAGAATCCTAAGGATCGCGAGCTGGCCCTCTCGACCATGGAGCGCGAGGTGGAGCGTATGGGGCGTCTGGTCGCCGACCTGCTGGCCCTGTCGCGGGCCGAGCAGCGGGCTGCGACTCCCCCGGGCGTGGTATCACTGCCAGCTTTTCTGGAAGAGATTGCCGCCTATGCCCGCCTCAAGCGCATGGACCACGTAATCGAGGTGGAGTGCCCTCCAGGCCTGGCCGTACTGGCCCAGGCCGAGTCGCTCGATCGAGTGGTCAGAAACCTGGTCAACAACTCTACCAAATACACTGCAGCCGGCAAACGCATCCGGCTAACCGCCCGCCGGGAAGGAGCCTTCATTCGCCTGGTGGTCGAGGATGAGGGCATCGGGATTGCTCCCGAGGATCTCGAACGGGTTTTTGACCGCTTCTACCGAGCCGACCCGGCCCGCTCCAGAGGAACGGGAGGAACCGGGCTCGGTCTGCCCATCGCCCGCGCGCTCGTGGAGGCGATGCACGGCCAGCTCTCGCTGGAGAGTGAGCCGGGGCGAGGAACCCGGGCCATCGTTCTGCTTCCCACCGGGACACGTTCCGAGGATCTTTAGAATTTCTTCAGGAAAGCTCCGGGCAGCCTTCAGACCCTCGCGTTAAGATAGCCTTGCTCAGGTTCACCAACCGAACCGAGACAGGCTGCTCCGGTGGTCGCCAGGAACTCCCCAACTGGCGACCTCCGGGACCAGCACCCGGTGACGATATCGCCTGGCCGTTCGCTCCTCGTGCAGCGAAGGGCCGAAGCTGGCGTACACACGGCCCCTCAACGCTGCACGACTGCCAGACGATCACAAATCGGCAATAATCCTCTAATAAGAGAATGCTAAATTTCATGATGTGGGGAGACACACACCCGGAATTGGGAGGTCTTCCCCTATGTTGGAAAAGAGACTTTGCAGGCTCGCGCTGGCCTGTCTGATCGGGGCGGTCTGCTGGGCGGGCCTGACCGGTAAGGCCCGCGCCCAGGAGCTTTACAGCGCCGATGAGCTCGACCAGATCGTCGACTCCATTGCGCTTTATCCCGACCCGCTGCTATCCAACATTCTCAGCGCTGCGGCCTATCCCGAGCAACTCGCTCAGGCCCGGCAGTTGGTTGCTCAGGGGCAAGGCCCTGAAGCGGCCCCCGAAGCGTGGGATCCGGCGGTCAAAGCCCTGATGGATTTCCCTGAGATCCTTGAGACGCTCAACGAGGACAGCCAGTGGACCTCGGCCCTCGCCTTCGCGGCCAGTCACCAGATGAGCGACGTCATGCGGTCTGTGCAGGGAGTGCGTCAGCGTGCCCTTCAGGCGGGAGCGCTCAAGAGTGGCAACGAGATACAGGTCATCGAGGATGATGGCCTGGTGACGATCCAGCCAACCGACCCATCCCGTGTCTATGTCCCTTCCTATGACCCGAATGCCATCGGGGGAACGGACCTCGGCTACAGCCTGGTCGATCCGGGTTACAATGACTCGGCCTATACTTCGGGCTTTACCAATGGATTCGCCACCGGTGCCGTGACCTTCGGACTGGCGGTAGTGGTATCGGACTGGTTCTTCAATCGCAACTGCGACTGGTGGAGCGGCTCCATCAGCACCGGCTACTGGCCAGCCTACCAGCCGAGTTACGGTTATTGGAACCCGAGTTGTCAAGGTGACTTCAGGCCCTGGCGTCCAACCACCTACTACAACTATCGTCCAGCCGCCTGTCGACCGGTTCGGGTCGTGCGCAACAACACTATCGTTCGCAACACGAATATTGTTCGCAATACCAACGTGAACTATGATCGCCGCCCTCATCAAGGTGGGCGTCCTGACTTCAACAATCCTGTCGGTCGGCCCCAGGCGAGCTGCGACAGGTGCGGTCGCCAGCATACCGGCGATTGCAGCCGTATTGGTTTTGACCGCCCCGGTCGCCCCGGCCGCGACGGTAGGCCCGGCTACGACCGCCCCGGTCGCCCCGACCGCGACAAGCCCGGCTACGACCGCCCCGGTCGCCCCGACCGCGACAAGCCCGG